>NZ_JBMOXA010000040.1:0-33484 GCF_049316285.1 Variovorax sp. HJSM1_2 | reverse complement strand
TAGCCCGACTGGATCAGCACCGCTTCCAGCATGGCGCAGGTGGAGCCCTTGCCATTGGTGCCGGCCACGGTGATCACCGGGCAGGAAAAAGCCAGGTTCATACGTTCGGCCACGGCGCGCACACGCTCCAGGCCCATGTCTATGTTCTTGGCGTGCAGCTGCTCGCAGTGGGCGAGCCAGTCGTTAAGGGTTTGCATCTAGGTATTGTCGCAAACTCAAACCTGCGAACGGGGCTCTGGTCATAATTACCCCATGACCATCCTCTACGGCATCCCCAACTGCGACACGGTTAAAAAAGCCCGTGTCTGGCTCGACACCCAAGCCCACGCCTATACCTTCCACGACTTCAAAAAGGCGGGCGTGCCCGACGCCGAGGTCGACAAGTGGATCGCCGCGCTAGGCTGGGAAAAACTCGTCAACCGCAAAGGCACGACCTGGCGCAAGCTCGACCCGGCGACACAGGCTGCCGTGGTCGACGCCGCCAGCGCCAAGGCCCTGATGCTGGCCCAGCCCAGCGTGATTAAACGCCCGGTGGTGGATTGGGGTCAGAAATTCACGGTGGGCTTTACACCCGAGGACTGGAGCAGCCTGGCCTGATCTGCGGCATCATGGCGCCGGTCTGTCCATTCCTACTCCAACACTTAAAGGCCCATCATGATGTTCAACCGCCGCCAGGCTTCCATGCTTGTGGGGGCCGTTCTGGCCGCCACGCTTTCCACCACGTTTGCCCAAGCTCCGGCCGCCCCTGCTGCGCCAGTGCGTATCCGTGGCGCCATCGAAAAGATTGAGCCCGGCAGCATCACCGTGCGTGACCGCAGTGGCGAGGTGGTCACGCTCGCCGTGCCCGCCAGCACCACCATTGCCGAAGTCCTGCCCATGCAGTTGGCCGACATCCAGGCCGGCAGCTTCATCGGCAGTGGTGCCATGCCCCAGCCCGATGGCACGTTGAGGGCCATTCAGGTGGTGGTGTTCCCCGAGGCCATGCGCGGCACCGGCGAAGGCCACCGCAACTGGGATGCGGTGCCGCAGAGCACCATGACCAATGCCACCGTGGACCAGGTGGTCGTGGCGAGCGGACCGGCCGGTCGCACCCTGAAGCTCAAATACAAGGACGGCGAGAAAACCCTGGTGGTGCCACCGGATGTGCCGGTGGTGACCTTGAAACCGGCCGATGCCTCGCTTTTGGTTGTGGGCGCCAAGCTCAGCGTCACCGCCGTCATGAAGGACGGCACACCCACCGCCACCCGCATCACCGCCGGACGCAATGGCTTTGCGCCGCCGATGTAATTACGCAGTCTAAAATCGCAGGCTGTCCCAACCTCTCTGCGCAAACCACGGGTTTGCGGCCAGCCTCATGACCACTGCAAAATTTGACGGCGTAACCGTCTCCACCACGGCCAGCGTCTATTTCGATGGCAAATGCGTCAGCCACGGCATCACCTTTGCCGACGGCACCAAGAAGTCTGTTGGCGTGGTGTTGCCCGCCACCCTGACCTTCAACACCGGCGCGCCCGAAATCATGGAATGCACGGCCGGCAGCTGCGAATACAAGCTGGCTGGCAGCGACGCCTGGGTGCGCTCGCAAGCGGGTGAATCGTTCAGCATTCCCGGCAACTCGAAGTTTGACATTCGCGTCACCGAGCCCTACCACTACATCTGCCACTTCGGTTAAGCCCCCGGGCTGACCACATCGGAATCCATCATGGCCACCATTCTGCAAAACGTACCCACCGGCCAAAAGGTCGGCATCGCCTTCTCTGGCGGCCTGGACACCAGCGCCGCTCTGCACTGGATGAAGCTCAAGGGCGCCCTGCCCTACGCCTACACCGCCAACCTGGGCCAGCCCGACGAGCCCGACTACGACGAGATCCCGCGTAAGGCCATGCAATACGGCGCCGAAAAAGCGCGCCTGATCGACTGCCGCAGCCAGCTCGCCGCTGAAGGCATTGCCGCGCTGCAAGCCGGCGCCTTCCACATCAGCACCGGCGGCATCACCTACTTCAACACCACGCCACTGGGCCGCGCCGTCACCGGCACCATGCTGGTGGCCGCCATGAAAGACGACGACGTCCACATCTGGGGCGACGGCAGCACCTTCAAGGGCAACGACATCGAGCGTTTCTACCGCTACGGCCTGTTGACCAACCCCGCACTGCGCATCTACAAGCCCTGGCTTGACCAACTGTTCATCGACGAACTCGGCGGCCGCGCCGAAATGTCGGCGTTCATGACGCAAGCCGGCTTTGGCTACAAGATGAGTGCCGAGAAGGCCTACAGCACCGACTCCAACATGCTGGGCGCCACCCACGAAGCCAAGGACCTGGAGTTCCTGAACAGCGGCATCCGCATCGTCAACCCCATCATGGGCGTGGCGTTCTGGAAGGAAGACGTGGCCGTGAAGGCCGAAGAAGTCAGCGTGCGCTTTGAAGAAGGCCAACCCGTCGCACTCAACGGCAAAACCTTCGCCAACAGCGTAGAGCTGATCATGGAAGCCAACCGCATCGGCGGCCGCCATGGCCTGGGCATGAGCGACCAGATCGAAAACCGCATCATCGAAGCCAAGAGCCGCGGCATCTACGAAGCGCCCGGCCTGGCGCTGTTGTTTGCCGCTTACGAGCGCCTGGTGACCGGCATCCACAACGAAGACACCATCGAGCAATACCGCGACAACGGCCGCAAACTCGGCCGCCTGCTGTACCAGGGCCGCTGGTTCGACCCGCAAGCCATCATGCTGCGCGAAACCGCACAACGCTGGGTGGCCAGCGCCATCACCGGTGAAGTCACATTCGAACTGCGCCGTGGCAACGACTACTCCATCCTCAACACCGAAAGCCCCAACCTCACCTACGCGCCCGAGCGCCTGAGCATGGAAAAGGTCGAAGACGCGCCATTCTCGCCACTCGACCGCATCGGCCAACTGACCATGCGCAACCTCGACATCACCGATACCCGTGCCAAGCTGGGCGTCTACGCGCGCAGCGGCCTGCTGTCGCTGGGCGGCGAAGCGGCACTGGCGCAAATCGGCAACAAAGCCAGCAAGTAAGCCCACGCAGCATTCAGCGGCAACACCTGCACCGACCCGGCCCTCTGCGAAAGCGGGGCCGGGTTTTTTCATGCGCGCGGGCATACTTGGATTTTCCGGATTCACGCTTGAGCCAAGCCATGCCTGATTTGCGCACCCTCACCGCCCAACACCCGCGCCAAGGGCGGGTCGAAGCCATCATCCTGCGCCCTGCCAAAGGGGCACCGGCCCAAACGGTGCCGCAGGTGGAGGCGCGGCCCGGCTACGGCCTGCAGGGCGATCACCGCGCGGCACGTGAGCGCCTGGCCGAGACGGCGCGCTTGCGCGAGATCACACTCATCCAGGCGGAACATTTGGCCACCGTGGCAGCGTGGTGCGGACGCACGTCCATAGCCGCCACGCTGCTGCGGCGCAACCTGGTGGTCTCGGGCTGGAACCTGCTGGCCATGCGCTCGCCGTTTGCCGACAGGCCCCTGGTCTGGCACATTGGCGCCGAGGTGCTGATCAGCATCACCGGCCCGTGTGACCCGTGCTCGCGTATGGAACAACTGCTGGGGCCGGGCGGCTACAACGCATTGCGTGGCCACGGCGGCGTGACGGCGCGCATCTTGCGTGGTGGGCGCATCCAGGCTGGCGATGTGATTGGCTTGGCCGATGAGCCCACCCAAATGATGGCCAAAGCGCAGCCGGACTTGTTTACCTAAAAGGAGTCAGCCATGGCGACCAGAGGATTCGGCGCAACCCGGCGCGGTGGCCTCAGTGCCACCTTGGGCGCGCGACTGCCGCGCGGCCAGTCGCTGACCGATGACTTTCCGGTGCTGTCCGCCGGGCCCACGCCGCACGTCGAAGTGGCCAACTGGAAGTTCACGCTCAAGGTCGGCCCGCGCCCGGTGAAGGTGTGGAACTGGGCCGAGTTCAACGCCCTGCCGCAAACCCGCGTGGTGGCCGACATCCATTGCGTCACCACCTGGTCTAAGTTCGACACCGGCTGGCAAGGTGTGACGGTGGACGATCTGCTGGCCGCCGCCGGATTTGCCGGTGCGCCCACGCCCTTCAGCCTGGCGCATGCTTATGACGACTATTCGACCAATGTGGACAGCGCCGACATGCTGGGCGGCAAAGCCATGGTCGCCACCCACTATGACGGGGCGCCGCTGCAGGCCGAACACGGCGGCCCGGCGCGGCTGCTGGTGCCCCACCTGTACTTTTGGAAGTCGGCCAAATGGGTCAGCGGCTTGCAGTTTCTGCAGCGTGAAGAGCTTGGTTTTTGGGAGCTGCGTGGCTACCACCGGCGCGGCGATCCTTTTCTGCAGCAGCGTTATAGCGATGACTGAACGCTGGCCGAGTGAAGCCTAAACAATGCCGCTTTGGACACCCGCCAGCGTCGAGTCAACCGAACGCCTGAGCCCACGCATCGTGCACATCCGCTTGCGGCCACAGACCTGGCGCCAGCCGCGCGCGGGCCAACACGTGGACGTGCGCCTCACCGCTGAAGACGGTTATCAAGCGCAGCGCAGCTACTCCTTGCTGTCGCCACCCGAGCTTGAAAGTTTCTACGACCTGGCGATTGAGCGGCTCGACGACGGCGAAGTTTCGCCCTACTTCTTTGACGTGGCCCAACCCGGCGATGAAGTGGAAGTGCTGGGCCCGGTAGGCGGCCATTTCGTCTGGCCCACGGACCAGGTGCGACCCGTGCTGCTGGTGGGCGGTGGTTCAGGTGTGGTGCCGTTGCTGTCGATGGCGCAGCACCGCACGGCTTTGCGCGACCCACAGCCGCCGATGACATTGGTCTACGCCGCGCGCGAGATGGCAGAGCTCATTCTGTGGCCCGCCTTACAAGCGCTGGAGCAGCAGAGCGGATTCACCACGCGCCTGGTGTTGTCGCGCGCCAGCACGGCGCCACGCCCGCAAGACAAGGTAGGGCGCATCGATGCGGCGTACCTGGCCAGCGTTTTGCAGCCCTTGGGGCAATCGCCCCTGGTCTACGTCTGCGGCAGCAACGGTTTTGTGGAAACCGTGGTCCAAGCTTTGCTGGCCCTGGGTGTGCCGCCGGCCGACATCCGCACCGAACGTTTCGGCGGCTAGTTCATCAGCAAATCAAATGACCACGGGCTCCGGCTCCAGCCGAATGCCAAAACGTTCGTAGACGCTGGTCTGGATGGCGCGCGCCAGCGTCACCACCTCGCCGCCGGTCACACCGCCACGGTTGACCAGCACCAGCGCCTGTTTGTCGTAGACGCCGGCGTTGCCTATGGACTTGCCCTTCCAGCCGCAGGCGTCTATGAGCCAGCCCGCCGCCAGCTTGATGCTGCCGTCGGCCATGGGGTAGTGCACGATGCGCGGTTCACGCGCAATGATGTCGGCGCACTGCTCGGGGCTGACCGTGGGGTTCTTGAAGAAGCTGCCGGCGTTGCCTATGACCGCAGGATCGGGCAGCTTGCTGCGCCGGATCTCGCAAATCCACTCATAAATGTGTAGTGGTGTAGGCACATCCACATTGCGCTCCTGCCGTTTTCTCTCTAAATCGAGGTAACCCATCTCGGGCTTCCAGGGTTTGGGCAGGCGCAGGCGCACGCGCGTGATCAGGGCGCGGCCAGACAAGCCAAAGTCGCCGGGCTGGGCGGCCAGGTGTTTAAACACCGAGTCGCGGTAACCAAAAGCGCATTGCGCCGCATCCAGCGTGAAGCTCTGGCCGGTGCTCAGATCCACCGCGTCTAGCGATTCAAAACGGTCTTGCAGTTCAACTCCATAGGCGCCGATGTTCTGCACCGGTGCCGCGCCCACGGTGCCCGGAATCAGCGCCATGTTTTCCAGGCCGGGATAGCCCTGCGCCAGCGTCCATTGCACCAGGCCGTGCCAGCTTTCGCCGCCACCGGCCTCCACGATCCAGGCCTTGTCGGTCTCGGCCAGCAGGCGTTTGCCCATGACTTCGACCTTGAGCACCACCGGACGCACGTCGCCGGTCAGCACCACGTTGCTGCCGCCGCCGAGCACAAATTTAGGCTGCGGCCCCAGCACCGGGTCGGCGCAGAGCTGCGCCAGGTCGGCCTCGCTGGTGATGCGCACCAAGGTTTGCGCCTTGGCCACGATGCCAAAGGTGTTGTAGTCGCGCAGCGGGGCATTTTTCTCGATTAACATGGCCGGATTGTCGCACCGGGTCTGGTGTTTTCCCGCCCCGTTGCCCGGCTGGCCTGTCGCAGCCCTCCCCCCCACTGGCAGCCGCCCCGACAGGCCCGGGCTGCCCCTAGAGAGTCCACCAAGATGCCTTCTTTTGATACTGTTTGCGAAGCCGATCTGGTCGAAGTCAAAAACGCCGTCGAAAACACCACCAAAGAGATTTCCACCCGCTTCGACTTCAAAGGCACTTCGGCCGCCATTGAACTCAAGGACAAGGAAATCACCTTGATCGGCGACGCCGATTTTCAGCTCACGCAGATCGAAGATGTGCTGACCAACAAACTGACCAAACGCGGCGTCGACGTGAAGTTTCTCGACAAGGGCGACGTGCAGAAAATCGGCGGCGACAAGGTCAAGCAAGTCATCAAGGTGCGCAACGGCATCGAGTCCGACGCCGCCAAGAAGATCCAAAAGGCCATCAAGGACAGCAAGATGAAAGTGCAGGCCGCCATCCAGGGTGATGCCGTGCGCGTCACCGGCGCCAAGCGCGACGACCTGCAAGCCGCGATGGCGCTGATCCGCAAAGAGATGAGCGACCTGCCGCTGAGTTTCAACAACTTCCGCGACTAAGCCAGCGGACCACGGCATACGCCTCATGCGCCAAAACCGCTGCCTCCCCGGCATCGCTCTGGGCTTGCTGCTGGGCGCGGGCAGTTTGGCGCAAGCCCAGAGCGTGGTGCTCTCGGGCATGCTGGGCAACAAGGCGCTGCTGGTCGTCGATGGCGCTGCCCCCAAAACGGTGGCGCCCGGTGAAACCTACAAAGGTGTGAAGGTGGTCGCCACGCGCAGCGATGCGGCCGACCTCGAATTCGCCGGCAAACGCCTGACGCTGCGCATAGGCGACACACCTGTGCAAATGGCCGGCAGCAGCCAGGGCGGCGCCACCCGCGTCGTGCTCACGGCGGACAGCCGCGGCCACTTCTTCAGCCAGGGTGCGATCAATGGCAACACCACCCAGTTCATGGTGGATACCGGTGCCTCCGTTGTCGCCATGAGCCAAGCCGAGGCCGAGCGCCTGGGCGTGAACTACAAGAACGGCCAGCCCGTGCAAATGAGCACCGCCAATGGCGTGACGCAAGGCTGGCGCATTCGGCTGGCGACGGTGCGTGTGGGCGACGTGCAGCTGTACGATGTGGAAGCCGTGGTCACCCCCGCCGCCATGCCGTTTGTGCTGCTGGGCAACAGCGTGCTGACACGTTTTCAAATGAACCGGACCAACGACCAAATGGTGCTTGAGCGCCGCTACTGAAGCCGCCGGGCTGTGGCCGCATGTGCGTTTCGCTACATTTTTGCGGCCCGCAGGGGCCACACAATCTGCTAGATTCGGTCACTCGCCCAAGCAAATATTGAAGATCAGAAGTACGCCCAGTCGTTCAATGCAACCCACCACCTTGCCGCACCCTCAAAGCGCAGATTACGAAGACTTGCTCAGCCTGTGGGCTGACCTTGAATCGGGTCTGGCCATGGTGCTTGGCAACCCGATGAACATCCCCGCCTTCGTGCACAAGCTGCGCCAGTACGACCGCTGGATGCAAGACCTGCTGCGCCAGGATACCGACACCGCGCTCTACCTGCTGTTCCAACTGGCCACCAATGCCTCCATGGGTTACAGCGCGCTGCATGCCCTGATCTGTGCGGTGTTGTGCGACCTGACCGCCCAGGAGCTGGACCTGCCGCGCAGCGAACGCGACAGCCTGGTGTTTGCCGCCATGACGATGAACATCGCCATGACGCAGTTGCAAAACGACCTGGCCGCGCAAAACGACAAACCCACACCCCAGCAGGCCGCCAGCATACAGGCGCATGCGTATTCCGGGCGTTTGTTGCTGATCGATGTCGGAGTGCACGACAGCGTGTGGATCGAGGTCGTGGCCAACCACCACGGCGCCAGCCCTGCGGAAGGGGAATTCGAGCAGTGGTCGGTGGTGGAGCGCCTGTCGCACATTCTGCGCACCGTGGACCGCTACGCCGCCATGGTCAGCCCGCGCAAAACACGCTCAGGCCGTAGTGCCATCGAATCGGCCCGGACCATCATGATGCAAACCGGCGAGCCACACGACCCCGTGGGTTTTGCGCTGGTGCGTGCCACCGGCCTGTGCCCGCCCGGCACCTATGTGCGGCTGGACAATGGCGAGACCGCCGTGGTCTTGCGCCGTAGCAAAAAACCCAACCACCCGCTGGTGGCGATTGTGCTCAACCGCAGCGGCGAAGTGCTGAACACCCCACGCCTGCACCGCACCGCAACCAGTGGTCCGCTGGTGCTGGCGGCCTTGACACAGGAAGCGGTCAAGGTGCGCATCAACCACCAGAACCTGCTGCGCCTGGGCATACAGGCCGACCGGCCAGCCAACGCGGCGGCCTGATCATCGCCCCCGTGACGGGCCGCCTATTTGCTGGCGGCCGTCTTAGCTTTACCCAGGCGTGATTCCTTGCCCTGCAGCAAACGGTTGATGTTTTCGCGGTGGCGGTAGATCAGCAGCAGCGACATCGCGACCATTGCGATCAAGATCGATTTGTCCAGGTACCAGAACGCGCCCGCCACCAGCACATAAAACACCGGTGCAAACACGGCGGCGACCAAGGAAGCCAGCGACGAATAGCGGAAAAACACTGCAATGATCAGCCAGGTGACGATGGTTCCCAGGCCCAGCAACCAGTGAATGCCAAGCAACACACCCAGTGCTGTGGCCACACCCTTGCCGCCCTGGAAGCGGAAATACGCCGGGTACAAATGCCCTAGAAAAGCGGCCAGCCCGACCAAAGCGACCGTGCCCTCGCCCAAACCAAAAGGCTCACCAAACCAGCGCACCAGCACCACCGGCAACCAGCCCTTGAACGCATCCAGCAACAGGGTCACGATGGCCGCCGCCTTGCTGCCCGAACGCAACACATTGGTGGCGCCCGGGTTTTTGCTGCCGTAGGTGCGCGGGTCGTTCAACCCCATGCATTTGCTCACGATGACCGCGAATGACAACGACCCGATGAGATACGCCAGCAGAGTGGCCAAAAGAGGGTAAATAGTTTGCAAGTGAGGGCTCCTGAATGGCCGTCATTCTGCCAGCAGCCGCAACCCTGTCGTGCGTGCACGTGGCCCTAGGTGACATCACCACCTGGGACGGTGATTTTTCCGCCAGCCCAAGCGCCGGCGCCCCTGACCCCAAGCGTCTGCGATCAAGCGTATTCGCGCCAACGCCACTGCACGGCCAGCGTCAAGCTTTCCCCTTGGGCCAGGACCTTCAGCCCCGGCCGGCCCGGCTGGTGAAAAGCATTGATGGGATGGGTGATGGGCTCGAAACAAAACGCCGGCCCCTGCGGCGGGCGGTAGATCAGGCAGTGGTGCCGCGCCACACCACCATCGGCCACAAAGTTAGGCATGCTGGCACTTAGTTGCAGACCATGTTCCGGCCAGGTGATGGTGGCCTGGCCACCCCAGCCGCTGTAGCCGTTGTCGATCAACCGGCCCTGCGGATCGACGGCTTCCAGCCCGGCATTCAAATCCCAACTCTGCGGAAAACTTGTGCTGTAGCCCGTGGGAATCGGGTCGGCACCGCTGAGCCACACACCTTGCACCGGCGCCTGCACATGCGTGTACGGCGTGCGCGGAAACCACGGATGCAGGCCCAGGCCGTAGGGCAGGCTGTCGGGGCCCAAATGGCGCACCGTCACCGATTGATCCAACCCTCCGGGCAACAAGCGAAAGGTCTGCGTCGCGTGGTAGTGGTACGGCGCGCCGTTGAAATGCTGCGACTCCAGCGTCATCACCAGTGTGTCGGGCGCGGTCTGTGCATGTTCCCAGGCTTGCAGCCAGCCGTCGCCGTGGATGGGATAAGCCTCGCCCATGCGATTCGGCTGCATGGCGTGGAACTGGCCGTTGTGTTCAAAACCACCGCGGCTGATGCGGTTGGACCAGGGCACCATGGCAAACGACGCCATCTGGTACAGGTCTTCCACTGCGCCGCCCCAGGGGCGCCACAGGTCAAACCGGTCGCCGCCGCTGCTGCGCTCACATTGCCAAGCGGCCACACTGCCGCCGAGTGTCGGTACCAGCGCCAGATGCTGGCCTGCATGGCGCAGCCATACCAAGTTGTGGCTCATACCTCGGTACTCCCGTCAGTACTCCCGGCCCTCGAGGCCGATCCAAACGTATTTGCGGCTACGCCGGGGCTGTCGATCTCCACCGCAAACAAGGCGCCCGCCAAGGGCTCGGCGGCGAGTTGCGCGGCGCTCAAGCCCACAGCGGCACTGGTGATGTAGAGCGTGCGCAAATCGGCGCCGCCAAACGCACAACTGGTGATTTGGCTCGCGGGCAGTGTGATGCGGCACAACTCTTCTGCCGTTTCCGGGTGGTGCGCGGTCACGCAACCGGCGCCCCAATGGGCGATCCACAAACGGCCGGCCGCGTCGGTGGTCATGCCGTCGGGCAGACCGTCACCCTCGGCAAAGGTGTGCCAGAGGCGGCGGTGCGCCAGGGCGCCGGTGGCGCTGTCAAAGTCGTAAGCGTAGATACGGCCTTGCACGGTGTCGTTGGCGTACAGCGTGCGCTGGTCGGCCGACCACGTGGGGCCGTTGGTCACCACCCAGCCTTTGTCGTGCTGGCTGCATTGGCCGTCGGGGTCGAAGCGGTACAAGGCGCCGCTCGGAGCAAGGCAGGCAAAGTCCATGGTGCCGCCCCAGAAGCGGCCGGCGGCATCACACTTGCCGTCGTTGAAGCGGTTGCTCACGGGTTCGCTGGGCGGGCAATGGCTGTACAGCGGCAGGGCATCCGTTTGTGTGGGGTCGAAGCTGGCAAAGCCCCGGCGCAGCGTCAGCAACAAACCCGGACCGTCGCGGCATTCGGCCACCGCAGACACTTCTTCGTCTAAGGTCCAGCTTTGCAGACCACCATCAACCGGGTTGTAGCGGTGCAATTGCCGGCCCAGGATATCGACCCACCACAACTGCTGCAGACGCGGCGACCAACACGCGCCCTCGCCAAGTTGCGCCTGTGCGTCCACCAGGCAGCGCACCGCGCCGCACATACTGGGCGCTGTGTAGATCGGGTGCTGTGGCAAGTTTTGTCTCCGTTTAAAACGTTGTTCGGCAGCAGGTCACAACGTGGACATTGACGTACCACGCCGACCTGAGGCATATTGATAACTGAATTAGATAAACATCATATTCATCAATATGCAATTTGCAATATCAAAAACCCAAGGACAAACTCAAGGAGACAGCGCTTGAACCCCGGAACAACCAATTACCCCAGCCTGAAAGGCCGCTCGGTTTTCGTCACGGGCGGGGGCAGCGGCATTGGCGCGGCCATCGTCAGCAGCTTTGCCGCGCAGGGCGCCCGCGTGGCTTTTATCGACATTGCCGAAGAACCCAGCCGCCGCCTGGCCCAGGACATCGCCGAGGCCGGCCACAGCGCTCCCTGGTGGCGCGTGTGTGATGTGCGCGATGTGGCCGCACTACAAACCGCTGTGACCGATGCAGCCGCCGCACTCGGCGATTTCGCCGTGCTGGTGAACAACGTGGCCAGCGACGACAGGCACACGCTGGAATCGGTCACGCCCGCCTACTACGAAGAACGCATGGCCATCAATGAGCGCCCGGCGTTCTTCGCCATCCAGGCCGCCGTGCCAGGCATGAAGCGCCTGGGCTTTGGCTCCATCGTGAATCTGGGCTCGACCGGCTGGCAGGGCAAAGGCAGCGGCTACCCGTGTTATTCGGTCGCCAAGTCGTCGGTGAACGGGCTCACGCGTGGCCTGGCCAAGTCGCTGGGGCAAGACCGCATCCGCATCAACACCGTCTCGCCCGGCTGGGTGATGACCGAGCGGCAGATTGCGCTGTGGCTCGATGCCGAGGGCGAAAAAGAACTCGCGCGCAACCAGTGCCTGCCCGACAAACTCAAGCCGCAGGACATTGCCAACATGGTGTTGTTTTTAGCGGCCGACGATGGCGCCATGTGCACGGCGCACGAGTTCACGGTCGATGCCGGCTGGGTTTAATTAGACCGCCTCCAGCCTGCGCCCATAAACCGCCAGGCTCTGCGTGCGCAGGGCCTGCATCAACAGCTTGGCGCCGGGCGACGGCAGGCGGTCGGTGCGGGTGATGAGCCCAAAGTCGTCCATGTTGCACGGCATCTCCAGCGGCAGGATGGACAGGATGCCGTGGGCCGCGTAGTAGTTGGCCACCTCGGTGGCGATCACACACAACATGTCGCTCTTTTGCAGCATGCGGGTGATGAACAGTACTGCCGCCGTCTCTATCACATTGATGGGCGGCACCAGGCCCGCCTCGGTGAACATCAAATCGAAACGGTGGCGCAGCACGCTGCCCGCAGGCGGCACGATCCAACCCGTGTTGACCACGTCGCGCAGGCCCAGGCCGTTCACCGACATCAGCGGATGCCCGGGCCGCGCCACCGCACACACCGGCTCACCGGTCAGCGGCTCGTAGCGCAGGTTGGATTTATCGTGCTCTTCAAATAGCCGAGCCACGATCACGTCGAGCCGGCCTTCGCGCAGCCGGTCCAGCAAGACCGGGCTGGTTTCGATGTCCAGCGAGACCCGCAGATTGGGCTGGTCTTGCTTCAGCGCGGCGATGGCGGCCGGCAACAGCGCCAGGCCGGGCGAGGTGATGGCGCCCACGCCGACCTGGCCAAACCGCCCCGCTTTCAGCGCCGACAACTCGTCGTGTGCCTGGTTCAAACTGGCCAAGGCCTCGCGTGCGTGGCGAATCATGCACTCGCCATACCAGGTGGGCCGCATGCCACGCGGCAGACGCTCAAAGAGCTGCACCTCCAGCACCTCCTCCAAATCCTTCAGCAGCTTGGAGGCCGCGGGCTGCGTCATGTTCAGCACCTGTGCGGCGCGGTGGATATTGCCCTCTTCGGCCAGCGCCACGATCAACAGCAGTTGGCGGGTTTTGAGCCGGGCGCGGATAAACCAATGGGTATAGGTGGACATGGTGCAGCAGTCGGTGAAACAAGGGATTTCCAGAATCCCTCGATTGATATCAATATTGATCGAAATTTGATTGGAATGATATCTTTTTGATTCCTAGAATCCAACCCACGTTAAGAATTTGTTCACAATCTCCCTAGGGCCGCGTTGCGGTGCAATCGGGATGAGTTGACTGTCAGAGACCGCCGCATAGGCTCTCTGCCCATGCAAGGGCTATGGCAGGCAAAGCGCCCGATTTCACCCCAACCCGGAGGGCTGGCACCTTCTCGGGCGCCCTGCGTCGTTACAAAACCAGCCAAGGCAGGAGCCTTGGCTTGGGTTTTACGCCTAGCAGTGCATCCCGATAAGGTGCCTGCGCGGCCCTGGGGAGATCGTGAACAGGTTCTCAGAATCCTTTCATGATGCCGGAGACAAGGTGAAGCTAGACGGCGTTCAACGCGACATCCGCAACTACATCAATGGCCGCTGGGAAACCGGCGCCACCATAGGCATCAGCGAGAACCCGTCTGATCCGCGTGAGATCGTTGCCGAGTACGCCCGCGCCGACCGGCACCAGACCCAGCAAGCCGTGCGTGCTGCCGCCGACGCCTTCGCCCCCTGGAGCCGCACCGACCCGCAACGCCGTGCCGACGCACTCGACCAGATTGGCAGCGAACTGCTGGCCCGCAAAGAGGAACTCGGTATGCTGCTGGCCCGCGAAGAAGGCAAAACCCTGCCCGAAGCCGTCGCCGAAGTGGTGCATGCGGGACAGATCTTCAAGTTCTTTGCCGGTGAAGCCGTGCGCTCGGCGGGCGAGGTCTTTCCCGCCGCACGCCCGGGTGTGCAGGTCGATGTGAACCGCGAGCCCGTGGGTGTGGTCGCCTTGATGGCTTCGTGGTGTTTCCCCTTCGCCGTGCCCGCCTCGAAGATTGCCCCCGCCCTGGCCTATGGCAACAGCGTGGTGTTCAAGCCCGCCGAACTGGTGCCCGCCTGTGGCTGGGCCTTGGCCGACATCATCAGCCGCGCCGGCCTGCCCGCAGGTGTGTTCAACCTGGTGATGGGCGGCGACCGCGAAGTCGGCCAGACCCTGATCGACAGTCCGGCCCTGGACGGCCTGAGCTTCACGGGCACCGAGGCCGAGGCCGAGCGCATTCTGCGTGCCACCGGCCAACGCCACACCAGGCTGCAACTAGAGACCTTGGGCAAGAACCCGCTGGTGGTCCTGGCCGATGCGGATCTGGACCATGCCGTGGAATGCGCCGTGCGCAGCGCCTATTTCGCCACCGGCCAACGCTGCAGCGCGTCGAACCGCCTCATCGTCGAAGCCGCAGTACACGATGTTTTTGTCGGGCGCCTGCAAAAACGCCTGGCGGGCCTGCACATAGGCCACGCGCTCTCACCCGGCATAGACATAGGCCCCGTGATCGACCGGCGCCAGCTCAAGCGCGACCTCGACAGCGTGCAACAGGCCAAGGCCGAAGGCGCGCAACACGTGTTTGGCGGGGAGCATCTGGAACGCCCTACCCCTGGCCACTTCATGAGCCCTGCGCTGTTTCTGGCCCAACCGGAACAACGCATCGCCCGCGAAAACGTTTTTGGTCCTATTGCCTGCGTGTTGCGCGCCGAAGATGCCGACCATGCGCTGGCCTTGGCCAACGACCCACCCTACGGCCTGTGCATGGGCGTGTGCACCCGCTCCTTGCAGCAAGCGGCGCACTTCCGCAGGCACGCGCGTGCCGATACCGTCCTGGTCAACATGCCCACGGCCGATGCCGACCTGCAAATGCTGTGTGGCACACGCCGCAGCAACCACCGTGGGCTGCGCAGCCACGGCCATGCCCGGCACGGCGCGCACAACGCCGCCGAGTTCTACACCACCGTGAAAACGGCCTACACCATGACCCACTAATACACCGCTACACAACTCCAAACTTTTCCCTGCTCCCGCTTTTCATTTCCCATTCCGCACAACCACCCTAACAGGAGACAAAGATGAAACTGAACCGCAGACACGTCATCAGCAGCACCGCTGCCGCTTCCCTCGCCGCCCTGCTGCCCGGCCTGGCTTTCGCCCAAAAGCCCATCGTGCTGGGCTTCAGCCAGGTGGGTGCCGAAAGCGAATGGCGCACCGCCAACACCGAGTCCATCAAGTCGTCGGCCAAGACCGCTGGCATTGAACTCAAGTTCTCCGATGCGCAGCAAAAACAAGAGAACCAGATCAAGGCCATACGCTCCTTCATCGCCCAAAAGGTCGATGTGATCGCCTTCTCGCCGGTGGTCGAATCGGGTTGGGAAACGGTGCTGCGCGAAGCCAAGGCCGCGAAGATTCCGGTGGTGCTGACCGACCGTGCCGTCAACACCAAGGACGACACGCTCTATGTCACCTTCATGGGTTCCGACTTCGTCGAAGAAGGCCGCAAGGCCGGCCGCTGGCTGGTCGACAAGATGAAGGACCAAAAGGGCGAGGTGCGCATAGTCGAACTGCAGGGCACGGTGGGCTCGGCCCCGGCAATCGACCGCAAGAAGGGCTTTGAAGAAATCATCAAGGCCGATCCCAAGTTCAAGATCGTGCGTTCACAAACCGGCGACTTCACACGCGCCAAGGGCAAGGAAGTGATGGAAGCCTTCCTCAAGGCCGAGGGCAAAAACATCAACGTGCTCTACGCACACAACGACGACATGGCCATAGGCGCCATCCAGGCGATTGAAGAAGCCGGCCTCAAGCCCGCCAAGGACATCACCATCATCTCCATCGATGCCGTGAAGGGCGCGTTCGAAGCCATGATCGCCGGCAAGCTCAACGTCAGCGTCGAATGCAGCCCGCTGCTGGGCCCGCAACTCATGTCAGCGGTCAAGGACATCAAGGCCGGCAAGACACTGCCCAAGCGCATCCTCACCGAAGAAGGCATCTTCCCCATGGAAGTGGCCGCCAAAGAGTTCCCGAACCGCAAGTACTGAACCGGCCCATCAAAGGAAACACAAGATGAAACGCAAGCTATTCCTGGCCGCATTGGCCATCGGCGCCACTGCCGCCTCCACCTTCGCTCCCATGGCCCAGGCCCAGGACAAGGGTCTGATCGGCATCTCCATGCCGACCAAGTCCTCGGCACGCTGGATCGCCGATGGCGACAACATGGTAAAGGTGCTCAAGGAACGCGGCTACAAGACCGACCTGCAATACGCCGACGACGACATCCCTAACCAGCTCGCGCAGATCGAGAACATGGTGACCAAGGGTGTGAAGGTGCTGGTGATCGCCTCCATCGACGGCACCACGCTGTCCAAGGTGCTGCAAAGTGCCGCCGACAAGGGCATCAAGGTCATCGCCTACGACCGCCTCATCAAGGGCTCGAAGAACGTCGACTACTACGCCACCTTCGACAACTTCCAGGTCGGCGTGCTGCAAGCTTCCACCATCGTCGACAAACTCGGCCTGAAGGAAGGCAAGGGTCCGTTCAACATCGAACTGTTCGGCGGCTCACCCGACGACAACAACGCCTTCTTCTTCTACGACGGCGCCATGTCAGTGCTCAAGCCCTACATCGACAGCGGCAAGCTGGTGGTGCGCAGCAAACAAATGGGCATGGACAAGGTCGGCACGCTGCGCTGGGACGGCGCCGTGGCCCAGGCCCGCATGGACAACCTGCTGTCGGCGTTCTACGGCAAAGACAAGGTCAACGCCGTGTTGTCGCCGTATGACGGCTTGTCGATCGGCATCTTGTCCTCGCTCAAAGGTGTGGGTTATTGCACCGCGCAGCAGCCCTGCCCCATCGTCAGCGGGCAAGACGCCGAAGTGCCTTCGGTCAAGTCAATTCTGCGCAACGAGCAGTACTCCACCATCTTCAAGGACACACGTGAACTGGCCAAGGTCACGGCCAATATGGTGGACGGTGTGATGGCGGGCAAAACGCCCGAAGTCAACGACACCAAGACCTACAACAACGGCGTGAAGGTGGTGCCTTCGTATCTGCTGAAACCCGTGGCCGTGGACAAGTCCAACTGGGAAAAGATCCTGGTCGGCAGCGGCTACTACAAGGCGACGCAGATCAAGTGACCCCAGCGCTTGTGCCCAGCCGGTGGCGGCGGGTGCAAGCCTCCGACGGAGCCCCGAATTGCAAACCTTGCTTGAAATGCGCAACATCCGGAAGACGTTTCCGGGTGTTGTGGCGCTAGACCGTGTGAACCTGCGTGTGCGCAGCGGTGAAATCCATGCGCTGGTGGGCGAAAACGGCGCCGGCAAATCCACGCTGATGAAGGTGCTGAGCGGCGTGTACCCGCACGGCAGCTACGAAGGCGACATCGTTTATGACGGCCAGACCCAATCGTTTGGCGGCATCCACGACAGCGAGGCCGCGGGCGTGATCATCATCCACCAGGAGCTGGCCCTGGTGCCCATGTTGTCCATCACCGAGAACATTTTTCTCGGCAATGAAGTCGCCAAAAACGGTGTGATCGACTGGATAGAGGCGCACCGCCGCACCCAGGAGCTGCTCACCAAAGTCGGCCTGAAAGAATCACCCGAATCGCCCATCAAAGACCTGGGCATGGGCAAACAACAACTGGTGGAAATCGCCAAGGCCTTGTCCAAGCGTGTGCGCTTGCTGATACTGGACGAGCCCACCGCCAGCCTGAATGAAAACGACAGCCAGGCCCTGCTGGACCTGCTGATAGGCCTGCGTGAACAGGGTGTGACCTGCATACTGATTTCACACAAGCTCAACGAGATATCACGCGTCGCCGACACCATCACCATACTGCGCGACGGCAGCACGGTGGAGTCGCTGGACTGCCACAGCAGCGCCGTGAGTGAAGACCACATCATCCGCGGCATGGTGGGCCGGGCCATGGCCGACCGTTATCCGCCGCGCACACCCAACATCGGCCCCGTGGCATTTGAAGTGCGTGACTGGCAGGTGCGCCACCCGCTGCACCCCGACCGCATCTTCCTGCGCAAGCTCAACCTCACCGCCGGGCGCGGCGAAGTGGTGGGCATTGCCGGACTGATGGGCTCGGGCCGCACCGAGTTCGCCATGAGTGTCTTCGGCCGCAGCTGGGGCCAGTTCGTCAGCGGCCAGGTGCTGCTGCAGGGCCAGGAAATCGACACCAGCAACGTCGGCCGCGCCATCGCCCACGGCTTGGCCTACGTCACCGAAGACCGCAAGGGTGCGGGCCTGGTGCTGGACGAAGACATTCGTTTCAACGTCTCGCTGGCCAATCTGGAGGGGGTGTCGAAAGCCACCGTCATCGACCAAGGTGCCGAACACAACGTGGCCGAGCGTTACCGCAAGGCGCTGCGCATACGTTCGTCTGGTGTGGACCAGTTGGCGCTCAATCTCTCGGGCGGCAACCAGCAGAAGGTGGTGCTGGGCAAATGGCTGTTCACCGAACCGCAGGTGCTGATTCTCGATGAGCCCACACGCGGCATCGATGTAGGCGCCAAGTACGAAATCTACGCGCTGATTGCCAAGCTGGCCGAGGAAGGCAAGTGTGTGATCGTGATCTCCTCGGAAATGCCGGAGTTGCTGGGCATCACCGACCGCATCTACGTGATGAACGAAGGCCGTTTTGTGGCCGAGATGCCCACGGCCGAAGCCAGCCAGGAAAAAATCATGAGCGCCATCGTCAAAGCGAAATAGGCCAAGCCAAACAAGCCAAGCGAAATACAACAGGTCACCACGTATGGACAACCCCATCTCCCTCAAGGCCGCACCAGCGGCGGCGGCCCCCGCGCCAGCCGAACCCCAAGGCTCGGCCAAATCCAATACACGCCGCATCTTCCGCGAATATGGCATGTTGATCTCGCTCGTCGTGATCATGGGCTTCTTCCAGTACATGACCGACGGCACACTGATGCAGCCGCTGAACCTCACCAACCTGGTGCTGCAGAACAGTTACATCGTCATCATGGCGCTGGGCATGTTGCTGGTGATTGTGGCCGGGCATATCGACCTTTCGGTTGGTTCGGTCTGCGGCTTCATAGGCGCACTGGCGGCTGTGCTGATGGTCAACTACGACTGGCCGGTGCTGCCCGCCACCATCGTGTGTCTGGCCTGCGGCGGCTTGATAGGCGCCATCCAGGGCTGGTTTGTGGCGTACTTCCGTATCCCGTCCTTCATCGTCACGCTGGCGGGCATGCTGGTGTTCAAGGGTTTGGCGTTGGCGCTGCTGCAAGGCCAATCGGTCGGGCCTTTTCCCGAAGTGTTCCAGCGCCTGAGCTCGGGCTTTATTCCCGACCTGTTCAGCACCGATGGCTTCCGTTTCACCTCGTTGCTGCTGGGGGTGGTGGTGGCGGTGGTTTTGTCTGTGGCCAGCATACGCAGCCGCTTGCGCGAGGCACGCCACGGCATCACCTCTGAGCCCGCAGCCGTGTTCTTCTTCCGCATCAGCGTGGTGGCGGCTTTGCTGGTGGGCTTCACCTGGATGCTGTCTTCGTACCGTGGCCTGCCCAACGTGCTTATCGTGATGGCGCTGCTGGTGCTGCTGTACGACTTTGTGATGCGCCGCACCACCATAGGCCGGCGCGTCTATGCACTCGGCGGCAACGAAAAGGCGGCGCGCCTGTCGGGTATCAAGACCGAGCGCCTGGCGTTCTACACCTTCGTCAACGTGGGTGTGCTCGCCGCACTCGCCGGGCTGGTGTTTGCCGCAAGGCTGAACACCGCCACACCCAAGGCCGGCCTGGGTTTTGAGCTGGACGTGATCGCCGCGTGTTTCATCGGCGGCGCCTCGGCCTCGGGCGGTGTGGGCAAGATCATGGGCGCGGTCATAGGCGCCTTCATCATGGGCGTGATGAACAACGGCATGTCCATCCTGGGCATAGGCATCGACTACCAACAGGTGATCAAGGGCCTGGTGTTGCTGGCCGCCGTGTTTGTCGACGTGTACCACAAGAACCGCTAACAGCGTTCACCCAGATCCACCAGGCCACCATGTCCAGCCCCAACTCACCGTCCCCTGTGCTGGAACTCTCCGGCATCGACATGCGCTTCGGCCCCGTGCAGGTGTTGCAGGGCGCCAAGCTGCGGCTGATGCCGGGCGAGATCCACGCCCTGATGGGGCAAAACGGCGCCGGCAAGTCCACGCTGGTGAAGATACTGACGGGCGTGTTCCCGCCGACACGCGGCAGCATGACACTGGACGGCCAAACCGTGCAACTGCAATCGCCGCTGCAGGCGCAGCAACTGGGCATCAGCACCGTGTACCAGGAGGTCAACCTCTGCCCCAACCTCACGGTGGCTGAGAACGTGTTTGCCGGGCGCTTTCCGCGTTGCGGTGCGCTGCAGGGCTACCGCATCGACTGGGCAGCGGTGCACAGCCAAGCACGCACACTGCTGGCACGTATTGGCCTGCACATCGACGTGACGCGGCTGTTGTCCAGCTACCCGGTAGCGGTGCAGCAGATGGTGGCCATTGCGCGCGCGCTGGGTGTCAACGCGCGGGTGCTGGTGCTCGATGAGCCGACCTCCAGCTTAGACGACGACGAGGTGCACAAGCTTTTTGAAGTGCTGCGCAAGTTGCGCGCCGATGGCCTGGCGATTGTTTTCATCACCCACTTCATCAACCAGGTCTACGCGGTGTCGGACCGTATCACCGTACTGCGCAACGGTGCCTGGGTGGGTGAGTGGCTGGCCAGCGAGCTCACACCCTCGGCCATGATTGCCGCCATGCTGGGCCGCGAACTGGCGGCGCAACAGGCGCGCACCCAGGCGCCGCAAGCAGTGGACAGCAGCGCACCGGCTTTGTTGTCGGCCGAAGGCCTGGGCCAAACGGCGCTGCTGCACCCGCTGGACCTGCAAGTGCGTGCCGGCGAAATCGTCGGTCTGGCCGGTCTGCTGGGCGCGGGCCGCACCGAACTGGCGCGCCTATTGTTTGGCCTGGAAGCGCCCGACCGTGGCGCCTTGCGCATCGACGGCCAGGTGGTGCGCTTTGGCAACCCGGCCGAGGCGATTGCGCATGGCCTGGCGCTGTGCCCCGAAGAACGCAAGACCGATGGCATCGTGGCCGAACTCTCGGTGCGCGAAAACATTGTGCTGGCCCTGCAGGCGCGCATGGGCACACGCCGCTTCCTGCCGCTGCACGAACAAACCGCAATGGCCGAAAAGTTTGTCAGCGCGCTGGGCATCAAAACCAAGGATATTGAAACCCCCATAGGCCTGCTGTCGGGCGGCAACCAGCAAAAGGCCATCATCGCGCGCTGGCTGGCCACCGAGCCCCGCCTGCTGATTCTGGACGAGCCCACACGCGGCATCGACGTGGCGGCCAAGCAAGAGATCATGGACCAGATCCAGCGCCTGGCCGCAGCCGGCATGGCGGTGTTGTTCATCTCCTCAGAAATGAGTGAAGTGGTGCGTGTGGCGCACCGCATCGTGGTGCTGCGCGACCGCCGCAAAGTGGGTGAGTTGCCGGCCGGCAGCAGCGAAGACGATGTTTACCAATTGATTGCCACCGAGCACGCAGAACATGCCTGAGACAAAACACACAGCGTCCCTGGCGGCGCGCGCCTTCCAGCATCGCCTGGCCTGGCCAGTGCTGACGCTGCTGTTATTGCTGGCCGTGAACGCCGCATTCAACCCCGGCTTTTTGCACCTGGAATGGCGCGACGGCCATCTCTACGGCAGCCTCATCGACATCCTGAACCGCGCCGCGCCCCTGGTGGTGGTGACCCTGGGCATGACGCTGGTGATCGCCACACGCGGCATTGACATCTCGGTCGGTGCCGTGGTCGCGATTGCCGCCGCCTCGGCGGCGTGGATGATTGGCGGCGCGGTGGACGGCGAAACCAGCCGCTTCCCGCTGTGGATGGCGGTCGGCGCGGCGCTGGGCGTGGCCCTGGTCTGCGGCCTGTGGAATGGCACGCTGGTGGCCGCCGTGGGCATGCAGCCCATCATCGCCACACTGATCTTGATGGTGGCCGGGCGCGGCCTGGCACAGCTCATCACCGATGGGCAGATCGTCACCGTGTACTACAAGCCCTACTTCTTTTTTGGCGGCAGCTTCTTGCTGGGCATTCCGTTCTCGCTGTTCATTGCCACGGCGGTGTTTGCCGTGCTGTACCTGGCCACCACGCGCACGGCGCTGGGCTTGTTCATACAGGCCGTGGGCATCAACCCCTCGGCGGCGCGTGTGGCCGGCATACAGGCGCGGCGGCTCACGCTTGGTGCCTACGCCGTGTGTGGTTTGTGCGCAGGCATTGCGGGTTTGTTGATCAGCTCCAACGTGAAGAGTGCCGACGGCAACAACGCCGGCCAGTTGCTGGAGCTGGACGCCATCCTCGCCGTAACGCTGGGCGGCACCTTGCTGACCGGTGGGCGCTTCAGCCTGGTGGGCAGCGTGATTGGTGCACTCATCATCCAGACGCTGACCTATGCCATTTATTCGCTGGGTGTGCCGCCCGAGATCAACCTGGTTGTGAAAGCCGTGGTGGTGTTTGCGGTGATGCTGTTGCAGTCGGCCGAGTTCCGAACCTCGCTGCGCATTCTGTTTGTACGACAGAACAACGGCACAGGAGGTATCCCCTCATGAGCGCCACCATGCCCCAACCTGTGGTTACTCCCCCAACCGTGCCCCCCGTCATGCCCACACCGGCGCCCACGCGGAGTACACGTTTCGACCCCAAGTATTGGCCGCTGGCCGCCACCATCTCGCTGTTCATGGTAGTCGCCACCTTCGGCTCGCTGCGTTACGACGGTTTCTTCTCGGCCCAGGTGTTTCTGAACCTGCTGATCGACAACGCCTTCCTGGTGGTGGTGGCCGTGGGCATGACCTTTGTGGTGCTGACCGGCGGCATCGACCTGTCGGTGGGCTCGGTGATTGCGCTCACCACCATGGTGTCGGCCGCGCTGGTGGAGCATCGCGGCTGGAGCCCGTGGCTGGTGATTCCGCTGGTGCTGCTGATGGGCACGGCGTTTGGCGCCTTCATGGGCCACTTGATAGAGCGTTACCGGCTGCAGCCTTTTATCGTCACCCTCGCCGGCATGTTTTTGGCGCGCGGCCTTTGTTATGTGATCAGCATAGACTCGATCAGCATCACCAACGAAAGTTACTCGGCGATCTCGCAAATCCGCGTACCGCTGTGGGAAGACGCTTCCGTGTCGGCCAGCGCCTTGATTGCACTCGCCGTGTTGCTGGCTGCCATCTTTGTGGCGCATTACACACCCTTTGGCCGCACGGTGTACGCCATTGGTGGCAGCGAAGTCTCTGCCAGGCTCATGGGTTTGCCGGTGCGGCGCACGCTGGTGAGTGTGTACGCGCTCTCGGGCTTCTGCGCGGCGCTGGCCGGTGTGTTGTTCACCTTCTACATGCTCTCGGGCTACGGCTTACACGCCGTCGGCCTGGAGCTGGACGCGATTGCCGCCGTGGTGATTGGCGGCACGCTGCTCACCGGCGGTGTGGGCTACGTGGCCGGCACGCTGTTTGGTGTGTTGATGCTGGGCATCATCCAAACACTGATCTCCTTCGACGGCACGCTCAGCTCGTGGTGGACCCGCATTGTGGTGGGCGCCCTGCTGTTTGTGTTCTGCCTGCTGCAACGTGTGTTCACCGCCGCCGCACCACGCCGCTAACTCTTCTGACTAGTTTTTCCAACGACACCCCACACCATGTCTGATACTCCGAAACGCAAACTACGCTCCACCGAATGGTTTGGCACGGCCGATAAAAACGGCTTCATGTACCGCAGCTGGATGAAGAACCAGGGCATACCCGACCATGAGTTCGACGGCCGCCCTATCGTGGGCATCTGCAACACCTGGTCCGAGCTGACACCCTGCAACGCGCACTTCCGCAAGATTGCCGAACACGTGAAGCGCGGCATCTCTGAAGCCGGTGGCTTTCCGGTGGAGTTCCCGGTGTTCTCCAACGGTGAATCCAATCTACGGCCCACCGCCATGCTCACGCGCAACCTGGCCAGCATGGACGTGGAAGAAGCCATTCGTGGCAACCCGATTGACGCCGTGGTGCTGCTCACCGGCTGCGACAAAACCACACCCGCGCTGCTGATGGGTGCGGCCAGTTGCGACATTCCGGCCATCGTCGTCACCGGTGGGCCCATGCTCAACGGCAAGCTCGAAGGGCGCGACATTGGCTCGGGCACGGCCGTCTGGCAACTGCATGAATCGCTGAAGGCGGGCGAGATCAACCTGCACCAGTTCCTTGCGGCCGAAGGCGGCATGAGCCGATCGGCTGGCACCTGCAACACCATGGGCACGGCCTCCACCATGGCTTGTATGGCCGAAGCGCTGGGCACCTCGCTGCCGCACAACGCCGCGATTCCGGCGGTGGACGCGCGCCGTTACGTGCTGGCGCAGATGTCGGGCATGCGTGCGGTGCAAATGGCCAAGGAGGGACTCACGCTGTCCAAGATCCTCACACGCGAAGCGTTTGAAAACGCCATCCGCACCAACGCAGCCATAGGTGGCTCGACCAACGCCGTCATCCACCTGAAGGCGATTGCCGGGCGCATCGGTGTGGACCTGGAGCTTGAAGACTGGACACGTATAGGCGCGGGCACACCCACGCTGGTCGACCTCATGCCCTCGGGCCGCTTCCTGATGGAAGAGTTCTACTACGCCGGAGGCCTGCCCGCCGTGCTGCGCCGCCTGGGTGAAAACGGCTTGTTGCCGCACCCGAATGCACTCACGGTCAACGGCAGCAGCCTGTGGGACAACGTGAAAGACGCGCCCAACTACAACAACGAGGTGATTCGCACACTCGACAACCCGCTGATCGCCGACGGCGGCATACGCATCCTGCGCGGCAACCTGTCGCCACGTGGTGCGGTGCTCAAGCCGTCTGCCGCCACACCCGAGCTGCTGCAGCACCGTGGCCGCGCCGTGGTGTTTGAAGATTTTGACGACTACAAAAAACGCATTGGCGACGAAGACCTGGATGTCGACGCCAACTCCGTCATGGTGCTGAAAAACGCCGGCCCACGCGGCTACCCCGGCATGGCCGAGGTGGGCAATATGGGCCTGCCGCCCAAGCTGCTGCGCCAGGGCATCAAGGACATGGTGCGTATCTCAGACGCGCGCATGAGTGGCACCGCCTACGGCACCGTGGTGCTGCACGTGGCGCCCGAGGCCGCCGCCGGTGGTCCGCTGGCGGTGGTGCGCCAGGGTGACTGGATAGAACTCGACTGCGCCGGTGGCCGCCTGCACCTCGACATCAGCGACGAAGAGCTCGCCGCACGTATGGCCGCACTGACCGACGCCGCCCCGCGTGGCCGCAAGGGCGGTTACGAACGCCTGTATGTCGACCACGTGTTGCAGGCCGACGAAGGCTGCGACTTCGACTTCCTGGTGGGCTGCCGTGGCTCGGAAGTGCCGCGCCACTCGCATTGATCCCAACCCATCTCACAACATCTGACGAGACCCGTAATGAGCAACCAGCACACGCGACAAACTCCACGCTTCAAAGGCGTGTTCCCCGTAGCCCCGACCACGTTCAAGGAAGACGGCACACTAGACCTGGAAAGCCAGAAGCGTTGCATAGACTTCATGATCGACGCCGGCTCGCAAGGCATCTGCATACTGGCCAATTTCTCCGAACAGTTTTTGCTCGGCGACGACGAGCGTGAAGTGCTCACGCGGACCGTGCTCGAACACGTGGCCGGGCGTGTGCCCATCATCGTCACCACCACACACTTCAGCACCCACGTGTGTGTGGAGCGCTCGCGCCGCGCACAGGCCATGGGCGCGGCCATGGTGATGGTGATGCCGCCCTACCACGGTGCCACCTTCCGCGTCACCGAACCACAGATCTACAGCTTCTACCAACAACTGTCGGACGCGCTCAGCATCCCCATCATGGTGCAAGACGCACCCGCCAGCGGCACCCCCTTGTCGCCCGCCTTCCTGGCGCGCATGGCCACCGAGTTGGAAAACGTCGCCTACTTCAAGATCGAAACCGCCGGTGCCGCATCCAAGCTGCGCGAGCTGATCCGCCTGGCCGACGCGGCCGTGGAAGGCCCGTGGGACGGCGAAGAAGCCATCACCCTGCTGGCCGACCTGGACGCAGGCGCCACCGGCGCGATGACCGGCGGCGGCTACCCCGATGGCATTCGCCGCATCACCGACGCCTATTTCGCTGGCAACCGCGAAGAAGCCGTGGAGCAATACATGCGCTGGCTGCCGCTGATCAACTACGAGAACCGCCAAGCCGGCTTCCTGGCTGCCAAGGCGCTGATGAAGGAAGGCGGTGTGATCGCCTGTGAAGCCCCACGCCACCCCTGGCCCCACATGCACCCCGAAGTGCGCAAAGGCTTGCTCGAGGTGGCCCGCCGCCTCGACCCGGTGGTGTTGCGCTGGGGGCGTTAAATATTGATTGGGGCGTCCAGCCAAGTGCCAGGCGCCAAACCATCCAGCGTGTAAGGCCCGACTGCCGCGCGCACCAGCCGCAGGGTAGGAAAGCCCACAGCCGCCGTCATGCGCCGCACCTGGCGGTTACGGCCTTCACTGATGGTCAACGCCAGCCAGGCCGTGGGAATGCTCTGCCGCACACGGATGGGCGGGTCGCGCTGCCACAGCGCGGGCGCCTCGGCCAGTAGCCGCGCCTGTGCGGGGCGCGTCGGGCCATCGTTCAACATCACGCCCTGGCGCAGCGCATTCAGGCTCGCCTCGTCGGGCACACCCTCCACCTGCGCCCAGTAAGTCTTGGCCATCTTGAAACGCGGGTCGGCAATCCGCGCCTGCAGCTTGCCGTCATTGGTGAGCAACAGCAGGCCCTCGCTGTCGCCATCCAAGCGGCCTGCGGCGTAAACGCCGGGCAGGTCAATGAAGTCCTTCAAGCCACGCCAGTGGCCTTCGGGCTGGAACTGGCTCAGCACGCCGTAGGGCTTGTTGAAAAGGATGAGGCGGGAGTAAGAATTGGCGGCTGGGTTCATGGATGGTGGAGCATAACAAGCCGGGCACCGCTACCCCGCCCGGTATCCGCGGTCAAAAAAACGCGCTTTGAGCGCGCGGTCTGCTGCCTTTAGCAGTTGCTGGTGCCTGGGCTGCTTATGCAGACACCGGGTTAACCGCAGGCAGGCGCCAACCATTGGCCCCATGAGGGGCCCCTGGACCCCATTCAGTATTTGATGTCTCGCTTCTCTTGCCGGCCATCCTGCTTGGCCTCACGCTTGTCCTGGCGGCATGCGGCGTTGCTCTTATTGTTCTCCTGGCGGCAGTCGATCTTGGCCGAGCGCGCCTCCTTCTTGGCATTCTGATTCGCGTCCCTGCCATCCTGGCGCTGCTGCGACTGATTGGTCGCCAGCGCAGCACCCGACATCACCAGCAAGCTGGCTGTAGCCAGCAGGCCAAGCGTTCGGCCCACTGCTACTTTTTTCAGAGTGATCATTCATGCTCCTTCGCACGGCGGAAAGCACCGGCTCGGAAATTCTACGCCCCAGTGTCGCGGCGTCCTCACGCCCCCAGCCTGCACTCATGATCCGGCGCGGGCTGAGCCGCTCACGAATGGCAAACCCTTGATGGCAGGTCCCAAGCAAGCAGGTGATCGGCAAGGACTCGCTTTTCCCCCTTCATGCCCGAGGTTCGGCTTGAGCGCACCAGCAGCCCCCAAAGGAATCGCTTTCACTCTGTGCGCTCAGACCGTCACAATTGCCTTGGGCTCCAAAAATGCCTCCAGGCCAAACAAACCATTTTCTCGGCCAAGCCCGGATTGCTTGACCCCTCCGAAAGGCGCCAACGGATCGACCATGGTGCGGTTGATCAGCACCGCACCGGCCTGCAATTGCTGCGCAAGCCGCTCAGCCCTTTGGACGTTCGACGAAAACACATAGGCTTGCAAGCCATAGATGGAATCGTTGGCCATTGCGATGGCGTCGGCCTCGTTGTCATACGCCAGAATCGACAACACCGGCCCAAAGATCTCCTCTCGCGCAATGTCCATGTCACGGTCTACGTGCGCAAAAACCGTAGGCTTGACGAAGTAGCCTGCCTGCAAACCCTGGGGCCGCCCCTCGCCACCCGCAATCAACGTGGCGCCCTGTTCCAGCCCACGCCGGATGTAGTGCTGAATTCTTTCGTACTGGCTGCGGCTGGCCAGGGGGCCTATGGCCGTGGCCGGGTCGCGTGGGTCGCCCACCCGCAGGGCCGAGACGTGCGCCTGCACCAGCGTGATCACCTGCTCCAGCCTATGCCGCGGAACCAGCAAGCGTGTCCCGGCCACACAGGCCTGGCCGTTGTTCATGAAAGCAGCGCCCAGGGCCTGCCCAATGGCCTCTGCAAATGGGGCATCGTCGAGCACGATGGCGGCCGACTTTCCCGTCAGCCCCAGGCTCACACGTTTCATGCTGTCGACCGCCGCACGCGCAATGATCTTGCCCGTGCTGGTCGAGCCGGTGAATGAAATTTTGGCAATGTCGGCGCTGGTGCTGAGTTCGTCGCCCACGTCATCACCACGGCCCAGCAGGATATTGAAGAACCCTGCGGGCAGGCCCGCCGCATGCAGTGCCTGCGCGGTGACCTCGGTCTGCCAGGGGCTCAATTCACTGGGTTTGATCACCGAGGCGCAACCTGCGGCAATCGCCGAAGCCAGCTTGTTGCAAATCGTCCCGGCCACGCTGTTCCAGGGTGCGATCAACGCGGCAACCCCCACGGGCCGCATGTGCACCACGGATTCGCCTATGTGCCGGGTGAACTCATAGCCCGCCAAAATCTTCGCCGTTCTGGCAAAACATTGCGAAGCGTATTGACTGACCCACTGCGCTCTGGACACAGGGCCGCCATATTCTTCTATGGTCACATCCCGAATGTGATCGGCCCGGGCCAGCACGGCGGCTTCCAACTGCTTGAGCATTTCGATGCGCTCGCTTTTGCTGCTGCCTGCCAACTGTGGCTGTGCGCCCTTGGCTGCCGCGATTGCCAATTTGGCATCGTCGCGATTGGCCAGCCGGGTGTGAGCAATGGTTTGCTCTGTGCTCGGGTTGACGCTTTGCAGCACGGTAGTGCCCTGTACCGGCACAAAGCGACCGTGGATATAGGACTGATTAAATTCACGCATGACGGCTCCTGAACGACGCATTGAAGATGACTGGATGGGCAGTCTAGGAACATCTTTTTATACTGACAATATGGTCAAATCTGCATGATTCATACCGAAAATCAGGACAATGCACAAAAGCGGTCTCATTGAACTGCAAGCGCTGCTGGCGGTCGCCCGGCGCCGGAGTTTTCGCGCCGCCGCCGTGGAGCTGGAAATGTCCACCTCGGCGCTCAGCAGCGCCATCGCCGGGCTGGAGGTCAGACTGGGCTCTAGGCTGTTCCATCGCACCACGCGCAGCGTGGCGCTGACCGATGCAGGGCAACAGTTCGTGGAGCAGATTGCGCCTGCGGTCAAACAGATCCAGGATGCGATGGCCACAGTCAACGACAGACGCACCACGCCCACCGGCACGCTGCGCATCAACAGCTCACTCGGCGCGGCCTTGATGAGCTACTTCCCGCTGATGAGCGAGTTCTCGCGGCGCTACCCAGACGTCACCCTGGATCTCGTGACCGAAGGGCAGATGGTGGACATCATTGCCGAGGGCTTTGACGCCGGCTTGCGCCCCAGCCATCTGGTGCCCAAGGACATGATCCGTGTGCCGCTGAGCGACGACGTGCCCTTGTGCATCGTCGGTTCGCGCGACTACTTTGCACAACATCCGCCACCGCAAAAGGTGGCAGACCTGTCCAGCCACAGATGCATACGCGCACGCCTGCCCAACGGCGCCGCATCACCATGGCAGTTGTTGGTCAGGAAGAAAACCATACACGTCGAAGTGCCGGGCTCGCAGGTGTTTGATGCCCCTTTGCTGATGCGGGAAGGCGCGCGCCGCGGCCTGGGCTTGGCACAAGTGGCGCATTGGTATGTCGCCGACGATATTGCCAAAGGAGAGCTGATGGAGGTACTGCCAAACTTCGCCCCGCGCTTGCCCGGTCTGTCGCTCTACTACGCCGGCAACCGCCACGTGCCGGCGGGCTTGCGTGCCTTGATCGATCTTGCCCATGCACAACGCACGACCAAAGGCCCCGGCTGATATGACACCAATCTGTTTCACGCCGCACCATCAAGCGTTTTGTATGGTTTTGTACAAGGGTAGGGGCAGGTCTACATTCGGTTAGAAAACCCCTGTGAAGCAACACACCGCGCTTTCACAATCGCGGCGTCATTTCGACATAAAGCCCTTCAGAAAGCGATCACCATGAGCACACCCGAAGACAAGGTTCTTTATACCGGCCGCACCCACACCACCGGAGGCCGCAGCGGCGCGGCGCGCAGCGACGACGGCCGTCTGGACATCGTCCTCACACGCTTCGGCAGCACCGGCCAAGGCACCAACCCGGAACAACTGTTTGCCGCGGGTTGGTCGGCCTGCTTCATGGGCGCCATGGCGCGGGCCGCTCAGCCCCTGGGCGTGAAGCTACCCGACGACCTGGCCGTAGACGCCGAGGTCGATCTGCTGCAGGGCCCCGATGGCTTCGCGCTGTCGGCGCGCCTCAAGGTCAGTGTCCCGGGCATAGCGCACGACAAGGCGTTGGCCGTCGTGCAGGGCGCACACCAGTTGTGCCCCTACTCCAAGGCCACCCGTGGCAACATCCGGGTCGATCTGTCGATTGCCTGAACGCCCCCGCCACGCCCACCATCACCACGGTAAACCGAATGCACACAATCCTTAGACGGCTGTGGCCGTCCACCTTGTTGGCACGTGTCACCCTGCTGGTGCTGCTGGGCATGGCGGCCGCTCAACTGCTCACCTACGTGGCGATACGCCACGAACGTGGGGAGACACTGATGCATCTGATGATCAGCGGTGTCGAGCAGGACATCGCGAGCTCGGTGGCCATACTGGACCGGCTGCCCGCCCAGGAGCGCAGCGACTGGTTTGCGAAACTGGAGCGGCCCAACTATGGGTTTTCTCTGGAAGGCGTAGTGGACACACCGCCACCCGACTCGCCCGCCCTGGCCCGCTTTGTGGAAGTTCTCACCAAGGCCCTGCAACCCTTCCCGGTGCTGGCCGTGGGACAACTCCGCCAAGTGCGCGAAACCGTGCGCATGCAGGTACGCCTCAGCGACGGCTCCTCACTGTATGTGCTCGCCCGCCGCGTGCCCATGCCGGTCTCGGACTGGGTGAGCTGGCTGCTGCTGGCGCAACTGCTGGTGCTCGGGGTCTTTGCCTGGCTAGGCATACGCCTGGTGACACGTCCTCTGGAACGGCTGGCTGCAGCGGCAGACCGGCTGGGTCCGGATCTGCAGCCCGCTATCGTCGCCGAGACCGGCCCCGTCGAGGTGGTACGGGCCGCGCGCGCTTTCAACGCGATGCAACAACGCATCACCGGCTACATGAACGAACGCATGCAGATTTTGGCCGCGATCTCGCACGATCTGCAAACCCCGATCACGCGCATGCGGCTGCGTGTAGACCTGATGGATGACATGCCCGAAGCCGACAAATTTCGCCAGGACCTGGAAGCCATGCGCAGCCTTGTGCATGAAGGCGTCACCTATGCCAAGACGCTGCAGGGCTCGGAAGAAAAGGTACGCCTGCTGGACATGGACGCGCTGCTGCGCAGCATCGTCAACGACTACGCCGACACCGGAAGCCCGGTCACGCTGACGGGCGAAGCCGGCACCCCCATCAGCAGCCGCCCGAATGCCTTGCGCCGCATCCTCACCAACCTTGTAGACAACGCACTGAAATACGGCCAGCACGCCGAGGTGCTGGTGCAGTGGCAGGACGGGTGTTTGCAGATCGACATCTGCGACAGCGGACCTGGCATTGCGCAGGACCAGCTTGCCGCGGTCATGCAACCCTTCTACCGCATCGAAAGCTCGCGCAACCGCGAGACCGGCGGCACCGGGCTGGGCCTGGCGATAGCGCAGCAACTGGCGCTGTCGCTGGGTGCAGAGCTTTCATTGCACAACCGCCCTGAAGGCGGCTTGCGCGCTAGCCTGCAACTGCCCGCCTAGACCTATCCACCCGGCCCACAACAAACACCACCATGACCAGCACCGTTCCCGCCAGCGACCACATCCTTCTGGTTGACGATGACCGCGACATCCGCGATCTGGTCAGCGCCTACCTGCAGAAAAATGGCTTGCGCGTCAGCACGGCGCCCACCGGTCGGCACATGCGCCAGATGCTGGAAACCGCAGGGCCTTTCGATCTCATCATCCTCGACCTGATGCTGCCGGGCGAAGACGGCCTGACCCTTTGCCGCGACTTGCGCGCGGGCAAGTTCAAGACCACCCCCGTCATCATGCTCACTGCACGCGGCGATGAGGCCGACCGCGTCTTGGGCCTGGAGATGGGGGCCGACGACTACATGCCCAAACCGTTTGCGGCGCGCGAACTGCTCGCACGCATCAAGTCGGTGTTGCGCCGTACCCGCATGCTGCCACCGAACATGCGCAGCAGCGACGAGGCACGCTACCTGGCTTTTGGGACATGGCGGCTGGACACCGTTGAACGCGTTCTGCTGGACCAGGATGGCATGGTGGTGTCACTGAGCGGCGCCGAGTATCGGCTGCTGCGTGTGCTGGTGGACCACCCGCAAAAAGTGCTGACCCGCGACCAGATCCTCTCCATCACCCAGGGGCGCGAAACCGAGCTGTTCGAACGCTCGATAGACCTGATGATCAGCCGCCTGCGCAAGTGCCTGGGCGACGACGCACGCGAGCCGCGCTACATCAAGACCGTGCGTAGCGAAGGCTACGTCTTTGCCAGCCAGGTCGAGGCACAGGACGCTTAGCGGCCAGCCATGCGCAAAATCCTGTTCTCGTTTATGTTCTTCTTCGGCGGCCTGGCCTCGGAGATCAGCCAGCCCACCGGCCGGCCCTGCCCACTCCCCAGCACCCACGCCGCGCGGCTGGCGCAACGGCCAGGCGTCAGGCCGTAAGCCTGGGATCCAGCGCCTTTTCTGTTCGTTGACCAGCCAGCGCCACCTTCAGGGTGGCGCTGGCGTTCTGGCGCACGTCTACGCCGTGCGCAGCGGCTTTGTATGCTTGTGTATCCACACGCGCCATGCGCTACACAGCCATGCATTTTGAGGGGTTGCATGACACATGCCACATACATCGCGGCGGTGTACTAGAGGCAGCCGACAAGCTCACGTCGGTTGCTCTCATCCCAACCCTGAAAGGCTAAAAAATGAACACCTTGAACATGCCAACACGCCGCCGCAGCTTCCTGGGCAGCGCCGCACTGAGTCTGGCGGTGGCGCCGATCGGCAGCTTGCTTGGCGCCCAGGCGCGCGCCGCCTCCCCCGATGGCGCCACCCGTTTTGCATTGCTGAAAACCGTCAACGCGGGCGACCTGGGCGTCGAATACGCGGAAGCTGGCCCGGCCCAGGGTCCGGTGGCCATCCTGCTGCACGGCTGGCCG
>NZ_JBMOXA010000039.1:0-34730 GCF_049316285.1 Variovorax sp. HJSM1_2 | reverse complement strand
GCCGTGGCCGTGCTCACGCTGCCGTTTCTGTTCATGATCGCCTACACCGGCCTGGCGATCTCCGGCCGCAGCTTTGTGCCCGCCCCGGGCCTGGCGGCGTTTGCCGGGCAGGGCGGCTCTGCGGCCTTTTTCACGGCCATCAACGACCCCGGCAAACCCCAGCGTATAGGCCAAGCTTTGGCCGTGCCCGACATGGAGCCGTTTGTCGCGCGCGCCGAACAACTCATGGGCCAGAAGGTGCGCGCGGTGGTGCTCGACAACCCGGGCGATGCCTCCATGCGTATTGGCATCTACGGCTGGAACGAAGACGCTGAGCAAACCACGCGCCTCAGCGGCACCACCGGCATGGTGTTTTTCTCTGCGGCCAGCGGTGAGGTGTTGCGGGTACGTTTGCCGGGTGCTGTCAACGGTGGTTCCAGCCTGCTGGTGCAGCAGGTGATGGGGGATTTACACATGGCCACGTTTGGCGGGCTGGCCGTGAAGTGGCTTTATTTTGTGTGTGGCCTGGCGGGCACGGCCATGATGGCGACGGGGGCTATTCTGTTCATGGTGAAGCGCCGCAGCAAACACGGCCGCGAGTTCGGCGCCGCCACCGCCGGGGTCTACCGGCTGGTCGAAGGTTTGAACGTGGCCGCGATTGCCGGTCTGGCCGTGGCTTGTATCGCCTACCTGTGGGCCAACCGTCTGGTGCCGCTGGGTTTGCCGCAGCGTGGCGACTGGGAGGTGAGGGTGTTTTTTGCCGTGTGGCTGCTGACGCTGGTGCATGCCTTTGTGCGGCCACCGGCACGCGCCTGGGTCGAGCAACTCTGGGCCTTGGCTGCGCTGTGTGCATTGCTGCCGCTGCTCAACTGGCTGAGCACCGGCGACAAGCTATGGGCGCAGATTGCGCGCAACGATTGGGAGAGCGCCGGGGTGGAACTCACCGTGCTGGCGTTCGCTGTTGGCAGTGCTTGGGCCGCGCGACAAGCCGGGCGCAAGCGTCAAAACAAGGCGACACCCAAGGCTCGCCCACCGATCTCCACCCTGTCTGCTTTGGCTGAAACGGAGAGTGCGTGATGAGTTTGGGACTGTGCTGCATCGGCGCATTGCTGTTGTCTTATGCGGGCATGGCCGGCCTATGCTTGGCCATAGACCGGCACCATGCGCAGGTGTGGGGGCGCGACGCCACGGCCGCGGCACGCTGGGGTTTGCGTGTGGTGGGCGGGGCGCTGCTGGCCGCCGCCGTGCTGCCCTGTGTGTGGGGCTGGGGTGGCAGCGTGGGCAGCGTTGTGTGGCTGGGCTTTTTGTCGGTCGGCGCGCTGTTGGTTGTGGGCGGGCTGAGTTATGCGCCGCGCGTGTCGGCGCGGGCTGCAGTGGCCGCCGGGCTGACCGGCAGCACGCTGCTTCTGCTGTTGGTCTAGAACTTGCCACGCAGCGTCAGCGTGGCGTTGCGTGGCTCACCAAAATGGTTGTCGGCGTACAGCCAGCCAATGGTGCTGAAGTAACGCTTGTCAAACAGGTTGTTGATGTTTAGCGCCGCTGACCACTGCTTGTTGATCTGGTAGCCCAGGCGCGCATTCCACACCGCATAACCCGGTTGTGTGATGCGGTCGACACCGCCCGTGCCGCCGTAGTTGGTGTGGAAATTTTCGCTTTGGATGTTGGCGCCAAGGCCCAGGTTCCAGGCGCTCAGATCGCCGGGAAGCCGGTAGTCCGCTGCCACGCGCAGCAGGTGGCGCGGTGTGTAGCTGTTGGCGGTCTGGCCCACCTGGGTTTCGTCTTCGGGGTTGCTGCGGTATTTGTTGCTGGTGTAGGTGTAGCCGGCAAACAGCTGCAGGCCACGCAAGACTTCGCCACTGATTTCGGCATCCACACCTTGGCTGCGCACCTTGCCAGACGCGGTGGAGCAGTACCAGCCGTCGCAGTTCATGTCGGCGTTGTAATCCACTTGTGCGCGGTTGACCTGGTCGATGCGGAACAGGGCCAGAGCGGTGTTGAGCTTGCCATCGTAGAAGCTGCCTTTTACCCCGGCCTCCAGGTTGCTGCCCTTGATCGGCTTGAGGAACTGCCCGGCCGCATCCAGTTCGCCCTGGGGCTGGAACACGTCGGTGTAGCTCACATAGGTCGACCAGTTTTTGTTCAGGTCATAGATCAGCCCGCCGTAGGGCGTGAACTCATGGCTGGCGTCCATGCGGCTGCTGGCCTGAGCACCCGTCATGTAGCGTTGCGAGTCCACCTGGTAGTGGTAACTGCCCACGCGGCCGCCCAGCACCAGGGTCAGCGGCTCGGTCAACTTGAGTCGGCCCACACCGTAGAGGCCATCCTGGCGCACCGTGCGTTGCGAATAGCTGGTGTAGGAGGTGTTCATCAACTCGCTGAGCGAAGGTTCGCGTGGTGACACCGGGTTGTAGATGTTCATGGGCCCGAGGTTGATCAGGCCCGCAGCCAGGTCATCGGTCTTCAGGCGGCTGGCGTTCGCGCCCAGCACCATCTGCTGTTGCAGCCCCCAGGCGCTGAAGTGCCCGGTGAGGTTCACATCCAGGCCCTTGTTGGTGTTTTCAAAGTCGTACAGGTAGGCCCGCGACACCATGCCGTCGCCGCTGGCGGCGTTCACCGCACCGCGACCAAACGAATACTGCATGTCGTTGCTTTCTTTGAGCACCATGCCGGCGGCCTTCAGCGTCCATTGGTCGTTGAAGCGGTGCGTGAGGTCCGCGAACAAGGTCTTTTGTGTGTTCTGCCAGGTGTTCCAGTTGGCGCCGGTGAAGGTGGAGCGGCGCACGTTGACGGCGCTGCCGTCGGTGTTGCGCGGCAGGCCGCCCCAGTAGGGCAGTGCGTCAAGATCTTCGATGCTGACACCGGCGGCGATGCTGGTGGCTGCGGAGATGTCGAATTCGAGCGTGCCGTAGAGCACGTTTTTGCGGCTCTTGGCGGTGTCATAGAAGTAGCGTTGGTCTTCCGCCGAGAGTCCGGCACGGCCACGCAGGCTGCCGTCGGCGTTCAGCGCGCCGCTGGCGTCGAGTGTGCTGCGGTAGTGGTCCCATGAGCCCGCGCTTGCCGAGAACACAAACGTCTTCTCCGCCGTCGGCCGTTTGCGCACCAGGTTCAGTGTGCCGCCCGGGCTGCCCGCACCTTGCAGCAAACCCGCCGGGCCGCGCAGCACTTCCACGCGGTCGTAGAGGAAGCTGTCGCTGGTGAAGCCGCTGCCTATGGCGTAGGACGAACGCTCCAGTGGCACACCATCGTATTGGAACGTGCTGAACAAAAAGCCACGCGAGTAGTAGTACTTGCCACCCGAAGGACTTTGGAACGTGGTGACGCCGGTGGTGGCTTCCAGCACTTCGTCCAGCGTGTAGAGGTTTTGGTCGTCCATGCGCTGGCGCGTCACCACCGAGATGGATTGCGGAATTTCGCGCAGACTCAGATCACCGCGGCCTATGCTCACGTTGGCACTGGTGTACGAGGCCGAGCCTTCGGTGATGGCGCTGCGCTCGGCCTGTGCGGTCACCTGCACTTCACCTAGCGTGGTGGCGCCTGCTGCGCTTGCCGCCGCCGCCGAGCTTGCGCCGGTTGCGCGGCGCAGCGTGTAGCCGCCGCCTTCGCGTGGCACGGCTTCCAAGCCGCTGCCTGCAAGCAATTGGCTGAAGCCCGAACTCAGCGTGTGGCTGCCGTGTAAACCAGCGGTGCTGCGCCCGTCTGTGAGCGTGGGTTCAAACGATAGCGTGATACCCGCACTGGCGGCAAAGCGCGACAAGGCCGGGCCCAATGCGCCGGCTGGAATGTCATAGCTGGCCGTGCGCGCCGCTGGGTTTGCGGGCGTGGTCTGCGCCATGGCCGCAGAGCCTGCCGCAAGGGCGAGGCTGAAGCACAGGCTGCGTGTGCCTAGGGTGACGCGGCTAAGGCGGAACGGGCGGAAGGGGCGGGCGGAAGAGATCAAGGCCATGGATTCCTCTGTTGTCTATGCCGCGATCACAGCGCGGCTCCATGGCTTGCCCGATGAGATTCTGAAAAGGGACAAGGAAATCGAAAATATCGGCGGTATTTTTCAGGCCGGTACCACGCTCACCCAATAGCGGGTGCGCAGCACCACCTGCACCGGCAGCGTGCTGGCCAGCATGGCCAGCACATAGTCGGTGTCTTGCAGTTGAAACGCGCCCGAGATGCGCAGCTCGGCCACTTCGGTCGTGCAGTGCAGCAGGCCCGGGCGGTAGCGTGACAACTCGGCGCAGAAATCCACGAGGCGCATGTTGTCGGCATACAGCACACCGGCCGTCCATGTCAGGGCTTCGGGCGCCGCAGCCTGGGCTGGCGCCGCGCCCTGAGGGGTGAGCACAGTTTGTTGACCGGCAGGCAGCACCAGCGCCGGTGTGGCGGCACCGCGCAGCGTCACCTCGACCGCACCCTCGGTCACGCTGAGGCGTACCGGGCTATGGGCAGCGTCGTGCTCCTGGCGCACCATGAAGCGGGTACCGAGTGCGCGCAAACGGCCTTGTACCGTCTCCACCACAAACGGGCGGTGCTGCGGCCCAGGGTCGGCTGCGGTGGTGATTAAAACAGCCCCTGCGCGCAGTACCAGCGTGCGCAAGCCACTATCAAATTTGACTGATACGGCACTGGCAGTGTCGAGCAGCACACGGCTGCCGTCGGCCAGCGTGATCTCACGGCGTTCACCGGTGGCGGTATGGTGGTCTGCCGACCATGGCGCCCACGGCGCCATACGCCAGCCCAGCCATGCGGCGGGTGCCACGCTGCCCAGGACGGCCAGCGTGCGCAGCGCGGCGCGGCGATTGCTGCGCTGCTGGCGCGCGAGCACGGGCACTCCGAGTTGGGCCGGCACGGCGCCAAACTTTTGCGACAAACGCTCGGCCCGTTGCCAGGCCTGTTGGTGTGCCGGGTGGGCGTTGCGCCAGCCTTCAAAAGCGGCGTGGTCGGCCGCATTGGCCTCGCCCGAATGCAGGCGCACCAGCCACTGCGCGGCGGCGTGCAGCACTGCTGGCTCCAGCGGTGAAGCTGCACTCATTCGATCACCGCCAGGCAGCGTTCAAAGCCCTGCGCCATGTAGCGCTTGATGGTGCGTTCGCTCAACTGCAGGCGCTCGGCAATGTGCGCGTAGCTCAGCCCTTCGAGTTGCGACAGCACAAACGCCTCACGTGCCTTGGGTGCCATGCCGTCGAGCATGGCGTCGATCTCGTCCAGCGTTTGCAGCAGTTGCAAGCGGTCTTCCGGCGACATGGCCAAGGGCTCGGGCAACAGCGCCAGCGCGTCCAGCCAGGCCTGCTCCAAGGCCTTGCGCCGCCAGTGTTCACTCACCACACCTTTGGCCAGCGTGGTGAGGTAGGCGCGCGGTTCGCGTAACGTTGGCAACACCTGCGGGCGCAGCAACACCCGCACAAAGGTGTCCTGCGCCAGATCGGCCGCGCTGTGGCTGCAGCCCAGGCGCCGCAACAGCCATGCGCGCAGCCAACCGTGGTGGTTGAGATAGAGCGATTGCACGGTCAGCGGGGTGGATGTGGCGGGCATGGCGCAGCAGCGGGCTAAGATTTTGTTGCGAATTATTCTCATTTTAGAGTCGACGAACAAAATCTGGATACAACTAGAATAAGAATTATTCTTATTAATAAGCGGGTTGTTGCCCGTTTTCTACACGTGACCGCCATGCCAGCCGCCGACCACGCGCTCCGCCAAGAAATCGCCACGCTCTACACCGACCACAACGGCTGGTTGCAGGCCTGGCTGCGCAAAAAACTGGGCAATACGTTTGACGCGGCCGACCTGGCGCAAGACACCTTTATGCGTATTCTCTCGGCGCGCAACCCGGTGGCGATAGCGGAGCCGCGCGCCTACCTCACCACGGTGGCGCGCGGTGTGCTGGTCAACTGGTACAAGCGCCAGGCTTTGGAGCGTGCGTATCTGGAGGCGCTGGCGCTGCTGCCCGAGCCCGAGGCGCCATCACCCGAACAGCGGGCCATTGTTCTGCAGACGCTGCACGAGATCGATGCCATGCTGGATGCTCTGCAGCCTTTGGTGCGCCGGGTGTTTTTGCTGTCGCAGCTCGAGGGCCTGAAGTACGAAGACATCGCCGCGCAAACCGGCGTGTCGCTGACCACGGTGAAGCGCTACATGCGCGAGGCGTTCAGGCAGTGTATGGAGCTGATGGCATGAACGGCATCAACGGTATCGCCCGCGCGGCTGAACCCGCCAGCATCGCGCCGCGCATTCTGGATGAAGCCGCCGACTGGCTGATGCAGTTGAACGACAGTGCTGTATCCGATGCCGACCGCGCGGCCTTTGAGCGCTGGCGCCAAAGCCATCCGGCACACGCCCAAGCCTGGTGCCGGGCCGAGCAATTGATGCAAAAGTTTGGCGGCCTGCCCGCGTCGCTGGCCATGCCCGCGCTGAACCGGCCTTTGCGTGCACGCGGCCCGACGCGGCGGGCTGCAGTGACCAAGCTGGCCGCATTGCTGGCCGTGGCACCTGCGGGCTGGGCCGCGTGGCAGATGGCCAGCCGCAGCGGATGGACCGCCGACTACCGCACCGCCACCGGCGAATCGCGCGATGTCAGCTTGGCCGACGGCACACTGCTCACCTTGTCCACCGCCAGCGCCGTCGATGTGCGGTTTGACGCTACCCAGCGTTTCATCCATTTGCGCGCCGGTGAGATCTGGGTGCAGACCGCGCCCGATCCGTCCAGCCCCTACCGGCCGTTCCGTGTGGGCACGGCGCAAGGCCAGATGCAGGCGCTGGGCACACGTTTCAGCGTACGCCAGCAAGAAGGGCGCACACAGCTTGCGGTGCTGGAAAGCGCGGTGCGCATAGAGCCGCGAAATGCGGCTTCACAGCTGGTGCCGGCGGGCCAGCAAATCACGTTCACCGACAGCAGCGTGGCCGAGATGTTGCCTGTGGATGAGAGCGCCGTCGCCTGGCGCCACGGCATGCTGCTGGCCGACAAGCTGCGCCTGGCCGACTTCTGCGCCGAACTGGACCGCTGGCGCAGCGGCTTTTTGCGCGTCGACCCGGCGGTGGCCGATGTGCGTATCTCGGGGGCTTTTCCGCTGGCCGAGCCGGAGCGCGCCCTGCGCATGCTGGTGTCCACTTACCCGCTGGAAGCGGTGACGCGTTTGCGCGGTTATTGGCTGACCCTGGTGCCGCGTTAAGGCGACGCAAAAAATAAACTTCAAAAAGGGTGAGACTTTTTCGCGTGTGGACTGGCATGGAAAGAGAAGTCTTCAACTTGTCTTTCCGAAAGGTCCGCTCTTCATGTCCGCCGCCCGTCCCGATTCTGTTCGTCCTTCCGTACGCGCCATACGCGCGGCCCTGCTGGGCATGGCCCTGGCCGCCGCAGCCGGTAGCAGCACTCATGCCCTCGCCGCTGAGGCGCCGGCGCTGGTCGACAGCACACCCAAAGCCTACAACCTGCCAGCGGGCCCGTTGGGGCGCACCTTGTCGGGTGTTGCGAGCGGCGCGGGCCTGGCGCTGTCATTTGATCCGGCACTGACGGAAGGGCTGACCAGCCCGGCCTTGAGCGGTCACTTTGCGGTGCGCGAAGCCCTGGCCCGGCTGCTGGCTGGCAGCGGGCTGCAGATGGTGCCGCGCACTGACGGCAGCTACACCTTGCGCAAGGTCGACGCCGGTGCTGCCGCAGCCCTTGGCGTCTCAGGCGCAGCAGTCGCGACCGGCAGCACCTTGGGCGCGGTCACCGTGACGGCGCAGGCCGAGCGTAATGCCACTACCGAAGGCACGGGCGCGTACGCCGCACGTGCCGTCAGCCTGGCCAAGGGTGATGTGGCGCTGAAGGACATTCCACAGTCCATCAGCGTGATCACACGCCAGCGCATGGACGACCAAAACCTGGTCAGCCTGGCCGATGTGGTGAACAACACCACCGGCCTGGTGGCCACCCAGGGCATGGGCCCGGGTATTGCCGTCACCTCGCGTGGTTTCCTGATCGACACCATGCAATACGACGGTGTGGGTGTGCCGCGCAACACCTACTCGCTGGGCAACTGGGGCAGCGAAACCCTGGTGTTCTACGACCGCGTCGAAGTGCTGCGCGGCGCGGCTGGTTTGCTGCAGGGCGCCGGCAGCCCGGGCGGCGCCATCAACTTCGTGCGTAAACGCGGCCAGGCCGAGCCCACCATCACGCTGACCGCCAAGGCCGGCTCGTGGGATCACTATGGCGCGCAGCTTGATGCCGGTGGTCCGCTGAACGCCGAGGGCATTTTGCGTGGCCGCGTGGTGCTGGACGAAGACAAAAGCCATTCGTTCATCGACAGCGTCTGGAGCCGCACCACCAGCGTCTATGGCGCGCTGGATTACGACATCAGCGCGCAGACCACGGTCGGCTTGGGTGTGAGCAACAAAACCACCGAGGGCCGCCCCAGCTTTATTGGCCTGCCGCGTTACAGCGATGGTGGTGACCTCGGCCTGGCGCGTTCCACCTACACCGGCGCCAATTGGAACCGCGCCAACAACGACCAGACCAGTGTTTATGCCGACCTGGCGCATCAGTTTAATGACCGCTGGAGCCTGAAGCTGGCGGCGCTGGGCATGAACGAGAAAAACAGCTCGGCGCATCAGCGTATGGCGGGCACGATTGCGCCGGACGGCAGTGGTTCCATGTATGGCGACTTCGCCACCAAGCTCACGGGTGAACAGCGTGCATTCGACGTTTACCTGCGCGGTGGTTTCGAAGCCCTGGGGCTGACACACGAGGTGGTGGTGGGGGCCAATTACTCCAAGTACACCACCGACGATGCTTTTGCGCGTGTCTGGACCACGGGGGCCGATATCTTCAACATCGACCACAACCGCCCCGCGCAAGACTACGCCAGCATTGCGGCACGCGGCTTCCATACGCTGAGCAACTACGACACCGAGCAAAAGGGCGTGTACGGCACCTGGCGCGCCAAACTCAGCGAGCGGCTGACGTCTATCGTGGGCGGCCGCGTGAGCTGGTACGAGCAAACCTATGCCCAGCCGGAAAACGACTACAAAGACACGGCGAGTGCCAGCGGCAAGGTTACGCCCTACCTTGGCTTGGTCTATGCGCTCGACAAACAATGGTCGGCCTACGGCAGCTACGCCGACGTGTTCGAGCCGCAGTCGGTGCGCAGCGCGGCCGGTACGGCCTTGCCGCCGGTGGAAGGCAGCAACCTCGAGCTGGGCTTGAAGGGTGAATTACTCGACGGCCGCGTGAACACTTCGTTCGCGGTGTTCCGCTACGACCACAAGAACCGCGCCGTGACCGATTTTGCGTCGGGTTATGCCTGCGACGGTTGGTACTGCTCCAGCGCATCCGGCAAGGTGCGCAGCCAAGGCTTTGAGGCCGAGGTGAGTGGTGAAGTGCTGCGTGGCCTGCAGCTCACCGCCGGCTACACCTACAACACCACCAAGTACCTGGAAGACCCGGAACTCAAGGGCGAAACCTTCAGCACCTGGACACCCAAACACCTGGGGCGCATCTGGGCCGACTACAAGTTGCCCGGCGACTGGAGCCGCCTGAGCGTGGGCGGCGGGGTCAATGTGCAGAGCAAGGCCGGCAGCTACGACCGTTTGTTCAACGTGCCGGGCTTTGCGGTATGGGGTGCACGTGCGGCGTTCCAGGTCACACCCACCACGTCGATCGCAGTCAACGTGAACAACGTATTCGACAAGCGTTATTACATCGCCTCGTACAACGGCGTTGACGGCAGCAACTACTACGGTGATCCGCGCAATGTGCTGGTCACGCTGAAGTACACACCCAAGCTGTAAACCGTTTAGCAGCAGCCTTGCGAACATCTACCAACTGTTCGACCAGCGCTGCTGCAACCGGCTGTTTGGCCAGGGCGGGCTTGGTGTGCCGTGCCACGCCATACACACATGGAGCTGCAAGTTCTCAAAGCGGCTTGCACGTGGCGGCGGATGTGGCTGCATATAATTGAGAATTATTCTCAACATTAACCCGCCGCGTGTCCACCTCTTCGTCCACCGATTTCGCGTCCGCATTCGCCCTCGTCGAGTCCATGTACGTTGAGCACCACGGCTGGCTGGTGTCGCGGCTGCGCCGCAAGCTAGGGTGTGCGTTTGATGCCGCCGACCTGGCGCAGAGCGCCTTCCTGCGTGTGTTAACCGCGCCGGGCGTGGCGCAGGTCAAGGAGCCACGCGCCTTTCTCACCACCATTGCCAACCACCTGCTGATCAACCAGGTGCGGCGGCGCGCCATTGAGCAGGCTTATCTGGATGCGCTGGCCACCTTGCCCGAGCAATTTGCGCCAGCGCCCGAAGCGCGGCTGATGGTGCTGGAAACCCTGGTGGAGATAGACCGGCGTTTGAACGGCCTGCCCACGCTTGCCAAACAAGCGTTTCTGCTGGCGCAACTGGAAGGCTTGAACCACAGCGAGATCGCCGCCGAGTTGGCGATCTCCGTCTCCACCGTGAAGCGCCATCTGGCCAAGGCGGCCATGCGCTGTTTTTTTCCGGACTAGGGCCATGGCAGGAATCGATGCCTTCGGCACCTCGGGTGCGGATACCACGCGTGTGCCGCAGGCCGTGGCGCAGCAGGCGGTGAAGTGGTGGATGCTGCTGCAGTCGCCAGCGCTGTCGGCGGCGCAACGCGCGGCCTGGCAACAGTGGCGCGCGGCCGATGCCGAGCACGAACGCGCCTGGCAGCGGGTGGAGGCCGTGAGCGGCCAACTCGCCGGGGTGTCGGGCCCGCTGGCGCGTGCCGCGTTGGCCGGGCCGGCCGCGTTGCGCAGGCGCCGCAGCCTGCAACTGCTGACCGCGCTGGTGGTCGTCGGTGGCACTGCGGCGCTGCTGCGCGAGCAAGCTGTCTGGCAGACCCTGGCGAGTGACGAGAGCACCGCCGTGGGGCAGCGCCGCACGTTGACGCTGGCCGATGGCAGCACGCTGATGCTCAACACCGGCAGCGCTGTCAACATCGTGTTTGACCCCGAGCGCCGTGTGGTGCAACTGGTGCGCGGTGAAATCTGGGTGCAGACCGCCGCCGACCCGTTGCGTAGGCCTTTTCTGGTGCAAACCATGGCGGGCAGTGTGCGCGCCATTGGCACGCGTTTCACGGTGCTGGCGGGTGCCGATGCCGTCAATGTCAACGTGCTCCAAGGTGCGGTGGAGCTGCAGCCCGTGGATGCGCCGCATGCCTTGCAGTTGCTGCAGGCGGGCGAGACCGGCGACTTCACGCGCACCCAGGCCAGCAGCCCCAAGCCCATGGGCGACGGCGCGGGCGCCTGGGCCGAGGGTGTGCTGGTGGCCACACAAATGCGGCTCGATGATTTTCTGGCCGAGCTGAGCCGCTACCGGCGCGGACGCCTGAGTTGCGACCCGGCGATTGCGGCGTTGCGGGTATCCGGCGTCTATCCGCTGGGCGACACCGACCGGGTGCTGGCCGCGCTGACTTCGGCGTTGCCGGTGGAGCTGCACAGCTTTACGCGCTACTGGGTCAGGCTGCGCCCGCAGCAGCAGCCGCCCAGGCCACGGCAAAGTTGAATTTCAAGAATCTGCAAAAAGCTGAGCTAGTTCGGGTGGGCTTCTTGTCAAGAAGGTAAGGCGTGTGCCAAACGGCGTGCCGACTTCGACTTTTATGCTCACCCAAGGACTTTATGCAGACCCCTTATTCCTTTCGCCGCTCACCCTTGGCCGTTGCTTTGCGTGCCGTGTTTGCCGGCTCGCTGGTGCTTGGTGGCCTGGCCGCCAACGTCTCGGCCCAATCCCCGAGCGCCGAACAAACGCGCCAGGACAGCCGCGAATACAACATTCCCGCTGGCCCGCTGGAAGGCACGCTGAACCGCCTGGGCCGTGAAGCCGGGGTGCTGATCAGCTTTGGTTCTGCCGTGACCGATGGCCTCCGCAGCACTGGTGTGCGTGGCCACTACGCGGTGGAAGAAGCCTTGTCGCAGGCCCTGCAAGGCACGGGCTTGGGCGCAGTGCGTGCTGCCGGTGGTGGTTATACGCTGCGTGCCTTGCCCGCGTCGGCTGCGGCCGAGGCGGGTGTGTCGTCCACCCTGGGCACGGTGACGGTGACCGCAGCCTCGACGCGCGACGCGCGTACCGATGGCACGGGCAGCTACAGTGCCGGGCCGTCGACCGGCGCCACGGGTTTGAACCTGTCGCTGCGCGACACGCCGCAGTCCGTGACCGTGATCTCGCGCCAGCAGATGACCGACCAGGGCAGCACCACCGTCACGGATGTGCTGCGCCAGGTGCCAGGCATTACCGCCAACCACTACGACAGCGACCGCATGAGCTTCAACGCGCGCGGTTTTGCCATCACCAATTTCCAGTACGACGGTGTGACCAAGGACTACGACGGTGTCTACGACTGGGGCGCCACCAACAGCGACATGACCATCTTCGACCGTGTTGAAGTGGTCAAGGGCGCCACCGGTTTGATGAGTGGCACGGGTGACCCCTCGGCCACCGTCAACTTCATACGCAAGAGGCCTACCGACAAGTTCACCGGCTCGGTGACGGGCAGCTTGGGCTCGTGGAACGATGCACGCACCGAAGTTGATCTGGCCGGCCCGCTGAACGCCGCCGGCAGCCTGCGTGGCCGTGTGGTGGGCGCCTACCAGGACCGCGACTCCTACCTCGACCACTACCACCAGAAAAAGACCGTGGGCTACGGCGTGATCGAGGCCGACCTCACACGCGACACCTTGCTCACCGCCGGTGTGGATTACCAGCACACCGACCCCAAAGGCTCGACCTGGACCGGCTTCCCTATCTTCAACAGCGATGGCAGCCGCACCAGCTTCGACCGTTCGTTCAACCCCGCCACCACCTGGAGCACGCGCGAAATGGAAACGCGCAACCTGTTTGCCACGCTGGAGCAGCGCCTGGCCAAGGACTGGAAGCTGAAGCTGAGTGTGAACAACGAGAGCAGCCAGCACCGCTCGCTCCTGGGCTCGGCCAGCGGCGGCAACCCCGACCCGGTGACCGGCGAAGGCATGTATTTCTTCAGCGGCGACTTCCAGGGCAAGCGCACACAAAACACGCTGAACGCCAGCCTGGCCGGCCAATACGAGCTGTTCGGCCGCAAACACGACGCCATGTTTGGCGCCATGTGGTCTGACACCAAGACCGATGGCCCGTGGTCAGAGTCGGCCTACCCGCCGGTGCCCGGCAGCATCTTCAACTGGACCGGCAATTACCCGCAGCAGGCTTTCCCGCAAACCGCCTGGTATGCAGAGCACCGCCGCCAGACCGGTTTTAATGCCGCCACGCGCCTGCGGCCTGCCGATGCCTGGTCGGTGATTGTGGGCGCGCGTGTGAGCAACATCGACGCGGGTGACAGCCGGGTTTACAGCGATGGTGTGACGCCCGCGCTGAGCAGCAGCTTGCATGAGAGCGGCGAGCTCACACCTTACCTGGGGGTGGTGGTGGATTTGAATGACAGCACCTCGCTCTACGCCAGCTACACCAGCATCTTCTCGCCGCAGTCTTCGCGTGATGCGAACCACCAGTACCTGCCGGCCATCAAGGGTAAAAGCGCCGAAGCCGGGGTCAAGGGCGAGTTTCTGGATGGGCGCGTGAATGCCAGTCTGGTGGCTTTCCACATCCAGCAGAACAATGTGGCCGAGTATGTGGACTTTGTGGATGGTGAATCGGTCTACCGCGCCGTGCAGGGTGTGACCAGCAAGGGCATAGAGGCCGATGTCAGCGGGCAGATCGCCCCTGGCTGGAACCTGCAGGCCGGCTACACCTACACCTATGCACGCGACGCGCAGGGTCAGCGGGTTTACGGCTCCACCCTCATGGCCAGCCAGCCCGAGCACGTGCTGCGCTTGAACACCAGCTACCGCTTGCCCGGTGATTGGAACGCGCTCACCGTGGGCGGCGGCGTGAGCTGGCAAAGCGCCTTCTACGGCAAGGTGTGGAACCCGGTGCTGGGCGACTACGCCCAGGTCAAGCAAAACGGTTATGCGCTGGTCAATCTGATGGCGCGTTACCAGATCAACACACAACTCTCGGCGGCACTCAACATCGACAACCTGTTCGACAAGCAGTACTACTCGGGCTTTGGCTTGTTTGACACCGGTTTTTATGGTGCGCCACGTAGCGCTAAAGTCACGCTGCGGTATCAGTTCTGAAAACTTGCATGTTTTTGGGTTTGCTTCGGCATACCCCATAACGCTGCTTAAAAATTTTTTACCGAGCAGGGGCCATCAAACGATGGCCCTTTTTACGTTCTCGTTGGTCATAGTAGGTAAGGGCCTGTTGTGCAGGCTTGTCTACTTTGCGGCGAGCAAATATTCCAAGATGAACATGCGTTTTTTCTCTCTTAAATCGATGGTGTTGGCGATGGGGCTGGTGGCTGCGGTGTGTGCCGCCCAGGCCGAATACCTGTGGGTGGAGCCTGCCAGCGCGGCCACGGCTGGCAAGGCGCGTGTTTACCTGGGTGAGCTGGAGGGCGCCAAGCGGCTGCCGACCCACAGCGTGGCCTCGGCGCGTATCTTCCTGGCCGATGAAAAAGATCTGCCGTTGACGACCGAGGCCGACTTTTACGCCGCAGCGGTGACCGGTGCTGGCGACCTGCGTGCCACCGCGCGCCGTGTGGGTGAGGACGGCAGCATCACCTTCTTCCAGGCCAAGTTGGGCCGCAGTGAAACCAAGGCCGTGAACGACCTGGAACTGGTGCCCGTGACCTCTGGCGGCAACATCTTCCAACTGGTGTTCAAGGGCCGCAAGGTCAGCGCCACCCAGGTCAACGTGCAGACCTCGGACGGCTGGCGCCGTGTGTTGCGCCCGCTTGAGGACGGCACGGTGAGCATCGCCACACCGTTTGCCGGCCTGTATGTGCTGGAGGTCTCGGCCAAGGTGGGCGGCCTGCCGACGATTGTGGACGGCAAGAAGTTTGACGACGTGCGCCACACCGCCACCATCAGTTTCGAAGTGCCCAAGTAACCAGCTCAAACGAATGACCCAAGACAACTTGCGACGCGTGCGCCCTCAACCAAAAGCTTTGCGCCTGTTGGCTGCTGTGGCCCTGGCTGCTTTGGCCGTGGGCACGGCCTTGGCCTGGCGCGGCGGCGGCGCGCCGCAGTTTGAAACGGTCACGCTGACGCGTGGCGCCATCGAGTCCAGCGTCAGCGCGATTGGCACTTTGCAGCCCAGGCGTTATGTGGATGTGGGGGCGCAGGTGTCGGGCCAGGTCAACCGCTTGTATGTGAGCCCCGGCAGCGAGGTGCAAAAGGGCGCCTTGCTGGTGGAGATTGACCCCAGCGTGCAACAGGCCACGGTGGACGCCAGCCGCGCCGCGCTCGCCGGCCTGCGCGCGCAACTGGCCGACCAGCAGGCCCAGCACCGCCTGGCGCAGCAACAACACACACGCCAGCAGCAAATGCTGCGCGACGACGCCACCCGTCTGGAAGACGTGCAGACGGCCGAGGCCACACTGACCTCGGCCGGCGCCAAGATCGATTATCTAAAGGCGCAGATCGACCAGACCCAGGCCACGTTAAAGGCCGACGAAGCGCGTCTGGGCTATACCCGCATCTACGCGCCCATGGCCGGCACCGTGGTGTCGCTGGAAGCGCGCGAGGGCCAGACCCTCAACGCCACCTACCAGACGCCCAACATCCTGCGCATCGCCGACCTCTCGGCCATGACGGTGTGGACCGAAGTTTCTGAAGCCGATGTGCGCCGCGTGAAACCCGGCATGCCGGTGTACTTCACCACCCTGGGCGGGCTGGGCGAGGCCAAGCCGCGCCGCTGGAGCGGCAAGGTGCGCCAGGTGCTGCCCGCGCCGCCCGTGCCCGAAGGCAAGGCGGCCGGCACGGCGCTGGCGCCATCCACCAGCAAAGTGATTCTCTACACCGCGCTGTTCGACGTGGACAACAGCGACAGCGAACTCATGCCGCAGATGACGGCACAGGTGCACTTCGTCACCGCTGCCGCACAAGACACGCTGACCGTGCCGCTGCCCGCGTTGACACCCGTGCCCGGCGAGCCCGGCCGCTACACCGCGCGGGTGCTGCGCGCCGATGGTGCGGCCGAGCTGCGCCAGGTGCAAGTGGGCGTGCGCAACCGCACCAGCGTGCAGGTGCTCGACGGCTTGGCCGAGGGTGAAAAACTGGTGACCGGCGAAGTGGCGCGCGCCACCGGTGTGCGGCGCTTTGTGTGGTGAGTGTTGTGCAGCCACGCCAAGCGCTGATCGCTTTAGAAGACCTGCGCAAACGTTACGGTGGTGAGGGTGATGCCCCCGCGGTGGAAGTGCTGCGCGGCATCAACCTCAACATCTACGCGGGTGAGTTTGTTGCCATCGTCGGGGCCTCGGGTTCGGGCAAGTCCACGCTGATGCATTTGCTCGGCTGTCTGGACCAGGCCAGCAGCGGACGTTACCGCTTCAACGGCCAGGACGTGGCCGCGCTCGATGCCGACCAGTTGGCCTGGCTGCGGCGCGAGGCCTTTGGTTTTGTATTCCAGGGCTACCACCTGATCGCCACCGAATCGGCCAGCGAAAACGTGGAAGTGCCCGCGCTCTACGCAGGCATGGCTGAAGGCCCGCGTCGTGCACGTTCGCAGCAACTGCTGCAGCGCCTGGGCCTGGGTGACAAGCTGCAGCACCGGCCGTCGCAACTCTCGGGCGGGCAGCAGCAGCGGGTGTCGATTGCGCGCGCCCTGATGAACGGCGGGCGCATCATCCTGGCCGACGAGCCCACAGGCGCGCTCGATTCACAAAGCGGCCGCGAGGTGATGGCCTTGTTACACGAGTTGGCCGATGCGGGCCACACCATCATCCTCATCACCCACGACCGTGGCGTGGCGGCGCAGGCGCGCCGCGTGATCGAGATACGCGATGGGCAGATCGTTTCTGACACTGTTGCAGAGTCGCAAGAAAAAACGGCCGCTGTCGCTTATTCGGCGAGTGCAAGCAGCTCTCATTTTGATAGTCTTGGCTCGGCAGCAGATGAACGCCGCATATGGCTCGCAGAGTTAGGCGATGCCTTGCGCGCCGCCTGGCGCGTGATGGGTGTGAACCGCTTCCGCACCGGCCTCACGCTGCTCGGCATCGTCATCGGTGTGGCCTCGGTGATTGTGATGCTGGCGATTGGCCTGGGCACCAAGCAGCAGGTGGTGGCGCAGTTGGGTGCGTTCGGCTCCAACCTGATGTACATGGCCTCCATAGGCGAAAGCTCGCGTGTGCCGGGCCGCAGTATCACGCTGCAAGACCTCGAGGCCGTGGCCGAGCTACCCAACATCGCCCACGTATTGCCCAACGTCACCGGCAACAAAGTGGTGCGTTACGGCAACAAGGACATCCAGACCTATGTGCGCGGCACCACCGCTGCGCTGCCCACGGTGCAGACCTGGCCGGTCGCGCGCGGTGGCTTCTTCACCGCGCAGGACGAGCGTGAAATGGCCGCCGTGGCGGTGCTTGGCAGCAAGCTCGCCAAAGACCTGCTGCCCGACGAGCCCAACCCGGTGGGCCGCCACATCCTGATCGACAACCTGCCGTTCCAGGTGATAGGTGTGATGAGCGAGAAGGGCGCACTGACCGGTGACCGCGATGAAGACAGCCTGTTGCTGATGCCGTTCAGCACCGCGGGCATCAAACTGTTTGGCCAGCGTGAACCCACCTACACCGTGATTGCGGTGAAGAACGTGGACGACGCCACCGGCGTGGAGCGCACACAAGAGGCGGTGGAAGCGCTGATGCTGGAGCGCCATGGCATCAAGGACTTTGCCGTGGGTAACGCTGCGGCCTCGATTGCGGCCGAGGCCAAGACCCGCGACACCATGACCTTGATGCTGAGCCTGATTGCCGCCGTGTCGCTGGTGGTGGGCGGCATTGGGGTGATGAACGTGATGCTGATGACGGTGCGTGAACGCACCCGCGAGATCGGCATTCGTATGGCCACCGGCGCGCGCCAGCGCGACATCCTGCGCCAGTTTCTCACAGAGGCGGTACTGGTCTCGGTGGTCGGCGGCGCGATTGGCACGGCCGCAGGTTTGGCGATTGGCGGGCTGTTGATCTGGTGGGAAGTGCCGGTGATTTTCTCGGCCACGTCGATCGCCGGCGCGTTTGGCTGTTCGGTGGCCACGGGCCTGGTATTTGGCTACATGCCGGCCAAGCAGGCGGCACGCCTAGACCCCGTGGTGGCGCTGGCCGCCGAATGAAAGAAGCTGTGTTTCAACAACTCTACAAACCAGCCTTGACTGTGCTGTTGTCGGCCTTGGTGCTGGCGGGCTGCAGCAGCCTCCCTGCCGCGCAAACACCCGCTGTCGCAGCCTTGCCGGCCACATGGCAAGAGCCCACATCCGGCGCCGTCATATCGCAAGACTGGTGGCGCAGCTTTGGCAGCGACGAACTCACGGGCCTCATTACTCAGGCGCAAACGCAAAGCCTGGATGTGGCGGCCGCCGTGGCGCGTGTGCAGCAAGCCGAGGCCTCCGCGCGCATCGCAGGTGCCAGCTTGTGGCCCGAGCTCACGGCGAGCGTGAATGCCAGCCGCAGCGGCTTGCTCGGTGGCAAGGCCAGCCTGGACGCACCGGCCTACAGCACCGGCTTGGGGGCTAAATACGAGGTCGACTTTTGGGGTCGCAACCGGCTGCAGAGTGACAGCGCCCGCGCCACCTTGCGCGCCAGTGTGTTCGACCATGCCACGGTGCAATTAACCGTCACCGCCAGCGTGGCCAGCACCTGGCTGCAAACCGTGGGGCTGCAGCAGCGCGCCGATATTGCCGCTGGCAACCTGGCCAATGCCCAGCGCTTGTTGGCAGTGGTCAGCGCGCGCCAACGTGCGGGTGCGGCCACGTTACTCGATCTGGCACAGCAGCGTGGGGAGGTGGCGTCTTTGCGCCGCGCCTTGGCGGCATTGCAGCAGCAGGCGCAAGACAGCCGCATCACGCTCGGCTTGCTGTTGGGTCAAGCCACCCCTGCGCGCGTGCCCGCGCGTGTGTTGGCTGGCCTGCAGGTGCCGACCATTGGAGCCGGTCTGCCCGCTGATTTGCTGACACGCCGCCCCGACATTGCACGCGCCGAAGCGCAGCTTGCGGCGGCCGCCGCCAACGTGGGGGTGGCGCGCGCCGCAATGTTGCCCAGCTTTGTGTTGAACGCGGGGGTGGGGACGGGAAGCGAGCGCTGGAGCCGCTGGTTGGAGAACCCTTTCTACAGCCTGGCGGCGGGGTTGACCGCGCCGATTTTCGATGCGGGCCGATTGGCCTCGGGGCGCGACTTGGCACTGGCGCAGCAGCAAGAACTACTGGCCCAGTACCAAGCGGCCATTCACGCGGCAGCAGGTGATGTGGAGACCGCGCTGAACGCGGTAGCGGGCGTCGATGCGCAAGCCCTGGCACAGGCTGAAGAGTTGGCTCAGGCGCAACGCGCGTTCACACTTGCCGAGTCGCGTTACCGCGCCGGAGCTGAAACGCTGCTGGTCTTGCTGGTCACCCAGCGCAGCTTGTATGCCGCAGAAGATGCGGCGGCGCAATTGCAGCAGGCCAAGCTGTTGGCCAAGGTGGCGCTGTTCCGGGCCTTGGGCGGCGGCTGGACAAACGCCGCGTCTTGAATGGCGGCCGCCTCTAGGGCGGCAGCAGACCCAGCAGCACCCAGCAGGCCAGCGCCCAGAAGATGGTCAAGCTCAGGGCAAAACGAAGAAAGCCCAGGGGCGTGAACGGCTCTGCCTCGGTGCGCGGCGCAGCGTCTTGCGCCGGCAGCGACTCGGTTGTGGTGTTGGGGGTCATCAGGTGTGACCGGTTCAGATCTTCTGCCATGGTCTAAAACGGCAAGCTGGCCGACAAGCCCAGCAACCAGGTGCGGCCGGGGGCGGGTTCAAAGAAGCGGCTATTGCCCTCGTTGACGATGACCGAGCCGATGTAGCGTTTGTTCAGCAAATTATCGCTGCGAACAAAACTCTCCACTTCCCAGGCGCCAAGTTTGGCCAGGTAACCGACGAAGGCCGACCCCATGCCGTAGCCCGCAGCGGCATCTGAATTCCGGTCGTTCACATAGACCTGGCTCAGCACGCGCCATTCCAGGCCCGCGCGCCAACCCTGGGGCGGTGCCCAGGTGGCGCTGGCAAACAGCGTGTTTTGTGCCAGCCCGGGAATACGCTTGCCCGCCGATGGGCCTTCCGAGTAGCGTGCGTCGAGTGCGGTGTAGGCCACCTGGGCGCGCAGGTTCTTCAGTAACTCTTGCGACCAGCCCAATTCCAGCCCGTTGCGGCGCGTGCGGCCGGCATTTTGGTAGGTGGCGCGGCCGCCCACGTTGGTCAGGGTTGCGATTTCGTTGTCGGTCTCGGTGCGGAACACGGCGGCGGTCCATTCACCGGTTTGCTCCGAGAGTGATTTGAGTCCGACTTCAAAGCTGCGGCTGGTGGCGGCCGTCAAACCGAAGTTCAGGCCGGTTTGGCCGTTTGGCCGGTACGACAGTTCGTTCAAGGTCGGGGTCTCGAAACCCTTGCCTGCCGAGGCATACACACGCATGCCGTTGTCGAGCGCATAGCTCGCGCCCAGCACGGGCAAGGTGGCGCCGTAGTGGGCGCTGCCGCTGTCGTTGGGGTTGGCCGCCGTGACGTAGTGGTCTTGGGAATCGAACTGGATGCCGCTGTGGCGCAGGCCTGCGTTCACCGTCCAGCGTGGCGCTGGTTTCCACTCGGCTTGTATGTATTGGTCGAAGCTGGTGACGTGGTTGCGTTCGTCGCGGCGCAGCTTGCCTTCCACGCCGGTGGTGCTGCCGACGAAGTTTTCATAACCACGGCGGTTTTCCCAAAGGCCGTCGTACGACAGCCCGGCCACCACGGTCAGCGGCGTGCCCGCTGCCGCGCCGCGCCAGGTCCAGCGCAGATCGGTGCCGCCGTAGTTGCGCTCCAGCGCAATCACGCCGCCGGGGTGCAGCGGGTTGAGCTGTACCGCTACCGGAATCGCCTGGTATTGCGTGGTGCTGCGCTCGCCGCCGTACAGCGTGACCTGGAATGTATTGGCGCTGTTCACGCGGTGTTCGTATACCAGGCCGGCCTGGGTCTGGTCCATGGATTTACGGGTGTCGAATGTCAGTGCCACGGGGTCGACACCACGCGGGTTGGCGGTGAACTGCGCACGCGTCAAACCCAGCGGGTCCTGCGCCTCGGGCAGTCGCACGCGGTTGGCCACCAGGGTGAGCTTGCCGTCGTCGGTGGGCCTCAAAGTGAGTTTGGCGTTGGCCAAGCTACGCTCGGCCTGGCTGTGGTCGCGGTAGCCATCGGTGTTGAACTGGCTGGCCGACACCACGTAGCCCACGCCGCTGTCGCCGTCATCCGAATGAGCTGAATTGCCGCTGGCCTGCACGCCGTAGCGCCGCAGGCCATCGCTGCCCACACCCGCCGAGAGCGTGAGGCGTGGCGCGCCCTGGCCTTCTTCGGTGAACACCTGCAGCACACCACCGGAGGAGTTGCCGTACAGCGCCGAGAACGGTCCACGCAGCACTTCTATGCGCCCGGCCGACGACAGATCGACGTGTGAGATCTGGCCCTGGCCATCGGGCAGGGTGGCGGGAATCTGATCGACATAAAGCCGCACGCCGCGAATGCCGAAGCTGGCGCGTGCGCCGAAGCCGCGCACCGAGATCTGCACGTCTTGCGCGTAGTTTTGCCGGTCGCGTGCGGCCAGGCCGGGCACGCCGCCCAAGCTCTCGGAGATGTTGACCTGCGCGTGGCCCAGCCGTATGCCCTGGCCGTCTATGCGGTCGATCGAGGCGGGCAGGTCTATGGGGTCGACCTCGGTGCGGGTGGCCGTGACCACCATGGCGCGCAGTGCCGGCGGGTCGGTGATCTCGGGGCGTTCGGCAGCGGGCTCTGGTATGGCTTGTGCAGAGATGGCCAGGGGGAGACCACCAGCCGCCGCCATACATGCCGCGAGCCGGGTGGGAAGGAAACGGAAAAAAGCTGCCATAGACGTGTTGCCCCGCACTATAGAGCGAGCCGCCCGGGCAGATTAAATACACGGGCCAATACCCGTAGTCTCGGCAGTCACTGGCCTTGCGGCCGCAGCGCTTCACCGGTGCAGGTTTGTACCCAGCGGCACCTATGTTTGGGGCGCACGCAGGGCGCCCAAGCGCTTCTTCAGCGTTGCAAGCAGCGCAGCAGGCTGGCGGCCACGGCCTGCGCTTGCTCCATGGGTGCCATGTGGCCGGCTTCTGCAATCACGTCCATCTGGGCGTGTGGCACGAGTAGATGCATTTCGGCATGTTGCGCGGGCGAGGCCCAGCTGTCCTGTGCGCCGCACTGCAGCAGCGTGGGTATGCGCAGCGCGCGCAGCACGTCCGAAGCATCGGGGCGGTCCAGCAGTGCCTTGATCTGGCAGGCAAAAATATCTGCGGTTTTCAAGTCGAACATGTCCAGCACCGCATTCACCAAGGCGGTATCCTGCAGGCGCGCGGGATGCACCATGCCTTGCACCCAGGTTTGGGCCATGGCGCGCACCCCTTGGTGGCGGGCCAGCTCCAGCAGTTCGTAGCGTTTGCTGGCTTCGCGTTCACCGGCGTCACCGCCGGGGCGGGCCAGGTAGCCGGTGTCGAGCAGCGCCAGGTGTGTCACACGCTGTGGCGCCATGCGCACCACTTCCAGTGCCACCCGGCCGCCCATGGAATGGCCCGCCAAGGCAAAGCTTGGCGGTGCTTGTGCCAGCACTTGATGGGCCATGACCTGCAGGTTCTGCGCCATGCCATAGTCGGCGACCCAGGGTTTGATGTGCTGGGGCAGCCAGGGGTAGAGAGGGGTCCAGACATGTGCATCACACATCAGGCCAGGAAGAAGAACCAGTGTTTGCATGGTGGCGGAATTACTTGGCCGCTTTGGCCGGGTCTTTGACGGCGGTAAAGGTCTGCATTTCGGTGTTCCAGAGTTGGCCGCCGACTTTTTCAACCTTGCGCACATAGATGTTGTGCACCACATCGCGGGTTTGCGGATCGATCAGCACCGGACCGCGCGGGCTCTCGAAGCTCTGGCCCTTCATGGCTTGCAGCAAGGCGTCGCCGCCTTCACCCTTGGTGGCCTTGGCCGCGTCGTAGATCACATGCATGCCGTCATATGCCCCTACGGCCATGAAGTTGGGGCGTGCGCCGCCATTGGCTTTGCCAAAGGCTTCGACAAATGCCTTGTTGGTGGGTGAGTTGTGCGATGCCGAGTAATGGTGTGTCGAGACCACACCCAACGCCACCTCGCCCATGCCGTCCAGAATGTCGTCGTCGGTGACGCTGCCTTCGGCAATCACGCGAATGCCGGCCTTGTCCATGCCGCGCTCGGAAAACTGCTTCATCAGCGCTGCACCCACGCCAGACGGCACAAAGGTGAACAGCGCATCCGGCTTGATGTCGCGTACTTTTTGCAGGAAAGGCGCGAAGTCGGGATTGCGCAACGGCACGCGCAGGCTCTCCACCACCGTGCCGCCTTGCGCCACGAAGCGCTGGTTGAACCAGGTTTCAGAATCGACGCCGGGTGCATAGTCGGTGACCAGGGTGACCACCTTCTTGATGTTGTTCTTCGCCGCCCAATCGGCCAGCACCGTGACCACCTGTGGCACGGTGAAGCTGGTGCGCACGATGTAGGGCGAGGCTTCGGTGATGCTGGCGGTGGCCGCAGCCATCACCACCATGGGCGTTTTGGATTGGCTAGCGATGGGTGCCGTGGCCATGGCCAGCGGCGTGAGCCCAAAGCCGGCGAGCACCTGCACCTTGTCGGTGACCACCAGTTCCTGCGCCAGGCGTTTGCTGACCTCGGGCAGGCCGGTGTCGTCTTTGACGATCAACTGCAGTTTCTTGCCGCCCACGCTGTCGCCGTTTTGAGCGATGTACAAACGCGCGGCGGCCTCCAGCTGTTTGCCGGTGGAGGCGAAGGGGCCGGTCAGCGGCAGGATCAGGCCGACCTTGAAGCTGTTGTCTTGGGCGAAAGCGGTGCTGCCCAGACCCAGGGTCAGGGCTGCGGCGGCAACGGCGCGTACGCCCGCGTGAAGAAGGTGGCGTTTTTGCATGGGGCTTGTCTCCGTCTCGTTGTTCGAATGTCCTCGCAGCATCGTCTGGCTGCTTGGGCTGGGCCGTAGTGTGAGTCGGTGCGCGGCAGGCGTCCAATGCAAAGCCCTGTTGAGCTATGCAATTTGCTTATTGGATCGGTTTTGAATGCGGCCCCTGCAAGATGCGGGAGATGTCATCAAAGGCTTCCAGCAAGGCGCTCGCGGCAGGCGTGGGCAGGTAGTTGCGGCGCCGCATCAGGCCTATGCGTCGCTCGGTGTAGGCCGTGGGCAGGCGCAGTTGCGCGAGCAGGCCGGCCTTGATCTCGCGCGCCACCTGGCGCGGCGCCATCAGCGCCAGCCGGTCGCTGTTGGCCAGCATGGCCTGCATCATCAGCGCGCTGTTGGCGCGCAACTGTTCGGCCGGGAACGGGAGCTTGGCGGCTTGCAGGATGTGGCGCAGCGCGGCCTCGGCCGGGGTGTTGGGCATGGGCAGCACCCACGGTGCGTTGCGCAGGTGCGACCAGGCCAGCCGGCGCTTGAGCGCCAGCGGGTGACCGCCGCGCACGACCACGGCCAGTTCGTCGTCGAACAACACCTCTTGCGCCACATCGTCGGCAGGTGGCTGATCGCGCAGCGCGCCGATGATGAAGTCGACCTCGGCGCGGCGCAACTGCTGCACCAGTGCATCGAAGGTGCCGTCGATGATGGTGAGCTGCACGCCGGGCTCGCGCGCCAGGACTTGCTCCACCGCCGGCGGCAGCAGCATGGCGGTGGAAAACGGCAACGTGCCCACCACCAGTCGCCCTTGCAGCGGGCCTTGTGCTGTGTGCCACTCGTCGTCGGCCTGGCGGAGTTCGGCCAAGGCCAGCCGCGCGGCTTGCAGCACAGCTTCGCCGCTGTCGTCGAGCTTGAGGCCATTGCGCGAGCGGATGAACAAGGCTGCACCGGCCATGTGTTCCAACTGTGCAAGCGATTGGTGCACCGCCGATTGACTGATGCCCAGGGCTGCTGCCGCAGCGCTTTCGCTGCCGCCGTGTGCCAGGGCTTGCAGCGCCTGGATGTGGCGCAGGCCGATGCCGCGTGCCAGCGGGCTGGTGTGCCAGGCTTCTGGCTGTGTGCGTCGGTTGCGGTGTTGGTCTGCAGCGGCGAATTGCTGCAGCGCGCGGGCCGCACGCACGGCCAACTGGCGCCCTTGCGGCGTGGGCAGCATGCCGCGCGCCGCGCGTTCAAACAGGGCGACTGTCAACACCTGCTCCAAGCGTGCCACGGCGCGCGCCACGGACGACTGCGCCACATGTAATTGCGCGGCGGCTTGCTGGCTGCTGCCCGCTTCGGCCACGGCGGCGATGAAGCGCAGCAGGTGCAGGTGGGGGAGAAAAAGCATGGGCCGACTATAAAGCCGGCCAGCCGCTGTTTGAGGCGGCGGTGTGCCACGTTTCAGTGGCTGATGATGAAGTTGAAGTCGCGCGAAGTGTTGGGGGCGAGGGCGAGCGGCATGTCATCTCCTTGCGCTTTTTTGTGCAGTGGGGCGAGTGCCTGCCCCATGCCCTGATGCGCTGCAGCGGCCGTGGATCATCGGGCCACGGAGCGGGCCAAAGAGGATTGCGCCACGGGCAGTTGCGCGTCAGCCTGTTGGCTGCAGCCTGCATCGGCCACGGCGGCCACGCCGCGTAGCAGACGCAGATGCGGCAGAAAGCGCATTTGCCGACCATGTTGTTGGGGCGAAATGCGCCAGGGAGAGGCGTCGCCGCCAGCATGGCCCTGGCCCCATGGCGTGGAAACTACTTGGTGATGACGATGGCCGTGGGACCTGCGAGGCCGGCCATGGTTCCCGCCGCTGTTAATGCGCCCGTGGCGGCGTTCACGGAGTAGATGGACACCGTGTTGTCGTTCACGTTCGCGACATAAACAAATTTGCCAGATGGGTCCACGGTCACTGCCGTCGGATAGGTGCCAGTTGCGACAGTTCCCACTAGCGTCAGCCCCCCGGTGCTGGTGTTGATGGCCCAGGCGGATACGGTGTTGTCGGAGGAGTTCACCACGTACACGAATTTGGCCGATGCGTCCGAGGCTGCTGTCGTCGGATGGGCTCCGGTTGAGAAGGTGGCCACTTGCGTGAGAATTCCCGAACTTGCGTCGATGGTGTGGGCAGATATGGTGTTGCTGAAGGGATAGATCACGTAGACGAACTTGCCGGATGCATCCGAGATGACAGCGTTGGGGAGACTGCCAACCGTGATATGGGCAATCAATGTCATGGCCCCTGTGTCTGCATTGAGGGCATAGGCAGAGACGCTATTGCTCATGGTATTGGCGACGTAGGCAAACCTGCCAGAAGGCTCGATGGTGATGTCGCGGGGTTGGGTCCCGGTGCTGATCGATGTTGTCTGCGTCAATGCTCCTGTGCTGGTGTTGATCGCATAAGCAGTCACAGAGTTAAGGGCCGTGTTGAGACTGTATGCAAATTTGCCTGACGGTGCTACGGTTACCGAGTTCTGATTGGTGCCTGTGACCAATGAGCCCGAGGTTGTCAGTGCCCCCGTGCTGGCATCGACGGTGTAGGAGCTTAGATTGCCGCCGCCGTTGGCATTTGACGCATAGACAAACTTGCCCGATGGATCCGCCGCCACGGCGTTCGGGTTGGCGCTTCCAGTTGTGACGGAGCCAATCGAAGTCAACGCGCCAGTACTGGCGTTGATGGCATACGCGGACACGGAATTGCTGCCGCTGTTGGTTATGTACGCAAAACGCCCGATCGGTGTGATGCAGTTGATCGCAATATTGGTGACCGAAGCACTGATCGTGCCGCTGCCACTGGTGACGGTGCAGGTTTGCGCAGGTACGCGGGGCTGGGTCTGCACCGTCACGTTATAGGTGCCGCCGATGACTGCCGCCGTGGCAAATGTGAAGTTGCCATCGGCTGAAACTGCCAGGTTGTCGGCACCCTTGTTTTGCAGCACCAAGCCGCTGCCGACCAGCCCGCTGACCGTACCGCCCACCGTGTAAACCGGTGTAGTGACGCAGGTGACCGCTACGTTGGAGATGGCAGTATTGGCTTGCCCCGAGCCGTTCGCCACCGTGCAAGTTTGCGCGGGCGCGCTAGGTTGGGTGCGCACCGAGACGTTGTAAGCCGCACCGCTGGTCACGGTTGTGGCAAAGGTGAAGCTGCCGTTGGCCGAAACCGCCAGATCGTCGCCCGCATTGTTTTGCAATACCAGGCCGCTACCAGCCAAATCACTGACCGAGCCTGCGATGCTGTAGGAGTTGGCTGTACCTGCGCCTGCCGACAAGAGGTTTGTGTGGCCGTCGCCGCCGCCGCAGGCGACCAGAAAAGCGCCACTGGTGATGACGATCAAACTGCTCAGAGTGTGACGAAAAGAAGTGAGGATGCGTGGGACGGGCATGTTGATTTTGAAAAGGTGTCTAATCAAATGATTCTATTTGTATTTAGATGTAACAAAATTTGGACTGTATAAGGCCGGCAGAGAGAGGGGGAGTCGGCTGGTTCGCCGCGTCGGTCGTGCGTGGTGCTGATGCGGGCCACCTGGGGTGGGAATTGTCGCAAATGACCGCAGATGGCCGCAGATGAGAATGGTTTGGCGCAGTTTTGGCTGCGACCCCTAGGCCCTGAACAGCTTCAGGTCGCCCGCGAGAAGTCCATGACCCAGTTGGTCTCCCAAGTGGCGCCGCCATCGGCTGAAAACGCCTGCTCCCAGCGCGGACTGTTTGTATGACCTGGTGTCCAGATGAAGCGCACGCGTATCGGTTTGCCGTCGAGGATGTCGTCGGCGTAGAAGCTGCCTACACCGTTGTTGAACCGGCCACGCACCGGGGTGTCCAGTGCGCTGGCGTTGCGCATGTCCAGCCACCAGATCGACCAGGTGTTGCTGTCGTGGCTGTACGAACGCATGGCTACGGCGCGCACCGAGCCTTCTGGAAAGTGCAGGAGGTTGTCTTCCAGATTGCCATAACCACCGAGGATTTTGGTGGTCGACGATTCGCCTTTGAACCTGGTCCATTCCTGGCAGTTGACCAGGCGCAGATTGAGCCGCTGGTGCTGAACGGTCCAGTGGCCCATGATGAAGTCAAAATCGCCCGGGGCGTTGGGGTCGAGTGACAGGGGGGGCATGTTGGCTCCTTCGAGTTTGTGGTTCGAAGAAGTTTGCGCCCCAATACCTGCCATCGAATGGCATGTATTGGGGCGCTTTCGGCGTTAACGCCTTTGTTACGCTTAGTTTGTCGTATTGGCGCTGGCCAGGGCCTGCGGTGCGGCCACGGTGCCCTGCACCGGCACATCCCAACCACCACCCAGCGCCCGGATCAGCATCACGGTCGATTGGTATTGCGCCGAGCGCACTTCCACGGCCTGGCGGCGGTTGCGCAGTTCGCTGCGGCGCGCGTCCAACAGGTCGAGCTGGCTCACCAGGCCGTTGCGGTAACGCACATCGCTGATGCGTGTGGCGCGGGTGGCTGATTCGACTGCGCGGTCCTGGGCCTGGGTTTGTTCGCTCAGCAGGCGCAGTGCAGCCAGTTGGTCTTCCACCTCTTTGAAGGCGCCGAGCACCTGGCCACGATAGGCGGCGCTGGCACCGTCTAGCTGGGCTTGTGCTTGCGCCACACCGGCTTCACGGCGGCCGCCGTCGAAGATGGGCAACGACAGCAGCGCACCCACACCCCAGGCACGGGCGCCCCAACTGAACACGTCGCCGAGTTCGGTGGAGGCATAGCCGCCCGCTGCGGTGAGCGAAACGTTGGGGTACCAGGCGGTTTGCGCCACGCCCACGCGTGCCTGTGCGGCCAGCAGGTTGCTTTGCGCGGCCGAGATGTCGGGGCGGCGAGTGAGCACAGTGGCGGGCACGCCTGTGGGGATGATGGGCAACGCGGCGCGCCAGTCGGCCTGGTCGAGCGCTTGTACGCTGAAGCTGGAGGCCGATTCGCCCACCAGCACGGCCAGCGCGTGTTCCAGCGCGGCGCGTTGGCGGTCGAGTGCCAGCGCATCCGATTCGGTGGAGGCGACTTCGGTGCTGGCGCGGGCCACGTCTAGCTCGGCCAGGTCACCGGCTTGTTGACGGCGTTCGGTCAGGCGCAGTGTGTCGCGGTATGCGGCCACGGTTTCGCGCACCAGGGCGCGTTCAGCATCGAGCGAGCGCAGTGCCAAATAGGTTTGTGCCACATCGGCTTGTACCAGCAGGCGTGTGCTTTGCAGCAGGGCGGCGCGGCCTTGTGCGTCCAGGCTGGCCGCATTGGTGGCGCGCGAGAGTTTGCCAAACAGGTCCAGCTCGTACGAAAAGCGCAGACCGGCCGCGCCCAGCGAGGCCGGCACGGAGCCGCCAGCGGTGTCGGCGCCGGCGGCGCGGTTGATGCCCCCGTTTGCGCTGATTTGCACCGACTGGTCGGCCTTTGCGGTGCGCAGCAAGGCTTGGGCTTGCGCCAAGCGCGAAGCGGCTTCGGCAATGCTGGTGTTGTGGGTGGCGGCTTGGGCAATCAGTGCGTCCAACTGCGGATCGTTGAACACGCGCCACCAGGCACCACGGTCAGCGGCTTCAGCGGGGGCGGCTTGCACCCAGCGGCCGGTGTTGGTGTTGGCGGCAGCGGTGGTTTCCTTGAACGCAGCGGGGGCGGCGGCCAGGGCTTGCGGATCGACGTCCGGCACGTTGGCGCAACCGGCCAGTACCAGGGCCGCGAAGAGCGGAGCCAGGGCAGGGCGGAATAAGAAGGTCTTCATGTTGATTCTCCGTATCTCTCGTGAGGCCGCAGCTTTTGGGGCTGCGGCGGCTCTCTCATCTATGGCGGTTATTCCAAGGACTTCAGCGGTGCTGCAGGCAGCGGGCGCATGTCGCCGCCACCATGGCTTGCCGGATGGTCGGCAGACACAAACGCATCTTGTGTATGCGGCTCGGTGCCATGCAGCTTGAGTGCACGGTTGCCGGCGAGGCGGCGCATCAGCACGTAGAACACCGGGGTGAGGAACAGGCCGAAGGCGGTCACACCAATCATGCCGGCGAACACCGCCACACCCATGGCCGAGCGCATTTCGGCACCCGCGCCGGTGGACAGCACCAGCGGCAGCACACCCATCACAAAGGCCAGCGAGGTCATCAGAATCGGGCGCAGGCGCAGCCGGCTGGCTTCAATCGCCGCCTGGATGGGCGTACGACCAGCAAACTCCAACTCGCGTGCAAACTCGACGATCAGGATCGCGTTCTTCGCGCTGAGGCCGACCAGCACAATGAGCCCGATTTGTGTGAACACGTTGTTGTCGCCGCCGTGTATCCACACGCCGGTCATGGCCGCCAGTATGCCCATGGGCACGATCAAGATGATGGCCAGCGGAAGCGTCAGGCTTTCGTATTGCGCGGCCAACACCAGGAACACCAGCAGAATCGCCAGCGGGAACACCAGCAGCGCAGAGTTGCCGGCCAGGATTTCCTGGTAGGTCAGCTCAGTCCACTCAAAGCTCACACCCTTGGGCAGGGTTTCAGCGGCAATGCGGTTGATCGCATCCTGCGCCTGGCCGGACGAGAAGCCGGGCGCCGGGCCACCGTTGATGTCGGCGGCCAGGTAGCCGTTGTAGCGCATGGCGCGTTCCGGGCCGAAGCTGGAGTTCACCTTCATCAGCGCCGACAGCGGCACCATCTCGCCCGAGGACGAGCGCACCTTCAGCAGGCCCACGTCTTCGGCGCGCGCGCGGTAGGGCGCATCGGCCTGCACACGCACGCTGTAGGTGCGGCCGAACTTGTTGAAGTCGTTGGCGTACAGGCTGCCCAGGTAGATCTGCATGGTGTCGAAGATGTCGGTCACCGGCACACCGAGCTGGCGCGCCTTGGTGCGGTCGATGTCGGCGTAGAGCTGCGGCACGTTGACCTGCCAGCTGGTGAACATGCCAGCGAGTTCAGGCGTCTGGTAGGCCTTGGCCATGAAGGCTTTGACGGCCTTGTCCATCTCGTCGTAACCCAGGCCACCACGGTCTTCGAGTTGCAGCTTGAAGCCGCCAGTGGTGCCCAGACCCGCCACAGGTGGCGGTGGGAACATCACGATGAAGGCGTCCTGGATGCTGCCGAAGGCCTGGTTCAACTGACCCGCCACGGCACCGCCGCTCTGGTCGCCGCGCTTGCGCTCTGCAAAAGGCTTCAACGTGGCAAACACGATGCCCGAGTTGGAGCTGTTGGTGAAGCCGTTGATCGACAGGCCGGGGAAGGCAATTGCGTCCTCGACGTTCGGGTTTTGCTTGACGATGTCGCCCATGCGCTTGATCACGTCTTCGGTGCGGTCCAGCGTGGCGCCATCGGGCAACTGCGCAAAACCAATCAGGTATTGCTTGTCTTGTGCCGGCACAAAGCCGCTGGGCACGGCCTTGAACAGGCCAAAGGTCACGCCTATCAGCGCCAGGTAGATCACCATCATCAAGGTCTTGCGGCCGATGACGGACTTCACGCCGCCGCTATAGGCTTCGGAGCCACGGTGGAAGAAGCGGTTGAAGGCACGGAAGAAACCACCAAACACCTTGTCCATGCCACGTGTCAGTGCGTCTTTGGGTGCATCGTGGCTGCGCAGCAGCAGAGCGGCGAGCGCCGGTGACAGCGTCAGCGAGTTGATGGCCGAGATCACGGTGGAGATGGCAATCGTCACCGCGAACTGGCGGTAGAACTGGCCGGTCAGGCCGCTGATGAAGGCCAGTGGCACAAACACGGCGACCAGCACCAGGGCAATGGCGATGATGGGGCCCGACACTTCTTTCATGGCGCGGTAGGTGGCGTCACGTGGCGACAGGCCGGCTTCGATGTTGCGTTCTACGTTTTCCACCACCACGATGGCGTCGTCCACCACAATGCCTATGGCCAGCACCAGGCCAAACAGGCTTAGCGCGTTGATAGAGAAACCCAGAATGTGCAGCACGGCAAACGTGCCCACCACCGACACCGGCACGGCCAGCAAAGGAATGATGGACGCGCGCCAGGTCTGCAGGAACAGGATCACCACCAGCACCACCAGCGCAATCGCTTCGAGCAGCGTGTGGATCACCGATTCAATCGAGGCACGCACAAATTGCGTGGGGTCGTAGGCGATGCGGAACTCCACACCCTCAGGCATGTTTTGCTGCAACTCGGCCATGGTTTTGCGCACGTTGGACGAGATGTCGAGTGCGTTGGAGCCGGGCGACTGGAACACACCCATGCCCACGGCGGGGTCGTTGTTCAGCAGCGAGCGCAGCGAGTAGTCGGCAGCGCCCATTTCCAGGCGGCCGATGTCGCGCAACCGGGTCACGGCGCCGTCGGTGCCACTCTTGACGATGATGTCGCCAAATTCTTCTTCACTTTGCAGGCGGCCCTGGGCGTTGATCGACAATTGCATGTCCACACCCGGCTGGCCGGGTGATGCACCGACCACACCGGCGGCCGCCTGGATGTTCTGGCCACGGATGGCCGCCACCACGTCGCTGGCCGACAGGCCACGCTGCGCCACCTTTTGTGGATCGAGCCAGACACGCATGGCGTAGTCGCCGCCGCCAAAGATCTGCACCTGGCCCACGCCCTGGATGCGCGCCAGACGGTCTTTGATGTTGAGCACCGCGTAGTTGCGCAGGTAGTTCATGTCGTAGCGGTTGTTCGGCGAGACCAGGTGCACCACCATGGTCAGGTCGGGCGCGCTCTTGACGGTGGTCACACCCAGGCGGCGCACTTCTTCGGGCAGGCGTGGCTCGGCTTGCGAGACGCGGTTCTGCACCAGTTGTTGCGCCTTGTCGGGGTCGGTGCCGAGCTTGAAGGTCACGGTCAGCGTCATCACGCCATCCGTCGTGGCCTGGCTGCCCATGTAGAGCATGCCTTCCACACCGTTGATCTGCTCTTCCAGTGGCGTGGCCACGGTCTCGGCGATCACCTTGGGGTTGGCGCCGGGGTATTGCGCACGCACCACGACTTGCGGCGGAGCCACTTCGGGGTACTCGGAAATCGGCAGGCTGCGCAGGGCCAGCAGCCCCGACACAAAGATGAGTACCGACAGCACACCCGCAAAAATCGGGCGGTCGATAAAAAATTTAGTGAAGTTCATGTTTTATGGCTCCGTAGAGAATTTCTCTCTCAGGATTTCGCGAGTTTTTCCGCTTGGGCTGCAACTGGTTTGCTGCCGTCCATGGGCACCACTTCTGGCGCGACCACCGCGCCAGGGCGCACACGTTGCAGGCCGTTCACGACCAGGCGGTCGCCAGCGGCCAGGCCCTTGGTGACCACACGCAGGCCGTTGACCGATGCACCCAGCGTGACTTCGCGGTAGGCCACGGTGTTGTCGGCGCCGACCAGCATCACAAACTTCTTGTCCTGGTCGGTGCCCACGGCGCGTTCGTTCACCAGCACGGCGGTCTCGGACTTGGGTTGGCCCATACGGATACGCGCAAACTGGCCGGGGATCAGGCTGCCGTCGGCATTGTCAAAAATGGCGCGCACACGCAGCGTGCCGCTCTTGGCGTCGACCTGGTTGTCGACCAATTGCAGGCGGCCCTTGATCGGTGTGTCGCTGGTGGCAGCGGTGCCCATTTGCACGGGGATGCTGTTCAACGCACGCGCGCCGTTGTGGCTGGGCAGGTCTTTCAAGGCGCGGGCGATCACACCTTCGTCGGCATCAAAGCTGGCGTAGATCGGGCTGATGGACACCAGCGTGGTCAACACCGGTGCGCCGGGGCCCGAGGCCACCAGGTTGCCCACGGTGACTTCGAGCTTGCCCACACGGCCCGCCACGGGTGCACGCACCTGGGTGTAGTCCAGGCTGAGCTTGGTGGTTTGCAGGCCGGCTTGCGCGGCACGCAGGTTGGCTTCGGCTTCACGCAGCGCGTTCACCCGTTCGTCCAGTTCACGCTGGGCGATGGCTTGTTCGGCCCACAGGCGTTTGGCGCGTTCATGTTCACTTTGTGTGTGTTGCACGCGGGCCTGGGCGGCGGCCAGCTGGGCCTGGCTGCGCTCCACTTCGGCGGCATACGGTGCGGGGTCTATGGTGATCAGCAGGTCGCCCTTTTGCACCAGCGCACCTTCGCGGAAATGCACCGATTGCACGGCGCCGGAGACGCGCGAGCGAATGTCCACACGTTCCACCGCCTCCATACGGCCAGAGAATTCCGACCAGGCGTTGACCTGGCTCTCGGCCACCGTCGCCACCGACACCGGAATTGCCGGCGGCGCGACCGGTGCGTCGTTGGCGACAGCGTTGCTGCTGTGCACTCCAAAGCTGATGCCAATGGCGGCGGCGGCAGCCGTGACAACGGCGGCGGTGGTCCAGACCACGCTGCGGCGCATTTGTGGGGTGGATGGGTTGGTTTTTTCAGCGTTGTTCATGGCAAATCCTCCGGTCTTCAAATCAACAAAAGTCAAAAACAAAAAAAGCTGCCGCTGCAAACCCCGGCAAAAGGGGTGCGCAAAGGCGGGTTTGTCTCGGTGCGCCGCATCAACAGTCCATGCGGCGGCCAGCCTGGGCTCAATGGGCCAGGTCAACGGCTAGGGGCGGTTTACGTGGGTGGGGCCGCTACGGCATCAACACCCTGGGGCTGCGGCTGCACCTGTCGCAGCGGGATGGAAGAATTCGCGCAGGTGCTCGCGAACAGTGACCGCAAAGGCGCATTCACCCACGGGCGGGCCAATCAAGGTTTCGGGCCAGCCTGCGGCGGGCAATACACGGTAGGTGACATCGATACCGGCCTGGCCCAGCTTCTCGGCGTAGGCGCGGGCTTCGTCGCGCATCGGGTCGTCGGCCCCGCTCAGCACCAGGGTGGGCGGCAGTTGCGCCAGGCGGCGCGAGCCACCGGGCACGGCGTAGGGGTGCTCGGCGTCCATGGGGCAGCGCAG
>NZ_JBMOXA010000038.1:0-36381 GCF_049316285.1 Variovorax sp. HJSM1_2 | reverse complement strand
AACACACGCACAGCCTCGGCGCCGACGATCTCGTCTTTCAAGATGGCCGGGAACGGGCCGGCCAAATCCCAGGTCTGGAAGAACGGGCCCCAGTCTATGTACTTGGCCAGTTCCGACAAGTCGAAGTTCTTGAACACGCGGCGGCCCAGAAACTTGGGCTGCGCGGGCACAAAGCTCGCCCAGTCTATGGGCGTCTTGTTGGCACGTGCCTTGGCCAGCGGCCACAGCGGCACTTGCTTCTTGTTGGCGTGCTGTTGGCGCACTTTCTCGTAGTCGGCGTTGAGTTCATTGATGTACTGCGTCGCCTGTTCCGATAACAGGTTTTGCGCCACGCCCACGCTGCGCGAGGCGTCGGGCACATACACCACGGGGCCTTCGTAGTGCGGGGCGATCTTGACCGCCGTGTGCACACGCGAGGTGGTGGCGCCGCCGATCAGCAATGGAATCTTCTTCACGCGGAAGTGGTCGTCCTTCTGCATTTCCCCGGCCACGTACTGCATTTCTTCCAGCGACGGTGTGATCAGGCCCGACAGGCCCACGATGTCGGCGCCTTCGATCTTGGCGCGCGCCAGGATCTCGTGGCAGGGCACCATCACGCCCATGTTCACCACCTCGAAGTTATTGCATTGCAAGACCACGGTGACGATGTTCTTGCCGATGTCGTGCACGTCGCCCTTCACCGTGGCGATGATGATCTTGCCCTTGGTGCGCACGTCGCGGCCGGCGGCTTCGTCCTGGCGCTTTTCTTCTTCGATATAGGGGATGAGGTGCGCCACGGCGGACTTCATCACGCGCGCCGACTTCACCACCTGCGGCAGGAACATCTTGCCCGCGCCGAACAGGTCACCAACGATGTTCATGCCGGCCATCAGCGGGCCTTCGATCACGTGCAGCGGGCGTCCGCCCTTGGCCAGCACGGCTTGGTAGGCCTCTTCGGTGTCGGGCACGATGAATTCGGTGATGCCGTGCACCATGGCGTGGCTCAGGCGCTGTTCCACCGACACCGGGTTGTCTGGCGTGCCGCGCCAGTCATATTTTTTGCTTTCGTCCTTGGCGCCGCTCTTGGCGCTTTCGGCCACTTCGACCAGACGCTCACCGGCGTCGGGACGGCGGTTCAGCACCACGTCTTCCACACGCTCACGCAGCACCGGTTCCAGTTCGTCGTACACACCCACCATGCCGGCGTTGACGATGCCCATGTCCATGCCCGCTTGAATCGCGTGGTACAGGAACACCGTGTGTATGGCTTCGCGCACCGGGTCGTTGCCACGGAAGCTGAACGACACGTTGCTCACCCCGCCCGACACCTTGGCGCCTGGCAGGTTTTGCTTGATCCAGCGCACGGCTTCAATAAAGTCGACCGCGTAGTTGTTGTGTTCTTCAATGCCGGTGGCCACGGCAAAAATGTTCGGGTCGAAGATGATGTCTTCGGGCGGGAAACCGACCTCGTCGACCAGCACACGATAGGCGCGTTCGCAGATCTCGATCTTGCGCGCAAAGGTGTCGGCCTGGCCGACTTCGTCAAACGCCATCACCACGGCGGCAGCACCATAACGGCGTACCAGGCGCGCCTCGTGTTTGAACTTCTCCACGCCCTCTTTCATGGAGATGGAGTTGACGATGCCCTTGCCCTGGATGCAGCGCAAGCCGGCTTCGATCACGTCCCACTTGGAGCTGTCGACCATGATGGGCACACGCGCGATGTCGGGCTCGGAGGCGATCAGGTTCAGGAAGCGCACCATCGCGGCCTTGCTGTCGAGCATGGCCTCGTCCATGTTGATGTCGATGATCTGGGCGCCGTTTTCCACCTGCTGGCGCGCCACCGACAAGGCCTGGTCGAACTCGCCGTTCAAGATCATGCGAGCGAAGGCCTTGGAGCCGGTGACGTTGGTGCGCTCGCCGATGTTGACGAACAGTGTGCCCTCGCCAATGGAGACGGGCTCCAGGCCGGACAACTTCAATGGGGGGACGGAAATTTCAGACATACAACTCACCTGTGAGGAACAGCTTTTCAGGTGAGCGTCGTTTCTGTTCGGCGAGGCCGAATGTCCCAAGCCTGACGCGGCCAACCGACGGGTGTCTGGGGGCCGCGCTGCAACGCTCCTTGGGGGAGGGGCGATTTTACAACCGCCAAGGCTCCCATTTAAGCGCCGATTTGCGCATGTGGTTTATCCTGCCGCCTCGTGTTGTTTTTTGCGTGCCAGCCCCTCATGTCGTCTTCTGCCCACCCGCTAGTCCACATCACCCCTCAAAGCCACGGCGTTTTGCTCGAACTGGCCTATGCCACTCCTCATAACGTGGCCGGCCAAATCATCTACCACCGCGCCGAATGCCTGTTGCACCGTGAGGCCGAGGTCTGCCTGCGCCAAGCCGTGGCCAATGCCGCCGCCGCCGGCTACCGCCTGAAGATCTTCGACGCCTACCGCCCGCAAGCGGCGCAGCAGGTGTTGTGGGACACCGCGCCCGACAAGGCTTTTGTGGCCGACCCGGCCATAGGCTCCAACCACACACGCGGCACGGCGGTTGACCTGACGCTGGTCGACGCCCACGGCCAAGAGGTTGACATGGGCACCGGCTTCGACGACATGACGGTGGCTTCGCACCATTTCAGTACGGCGGTGTCGCCCCAGGCGCAGGCGAATCGGCTGGTATTGCTGCGTCTGATGGAGGACGCGGGCTTTCAACACCTGGCGCACGAATGGTGGCATTACGCGCTGCCCGCCCACCCGCGCTACAGCTTGATCGACAGCCGCTTACTAGGTGATTTGAGCCCGGTGATGCATGCCGAGGATGCTCTGACAAGCTAGGGTTAGCATGGTTCTTGCGTTGTGCCCGGTCTGCCAAGCTCGCAGATTAAATTCACAACAAAAGGAACAGATTCATGCGTGGTTCGTCTCCCTTGTTCACCCGCCGCGTGCTCGCCGCCGCTGCTGTTTCCACCTTGATCTTGACGGCCGGCCTGACGCCGGCGCTGGCCGCCACGCCCAAAGATACCTTGGTGTTGGCCTTCGGTTTCGACGACATCATCACCATGGACCCGGCCGAAGCGTTTGAACTCTCCGCCGGCGAAATCATGGGCAACACCTACGACCGCCTGGTGCGCCTGGATACCAGCGACCCGTCCAAGATTGTTGGCGACGTGGCCGCTTCGTGGGCCATCTCGGCCGACGGCAAAACTTTTAGCTTCGAACTCAAACCCGGCCTGAAGTTCGCCTCGGGCAACCCGCTCACCGCTGAAGACGTGGCTTATTCGCTGCAGCGCGCCGTGTTGCTCAACAAGTCACCCGCTTTCATCCTGGGCCAGTTTGGCTTCAACAAAGATAACGTCAAAGACAAGATCAAAGCCACCGGCCCGCTGCAGGTCACATTCGAGACCGACCAAGCCTACGCCTCCTCGTTTGTGCTCAACTGCCTCACGGCCAACGTCGGCGCCATCGTCGACAAAAAGCTGCTCGCCAGCAAAGAGGTCAATGGCGACATGGGCTACGCCTGGCTCAAGACCAACTATGCCGGTTCCGGCCCCATGAAGCTGCGTGAGTGGCGCGCCAACGAAGTCATCATGCTGGAGCGCAACGACAACTACTATGGCAGCAAGGCACCGCTGGCGCGTGTGTTGTACCGCCACAGCAAGGAGTCGGCGACGCAGCGCCTGATGCTGGAAAAAGGCGACGTGGACATTGCGCGCAATCTGTCGCCGCAAGACCTGGCCGCGCTGGCCGCCAACAAAGACATCAAAACCACCTCGGCCTCCAAGGGCACGGTGTACTACATCAGCCTGAACCAGAAGAACCCCAACCTGGCCAAGCCCGAAGTGCGTGAAGCGCTGAAGTGGCTGGTCGACTATTCGGCGATTGGCGACACACTCATCAAGAACATTGGTGCGGTGAACCAGAACTTCATGGCGCAAGGCCTGCTGGGTGCCAGCAACGCCATGCCCTACAAGCTCGACGTCGACAAGGCCAAGGCGCTGCTGGTCAAGGCCGGCCTGCCGAATGGCTTCAAGGTGACCATAGACATGCGCACCATACAGCCGGTGCAGGGCATTACCGAGTCGTTCCAGCAAAACGCCAAGCGCGCCGGTATCGACATCGAAATCATTCCTGGCGACGGCAAACAAGTGCTGACCAAATACCGTGCGCGCACACACGACATGTACATAGGCCAGTGGGGCGCCGACTATTGGGATCCACACACCAACGCCACCTTTGTGCAGAACAGCGACAACAGCGACGACGCCAAGGCCAAGCCGCTGGCCTGGCGCAATGCCTGGATGGTGCCCGAGCTCGACAAGATGGCGAGTGCCGCCGTGCTGGAACGCGACACCGGCAAACGCAAGAAGCTCTACGAAGACATGCAGGCCGAGTTCCGCAAGACCAGCCCGTTCATCATGCTGTTCCAGCAGGTGGAAGTGGCCGGTGTGCGCAGCAACGTCGAGGGCTTCAAGCTCGGCCCCACGTTTGATACGAACTACATGTTCAAGGTCACGAAGAACTAGTCCGAACACTAACGCGAACGAACTGGTTTGAAAGCCGTTGACCGCAAGGCGGGCGCCCGCAGGCCCGCTGGTTTTTCCCGTGCCGTGCGCAGTGTGACCAGCTTCCTGATGGTCATTGTGCTGACCTACCTGGGCTTGCTGGCCGTCACCTTCTTCATTGGCCGCGTCATGCCCATAGACCCGGTGCTGGCGATTGTGGGCGACCGCGCCTCGGGTGAACTGGTGGCGCGTGTGCGTGAAGAAATGGGCTTTAACAAACCCCTGTGGCAGCAGTTCTACATCTACATTGGCAAGGCCTTGCAGGGCGACTTTGGCACCTCGGTGCTCACCTCCAACCCGGTGATGCAAGACATTCGGCGCGCCTTTCCAGCCACGCTGGAGCTGGCCACGCTGGGCATTTTCATCGGCGTTTTGTTTGGTGTGCCCATGGGTGTGTGGGCGGCGGTGCGCCAAGGCCGCTGGGTCGACCAAGTGGTGCGTGTGCTGGGCCTGGTGGGTTATTCTGTGCCGATCTTCTGGCTGGGCCTGATGGGGCTGGTGTTGTTCTACGCCAAGCTCGATTGGGTGGGCGGCCCGGGCCGCTTGGACGTGGTTTATGAATACACGTTGACCAATGTCTCCGGCCTGCTGTTGCTCGATGCCGCCATGGCACGCCAGTGGGACGCGTTTGCCAACGTGCTTTCGCACCTGGTGCTGCCGGCCACGCTGCTGGGCTTTTTCTCCATGGCCTATATCAGCCGCATGACACGCTCTTTCATGCTGCACGAGCTGAGCCAGGAATACGTGGTGGCCGCGCGCGCCAAGGGCCTGAGCGAGGCGCGCATCATCTGGCGCCACGCGCTGCGCAACGCCATGGTGCCCTTGGTTACGGTGATCACCTTGTCATACGCCGGTTTGCTCGAAGGCTCGGTGCTGACCGAGACCGTGTTCGCCTGGCCGGGCCTGGGCCTTTACATCACCAATTCGCTGCAAAACGCCGACATGAACGCGGTGTTGGGCGGCACGATTGTGGTGGGCTCGGTGTTCATAGGCCTGAACCTTTTGTCTGACCTGCTCTACAAAACGCTAGACCCGCGTACCCGCATCCGATGACCGCTACTTTGAATCGCTGGCACGTCCGCTTGCATGCTTGGCTGATGAGCGACCAGCCTGCCTCACGGCGCCAAGCCGCCTGGGGCCGAGCCTACGGCGCCTGGCGTGTGTTCGCGCGCAACCGGCTTGCCATGGCAGGTTTGCTGATTGTGCTGGCGCTGATCCTGGTGGCCTTGTTTGCGCCGCTGCTGGCGCCGTATTCCCCCACCGTGGGCGACCTGCGCACCACACGTTTGTTGCCGCCCTCGGGCCAGTTCTGGCTGGGCACAGACGACCAGGGCCGAGACCTGCTCTCGCGGCTGATCTACGGCTCGCGCATCACACTGTTTGTGGTGGTGCTGGTGGCCGTGCTGGCCGCACCCATTGGTTTGCTGGTGGGCACGGTGGCCGGTTATTCCGGTGGCTTGGTGGATGCAGCGCTGATGCGCATCACCGATATCTTCCTGGCGTTTCCGCGCCTGATTCTGGCGCTGGCCTTTGTCGCTGCACTCGGGCCGGGCATCGAGAACGCCGTCATCGCCATCGCGCTCACTGCCTGGCCGCCGTATGCGCGCATGGCGCGCGCCGAGACGCTGACCATACGCCAAACCGACTACATCGCCGCCGTGCGCTTGATTGGTGCGTCGCCCTGGCGCATCGTGCTGCACCACATCATGCCGCTGTGTTTGTCGTCGGTGATTGTGCGTGTCACGCTCGACATGGCGGGCATCATCCTCACCGCTGCCGGCCTGGGCTTTCTGGGCCTGGGCGCGCAGCCGCCCATGCCGGAGTGGGGCGCCATGATTGCCAACGGGCGGCAATACGTGCTCGACCAATGGTGGGTGGCGGCGGCGCCTGGTGCGGCGATTTTCTTGGTCAGCTTAGCGTTTAACTTGGTGGGTGATGGCTTGCGAGACGCCCTCGATCCGAAAGGCGTTAAATGACAGAGCCCGTTTTGGAAATTGAAGACCTGCGTGTCTCTTTCCCCAACCGCGAGGGCGGCCGCGTGGAAGTGGTGCGTGGTGTGTCGTTCACGCTGGGGCGCGAGCGCCTGGGCATTGTGGGGGAGTCGGGCTCGGGCAAGTCGCAAACCGGCCGGGCCATTTTGGGTTTGACGGCGCCGGGCGGCCAGGTCACGGCCAAGCGGCTGGCGTTCAACGGCATCGACCTGCTGAACTGCGCACCCAAACAACGGCGCGCGTTACGCGGCGGGCGCATTGCCATGGTGCTGCAAGACCCTAAGTTTTCGCTGAATCCGGTGATGACCATAGGCGAACAAATTGTCGAGGCGCTGCAGGCGCATACGCAGGCATCGAAGCGCGAAGCCAGGAAAGCCGCGCTGGAAGCCTTGGCTGCGGTGCAGATCGACCATCCAGAACGCGTGTACCAGCTGTTCCCGCACGAGGTGTCTGGCGGCATGGGCCAGCGCGCCATGATTGCCATGATGCTCATCGCCAACCCCGACCTGCTGATTGCCGACGAGCCGACCTCGGCGCTTGATGTGACGGTGCAATTGCAGGTGCTGGCCATCCTCGACAAGTTGGTGGCCGAGCGTGGCATGGGGCTGATTTTTGTGTCGCACGACCTGCGTTTGGTGTCCACCTTTTGCGACCGCATTCTGGTGATGTACGCCGGCCGCGTGGTGGAAGAGTTGCCCGCCGGCGGGCTGGCGCAGGCGCAGCACCCGTACACGCTGGGCCTGTTGAATTGCCTGCCCAAACTAGGCGCCACGCAACATCCGCTGCCCACACTAGACCGCAAACCGGAGTGGGCGTTATGACCCTGCAGTCTCAATCCGTCGGCCTGGAGGTGCAAAACCTGCGCGTCAGTTTTGACGACTTCATCGCCGTGGCCGACACCTCGTTTACCGTGCAGCCGGGCGAAAGTTTCGGCATCGTGGGTGAATCGGGTTCGGGCAAATCCACCGTGCTGCGCGCCATCTGCGGCCTGGCCGCGCGTGAAGCCGGCACGGTGCAACTGATAGGCCGCGACGGTGGTGTACAACCCGCCCCCGGCAGCAAAGCCTTCCGTCGCCAGGTGCAGATGGTGTTCCAGGACCCCTATGGTTCGCTGCACCCGCGCCACACGGTGGACCGTCTGCTGGCCGAGCCACTGACCATACACGGCATGGGCGACGAACAAGCGCGCATCGAGCGGGCGCTCGACGAGGCGGGCTTGGGCAAGGGCTTTCGTTTTCGTTACCCGCACCAGCTCTCCGGCGGGCAACGCCAGCGCATCGCCATTGCACGTGCGCTGATTCTGGAGCCGCAAATCCTGCTGCTCGACGAGCCGACCTCTGCGCTGGACGCTTCGGTACAGGCCGAGGTGCTGAACCTGCTGGAGACGTTGCGTGCCCGCCGTGGCCTGAGCTTCATCATGGTGAGCCACGACCTCGCCGTGGTCACCCACCTGTGTGAACGCCTGATGGTGATGCAGCGTGGCCAAACCGTGGAGATGCTGGCCGCCGCCGACCTGGCCGCACACCGCGTCAGCGAGTCCTACACTCGGCAGTTGATGGAAGCCTCGCGTGGTTTCCAGCGCCAGGAGACCATTGCATGAAACCAAACCACCTCCGTTGGGAGGCCCACGCCTGCCTGCCGCTGCACCCCAACGCCAGCTTCGCACCGATTGACCGCTTCCGCGCCGCCGGCGTGCATTACGTGTCCATCAACGTCGGCATGGACATGAACCCCGTGACCCAAGTGATGGCCGTGCTGGCCGGCTTTCGCGCCACCATTGCCGCCAAGCCCGATGCCTATGTGCTGGCGCAAAGTGTGGCCGACATTGAAGCCGCTGCTGCCAGCGGCCGCATCGCCATAGGCTTTGATCTCGAAGGCGCCATGCCGCTGATGGAGCGGCTCGAGATGGTGGCGCTATACGCCAGCCTGGGTGTGCGGCAAATCCACTTCGCCTACAACCGCAACAACAGCGTGGCCGATGGTTGCCACGACGAGGTACGTGGCCTGACCGCACTCGGCGCGCAGATGGTGCAGGCGGTGAATGCGACCGGTATGTTGATGGACTGCTCACACACCGGGCGGCGTTGCAGCCTGGACATCATGGCGGCGTCCAGCCAGCCGGTGATCTTCAGCCATGCCAACCCGCTGGCGCTGATAGAACACGGCCGCAACATCACCGACGAACAAATCCGCGCCTGCGCGGCCACGGGCGGTGTGGTGTGTGTGTCGGGTGTATCGTTCTTCGTCGGCACGCAGCAGCCCACGGTGCAAGACGTGGCGCGCCATGCCGCCTACGTCGCCAACCTGGTGGGTGTGCAGCACACCGGCATTGGGCTGGACATCAGCTTTTCCCAGCCCGAACTCAACGACACCCCGCCCGGTGACTACGACCCGACCTATTGGTGGCCCAAGTCGGCGGGTTACGACCGCGCGATCAGCCGCGCCTACTACCCACCGCCCGAGGCTTGGCAAAGCCTGGGTGCCGCGCTGCAGGCCGAAGGCATGACGGCGGACGAGGCTGCGCTGGTGCTCGGCGGCAATATGCGGCGGGTGGCGCAGCAGGTTTGGCCAGCGTAAGAGTTGGAAGCAAAATTGGCTTTTTACCCATATTGAATAAGCGTAGGTAGCTATTAATTTGATACTTTTTCTGGGTAAAACAAAGCGTTTCTTTCGTAACAATCCGCAGCCATTTGCCGTTCAAGGCGGCCCCTTAGACTTCCAGCCTTCAGTTTTTGGAATCAAGAGGCTTTCCCATGCGCAAAACCCCCAGCTTCGTATTGCACCTCGGCGGCGCCGCCGTCCTGGCCTTGACCACCAGTGCCGCCAGCGCCCAAGGTGTGCAAATCATCAAAATCGGCCATGCCGGCCCGGTCTCCGGTGGCATCGCCCACATTGGCAAAGACACCGAAAACGGTGTGCGCCTGGCGATTGACGAGATCAACGCCCAGAACCCCAGCCTTGGTGGCAAGGCCGTGCGTTTTGAAATCGCCGCCGAAGACGACGCTGGCGACCCGCGCCAAGCCACGGCCGTGGCGCAAAAGTTCTGCGACGCCGGCGTGGCCGGTGTGGTGGGCCATCTGCAGTCGGGCACGACCATTCCCGCCGCCAGCATCTACAACCGCTGTGGCCTGCCACATATCACGGTGGCGGCCACCAACCCGGATGTGACCAAGCCCGGCTACAAGACCACCTACCGCCTGATCGCCAATGACAACGCCCTGGGTGCCGCTGTGGCGTTGTACGCGGCCGATGCGCTCAAGCTCAAAAGCGTGGCCATCATCGACGACCGCACGGCTTACGGCCAGGGTTTGGCCAACGTGTTCAAGGCCACGGCGGAGCAAAAGGGCATCAAGGTGGTGGCGCAGGAGTTCACCACCGACAAGGCCACCGACTTCATGTCCATCCTGACCGGCATCAAGAGCAAGAAGCCCGATGGCATCTTCTACGGCGGCCTCGACGCCCAGGCCGGTCCCATGCTGCGCCAACTGGTGCAGTTGGGCATGGGCGAGGTGAAGTTTTTTGGCGGTGATGCCTTGTGCACCGAGAAGCTGTCTGAACTGGCGTCCAAGTCGGCGAATGTCGGCCAGGTCACCTGCGCCACGGGCGGCGCCTCCATCCAGAAGATGCAGGGCGGGCCGGAGTGGAAGGCGCGCTACGACGCCAAGTTCCCGGGGCAGTTCCAGATCTACAGCCCCTATGCTTATGACGCGACCTTTGTACTGGTCGATGCCATGAAGCGCGCCAACTCGGCCGACCCCAAGGTCTACACCTCGTTCCTGGGCAAAACGCAATTCAAAGGTGTGACGGCGAACATTGCGTTCACCGACAAGGGGGAACTGACGCACCCAGCCGTCACCCTCTACAGCTACAAGGACGGTGTGCGGGTGCCGTTGAACTAAAAGTGATGCATGTGAAAAAGCCGCCTGGACCCGTGACGGGCCTAGGCGGCTTTTTTGCTTGAAGCGAGCGCTGCGTCAACGGGTGACGCGCCCCTGCAATACGGCTTCTTCACGCAGGCGCTGGTACTCGCCCGCGGGCACCGGCACGGCGTCTGGGTCACCCAGGTCCTGCATGCGCACGCGGTAAGTTTCGCGTGCGGTCCAGGCGGCAATGGCGGCCACCAGTGTCACGGCCAGAGTGATGGAGCCTATGACCAGTGGAATATTCGCCGTGCCGGGGGGCGCCACCGCCACAAACAGCGCGGGCAACAAGGCCGTGACCAGCGTGCCCAGGTTCTGCGAAATCGCCATGCCCGACACCCGGGTGCGGGTAGGAAACATTTCCGGGTAGAAGCTAGGGAAGATCGCGTTGTAGCCCTGGTAGACCACGCCCCACATCAGCAGCGACATGATGATGGCCATGGGCACGTTGTGCACACTGATGGCGTAGAGGTAGCCAAACGACAGCAGACCCGAGCCAACGGCGCCGACCATGATGGGAATGCGCCGACCGATCTTGTCCGACAGATTGCCGACAAACGGAATCACCGCCACGGCGACGATGTTGCCCAGCACCGGAATCCACAGGTAGACGTCTTTCTCGAAGCCTATGCCATAACCCGGCTGCACCGCGTAGGCCGCACCGAAGATGGTGGTCACCACGGGGATGACGTTCATCAGCGAGCAGCACATCACGCGCAGCATGTCGCGCCAGTTTTCGCGCACGGCTTGCACCACCGGGGCTTTGGGCAACTCGCCTTTTTTGTCTTCCACCGCAAACGCCGGGGTTTCATCGACTTCGCGGCGGATGATGTAGCCCGCCACAATCACGATGAAGCTCAGCAGGAACGGAATGCGCCAGCCCCAGCTGTTGAACTGTTCGGCCGGCATGTAGTGCGCCAGCGGCAGAAACACCGCCGCCGCCAAAATCTGCCCGGCCTGCACGCCTTGCAGCGTGAAGCTGGCAAAAAAGCCACGGCGACCAAACGGCGCGTGTTCCAGAATCATGGAACTCGCGCCCGAGATCTCACCTGCGACTGCAAAACCTTGCACCAGGCGCAGCATCACCAGCAATGCTGGCGCCCACAGCCCGACTTGTGCGTAGGTGGGCAACAGGCCCACGGCCACGGTGGAGAAACCCATCAGGAACATACACAGGATCAACACCTGTTTGCGGCCGTGGGTGTCGCCCCAGTGGCCGAGAAAAAATGCGCCTATGGGACGCGCCACATAACCCACGCCGTAGGTGGCCAGCGAGGCGATGATGGCCACCTTGGGGTCGGTGTTGGGGAAGAAGATCTGCGGAAAAATCAGCGACGCGGCGGTCGCGTAGATGAAGAAGTCGTAGTATTCCAGCGCCGAGCCAATCCAGCCGCTGGCCGTGGCCTTTTTCGACTGGTCTTTGCCATGCTGCGCGCTGGCCGGTGATGAGGCTGAAGAAGCCATGGGTGTCTCCTGAAGAAGGCGTGATCCGCTGCGGGCGGCGGAGGGGGTGCGGAACTGTAGGCGCGAGCTGCGTTCAACGGGTGAACTAAAAGTATTTGTGCGATCAATGATTGATCGCAGCCGTACACTATGCGCCCAAACCTAGGGTTATCGCTAGGCAGGAGCTTACTGCATGACCGACCCCACTCCCACTTCTTCAGACCCCGCGCCCATCGACCGCAAGCTGCTCATAGAAGGCTTGGGCAAGGGTTTGCGTGTGATCGAAGCCTTCTCCGATGACCGCCCACGCCTGACCGCCACCGAGGCCGGTGTACTGACCGGCCTGACCCGCACCGCCGCCAGACGCTACCTGTTGAGCCTGGTGCATTTTGGTTATGCCGCCACCGACGGCAAGTACTACTGGCTGCTGCCGCGTGTGCTGCGCCTGGGCCAGGCGTATCTGGAGGCGGCGCGTATTCCCCGCCTGGTGCAGCCCTACATACAGCGCGCCTCCATGCAGTGTGGCGAAACCTTCAACGTCGGCTCGCTTGACGGGCAGGAAATCGTCTACCTGGCGCGCAGCAACGCACCGCGGCTGATCTCCATTGGTTTTCACCCCGGTGCACGTGTGCCGGCGCACGTGGTGGCGCAAGGCTTTGCGATTCTTTCAACCTTGGACGATGCCGCGCTGGACACCTGGATTGCGCGGCACGACTTCACCAACTTTACCGGCGCCACGTTGGACGACCCGGTGGTTTTTCGCAGTAACGTGGTGGCCGCACGGGCGTTGGGTTACGCGCAGGCCGACCAGTATTTGAGCTTCGGTCTCAGCGGTCTGGCCGTGCCGTTGAAGGACAGAAAAGGCCGCTGCCAATACGCGTTGAGTGTGACCGTACAGCGCCAGATGTACCCGGACGACCAACTGGTCGCCCAACTGCTGCCGGTGTTGCGCGAGGTGGCCGAGACGCTGCGGCCGATTCTCTGAGACCGCGAACGGCGTTGGCGTGGCCTAAGCCTGCTCAGCGGCCTTCTTCTCCAGCGTGGCCTGTACCGTGGCCAGCTCTTTGACCGACTTGCGCAGCCGCTTCTTCACCTGCTCGGTGGCCTCTACCGCTTGCCGCACATCCGGCTCATTGGCGTTTTCTGGAATATGTTTGTCGAGCACGGCGTGGGCCACCGTCAACTCCTCTTCCGCTACGACGATTTCTTCGTTGACCTGCTTGGTCTTTTTGGCCGCATCCTTCAAGGAAAGATCGGTGGCGACCTGGGCACTCTTGGTTTTTTTGGGCACGATAAAGTCCTTGCAAAAACGGAGGGGCGAGCGGGAATGAAAAAGTGGTCGTGCAGTGATAGTGCAATAAGCGACTGTCGAATGGGTCACCGTCCTACGAGTAAACGATTCTGCCGTGGTTCAAATACAGATGCGACATATTTTTGCCGCTCTACCGCAACCTGCGGAACTGTTTAGCGGAATCCATCATGTCCATCGTGACGGTACTCATCGAGGACAGCTCAACGATCCGCGAAGCTCTTATTCCCACCATGAGAGAGCTCGCTGATCTCGAAGTCGTGGCCGTGGCGGACACCGCAGTCGACGCGATCCAAACCTTGTCTATGCATGCCTGGCAGCTTGTGGTGGTGGATTTGTTCCTGAAAAAGGGCTCAGGCCTGGAAGTCCTGCGCCATTGCACCAACCGCAGCCCCGATCAACATATGGTGGTGCTTACCAATTACGCGACCCCGGACATCCGGCAAAAGTGTTTGGCGCTTGGTGCCACGGCGGTTTTTGACAAGTCGACCGAGCTGGACGATTTCTTCGGCTTTTGCAGCGAACTGTTCACCAACGGTTGAACGGCCCTTGCCTACAGGGTCTTGGCCCGCGTTCCCACACCCGGGGCAGGCCACAGCGGCCATGCTAAGCATACGGATGCGCCCGTTTGCCGGTGTGTCCGTCAAGACCCATCAGGAGGCGGCTATGGAACTGCAAGACCACCCCACCAGCTTTGGTGTTTTCAAGCCCGTAGGACATCTCGTCATCTCGTTTCCTTCCCAAGCGCAGGCCGAGCATGCGCGCCAGGCACTCGCCGCTGAAGGTTATGCCGAAGATGCCGTCACCTCTTACACCGCTGGGGAAATGCTGGCGCAAATTGACGACGACTTGGCCCATGCCAGTCCGTTGGCGAACTTGGGCCAGGAAATCAACCTCATCAAGGCCCACCGCGAGCTTGCAGTGCGCGGTTACCACTGGTTGGTCGTCCGGGCAAAAGGTGAGCAAGCCGCGCGCCGCGTGGCCAACATGGCCCATGCCTTTGGCGCCGAGCGTGCGCAGCTGTATGGCCGCTTCATCATCGAGGAACTGATAGAGCACGCCACCGACACACCGCAGGTGGCCGAATCCCCTGACCGTGGCCTGGACCCGCAAACCCCCTTAGGAGAAGAAGCCGAACGTGCAGAACTGCGCCCGGCGCGTTAAGGCTGATAGCGCAAGCCTGTTTTCCATTGGGTGTTTTTGGATGGCCTTGTCCATCCCAGCCGTTTGGGCCTCTATAGAGTCAAACGTTATTTAGAAGTAGATTCTTAATCGTTTGAGTTCGGGCAGCACACCCCTAAAGTGACCAAAAGCCGCAATCCCTGTCCCTCTGCGGCCAGTTCAACTGGAGTGTGTATGTCGTCCGATTCGTCTTCTGAAATTGTTGCCAGCAGCCTGCCCGCCGCGCTGGAATCCGCGCGTGTGCTGGCGCTGTCGACCGGACTGCCCTACGCGGGCGGCGTGCCGCCGGCCGTGGCCTGGGAGTTGTTTTCCAGCGGCGCCGCGCAGTTGGTGGATGTGCGCACCACAGAAGAGCGCAAGTTCGTTGGCCATGTGCCCGACACCGCCCACGTCGCCTGGGCCACGGGCACCAGCCTCACGCGCAACCCGCGTTTTGTGCGCGAGTTGGAGGCCAAGGTCGGTGGCAAGGACGCCGTGGTGCTGTTGTTGTGCCGCAGCGGCAAACGCTCGGCACTGGCGGCCGAAGCGGCGGCCAAGGCCGGCTTTACCCGGGTGTTCAACGTGCTCGAAGGTTTTGAAGGTGAGCTGGACGCCAGGCAACACCGCGCCGGTGTCGATGGCTGGCAGTTCCATCAGTTGCCCTGGGTACAGGACTGAGCGCCGAACTTTCGCCGGCATCCCGATCCGCAGCAAGAAGAAAGACCTCCACGTGGCAGTATTCAACGTCGAACCCATCGTCCAGTCCCTAGGCCAGATTCGCCGCGACTGGCGTGCCGCGCAAAAACGCTCGGGTGAACCCGGCGGGCGCGAGTTTCCCTCGCGTGACGCGGTGGCGCAAATTCTGCAAGAGTTCAAAGGTGTGTTGTTTCCCATGCGCCTGGGCCCGCCGAATCTGCGGCACGAGAGTGAGGACTTTTACGTCGGCCACACCTTGGACACCGCGCTGCACGGCCTGCACGCCCAAGCGCAGCTGGAGCTGGCCTACCAGGAACGCCACGCCCGTGCCGACGACCCGCGCAGCGCCACCGATTCCATCGCCACGCGGGCCAGTGCTGCCGTGCACGACTTCGCCGCAGCGTTGCCCGCCATCCGCAGCTTGCTCGACAGCGATGTGCTCGCCGCCTACCACGGCGACCCGGCGGCACGCAGCGTCGACGAAGTGCTGCTGTGTTACCCCGGTGTCTTGGCCATGATCCACCACCGGCTGGCGAACCAGTTGTACCGACTGGACCTGCCACTGCTGGCGCGTATTGCGGCCGAGTTGTCACACGCGCAAACCGGCATCGACATCCACCCCGGCGCCGAAATCGGCCCGGGCTTCTTCATCGACCACGGCACCGGCGTGGTGATAGGCGAGACCGCCATCATCGGCCAGCGTGTGCGCATCTACCAGGCGGTGACGCTGGGCGCGAAACGTTTCCCTACCGATGCCGCAGGCCACCTGCAAAAAGGCCAGCCGCGCCACCCCATCGTGGAAGACGACGTGGTGATCTACGCTGGCGCCACCGTGCTGGGTCGTGTCACCCTGGGGCGTGGCGCGGTGATCGGCGGCAACGTTTGGCTGACACATAGCGTGCCACCGGGCGGCAATGTGTCGCAGGCCGATGTGCAGCAAGAGCTGGCGCCGAGGCAAGAGAGGCGTGCATGACTTCCCCCAATCTTGGCGCCTGCTTCGGCCAAGCCGTGAAGCAACTGCGTGAACAGAAAAACTGGTCGCAAGAACGCCTGGCGGCCGAATCGGATTTAAACCGCACCTATGTGGGCGAGATCGAGCGTGGCAGGGTTGTGCCTTCGCTGGTGACCTTGCAAAAACTCGCGCATGCCCTAGGCCTGGCCAGCAGCGCTTTGGTGGCGCACAGCGAACAACTGCAACACAAGCCTGTGGGCCACACAGCACCGTTGATGGCTATAGCCGGTTGAGTCCAAACCGGCTGCGCCGGACACTGCGTGCAAGTACTTTTCACTTCACACAGGGGTATTCATGACAGCAACCGTGGGCGGCACCACCGCTTTGGGCGACAACGCCGCCAGACAACTAGCCAACGCCACCAAGACCGTTCCGCAGCTAGAGACCATCTCGCCACGCTGGCTCACACACCTGCTGCAGTGGGTGCCTGTCGAGGCCGGCATCTACCGCGTCAACAAGGTCAAGAACCCCGAGTCCATCAAGGTCACCTGCACCTCGCGTGAAGAAGAAAACCAGTTGCCCCGCACCTGGGTCGACTACGAAGAGCAGCCACGCGAATACTTCCTCAACGCCGTGAGCACCGTGCTTGACGTGCACACGCGTATTTCCGATCTCTACAGCAGCCCGCACGACCAGATCAAGGAGCAGCTGCGCCTGACCATAGAGACCATCAAGGAGAACCAGGAAAGCGAACTCATCAACAACCCCGACTACGGCCTCTTGGCGCAGGTGACCGACGAGCAGCGCATCTTCCCGCTGACCGGTGCGCCCACGCCCGACGACCTGGACGAGTTGTTGACCAAGGTCTGGAAAGAACCCGCGTTCTTCCTGGCGCACCCGCTGGCCATCGCCGCGTTTGGCCGCGAAGCCACGCGCCGTGGCACGCCACCGCCTACCGTCAGCCTGTTTGGTTCGCAGTTCATCACCTGGCGCGGCATTCCGCTGATCCCGTCGAACAAGATTCCCGTGGCCGATGGCAAGAGCAAGATCCTGCTGCTGCGTGTGGGCGACAAGCGCCAGGGTGTGGTCGGCCTGTTCCAGCCCGGTTTGACCGGCGAACAAAGCCCCGGTCTGTCGGTGCGTTTCATGGGCATCAACAACCACGCGATTGCGTCCTACCTGATCTCGCTTTATTGCTCGCTGGCGGTGCTCACCAGCGACGCACTGGCCGTGCTCGACGATGTCGAAATCGGCAAGTACCACGACTATCCCGATACCTACAAATAAAGCAGTACGTGAGTACGTCCGCCCCATTTCCTTCTGCCGAAGCGCAAGGTGCGCCATTCGATCCAGCCCTGCTGGCGCGTTTGGCCACCGAGCTGTTTGCGGCCAAGCCAGACGGCTTTGCTCCACCGGCGGGCTTCAGTGGTGTGCCGGGTGCGCAAGCGCCCGTGAACATCGCGCCGCCCGGCTCGGCCTTGGCCAACCCTGCGGGCTTCGGCCCGGGTGTGCCCGGCACGCCTATTCCGCAAGGGCAGATCCCCGGCAGCAACCTGGTACAGGGCTCGCCCACCCAGGCCTTGTCGCTGGGCAACCGTGCGCCCGCACTGGTGCCACATGCAGTGGCGCCCAACGGTGTGCCCGACCACGTGCTCAGCGCCGTTCCGGCCTACGAGCCGCGTTTTGGCAATGTGTTGCTGAGCGAGCCGAAAGCCCAGATCGCACAGGTGGCGCAGGCCGCGCCCACGGCCACCCGGCCAGACGCCTCGCCGTTCTACTTTCTGAACCACCAGTTCGGTCACCCAGACGCTGACTTTTCGAGTCGTGCCCCCGTGCCTGCTGTGTCTCCGGTGTCGCCGCCCATTGGCCAAGCGTTGCCAGCGGAACCAGCGCCCAGCACCGAACCCAAGTACTACTTCGTCGACTCGGTGCGCCTCACCAGCGGCTACGTCACGCCCGCCACGCCACACCCCCATGGTGTGAACGCCGCACCGCAGGCCGGCCAGGGCCAACACCCACCGTTCGACGTCAACGCCATCCGGCGCGACTTTCCCATTCTGCAAGAGCGGGTGAACGGCAAACAACTGGTGTGGTTCGACAACGCCGCCACCACCCACAAGCCACAGTCGGTCATTGACCGCATCGCCTACTTTTACGAGCACGAAAACTCCAACATCCACCGCGCCGCGCATGCCCTGGCCGCGCGTGCGACAGATGCGTATGAAGGCGCACGCGACCGTGTGCGCCGCTTCATCAACGCACCCGAGGTGGAAGAGGTGATCTTTGTGCGCGGCACCACCGAGGCCATCAACCTGGTGGCCAAGAGCTGGGGCGGGCAACACGTGGGCGAGGGTGATGAAATCATCGTCTCGAATCTGGAACACCACGCCAACATCGTGCCGTGGCAGCAGTTGGCTGCCGCCAAGGGCGCCAAGTTGCGCGTGATCCCGGTGGACGATTCGGGCCAGGTGCTGCTGGACGAATACCGCAAGCTGCTGAACGACCGCACCAGGATTGTGGCCGTCACCCAGGTGTCGAACGCACTCGGCACCGTGGTGCCGGTGAAGGAAATCGTCGCGCTGGCCAAACGTGCTGGCGCGGTGGCGCTGGTTGACGGCGCGCAGTCGGTTTCGCACATGCGTGTTGATGTGCAAGACCTGGGCGCCGACTTCTTTGTGTTCTCTGGCCACAAGGTGTTCGGACCCACCGGCATCGGTGTGGTCTGGGGCAAGCGTCAAGTGTTGGAAAATATGCCACCGTGGCAAGGCGGCGGCAATATGATCGCCGACGTCACGTTCGAGAAGACCGTGTTCCAGCCCATTCCCAACAAGTTCGAAGCCGGCACCGGCAACATCGCCGACGCCGTGGGCCTGGGCGCCGCCATCGACTACGTGAACAAGGTGGGCATTGAAAACATCGCCCGTTACGAACACGATCTGCTGGTCTACGGCATGGCACAACTCGGCGCCATCAAAGGTGTGCGCCTGATCGGCACCGCCGCCGACAAGGCCAGCGTGATGTCGTTTGTATTGGCCGGCTACAGCACCGAAGAGGTGGGCCAGGCACTCAACGAAGAAGGCATTGCCGTGCGCACCGGCCACCATTGCGCGCAACCCATTCTGCGCCGCTTTGGTGTGGAGACCACGGTGCGCCCATCACTCGCGTTCTACAACACGTTCGATGAGATTGACCGGCTGGTGGCGGTGGTGCGCCGCCTTTCATCTGCACGGCGCAACAGTTGAGCCGTTGATGTGGTTCGGGGCGAGAGAAACTATGAAAAAGATAGCTTCTCTCGCGTATCCAGAAAGCATCAGGGGCTCATTTTTTATAAATTGCCCGGGCTGCTGTGCGGATTCGGAATGCCCTCAATCGGGCATTCCTCCGTGCCTATCATCGGCCGCGTGATGGCTTCCACGGCCTTGCGTGTGCCGTCGGGGTCGGTCACCCAGTTCTTGTAGAAATCGTAGGGGCAGACGTTGGTGCCGCGCGAGCCGTCGCCCGAGTTGATCATGCCGGTGTAGCCACGGTGCAGCAGCTTGAACAAGTGGTTTTCCGACTGGCCGTTCTTGCGGAAGTCGCGGATCAGGCTCTTTGACAACGCGGCGTATTGCACGCCCATTTCTTCCTCGCCGCATTCGCCCAGCGTACGGCCATCAAAGCCGATGATGGCGCTGTGGCCGAAGTAGCTGTACACGCCGTCAAAGCCCGCCGCGTTGGCTACCGCCACATAGGTGTTGTTGGCAAAGGCCATGGCCTTGCTGATGAGGATTTGCTGTTCCTTGGCCGGGTACATATAGCCCTGGCAGCGGATGATCAGCTCCGCGCCTTTCATGGCGCAGTCGCGCCAGATCTCGGGGTAGTTGCCGTCGTCGCAAATGATCAAACTGATTTTCATGCCTTTCGGCCCATCGCTCACGTACGTCGTGTCGCCCGGATACCAACCTTCGATGGGTGTCCACGGCATGATCTTGCGGTACTTCTGCACGATCTCACCCTGGTCGTTCATCAGGATCAAGGTGTTGTAGGGCGCCTTGTTTGGGTGCGCCTCGTGCCGCTCGCCGGTCAGCGAGAACACGCCCCACACCTTGGCCTTGCGGCAGGCTTCGGCAAAGATGGCGGTCTCTTCACCGGGCACGGTGGCGGCCGTGTCGTACATCTCCTGGCCGTCGTACATGATGCCGTGTGTGCTGTACTCGGGAAAGATCACCAAGTCCATGCCCGGCAGCCCGGCCTTCATGCCGACCAACATCTCGCCGATCTTGCGCGCATTGGCCAATACCTCGGCCTTGGTGTGCAGGCGCGGCATCTTGTAGTTGACCACGGCCACACCTACCGTGTCTTGGCTGCTGGAAATATCACCGTGCATCATGATTGGCTCCTAACGGTTGGCTCACCCCCAGTCTTCGCAAAGGGCGTGTCGCTACGCCTACCCCCTTGCAGGGGGCGACAACAGCGGCCTGGCAAAGCCAGTTCCGCGTTGTCCTGGCGTAAAACCGGGGCGGATTTAGCAATTGCTCTACTAGTGGCTGATCATCCAGGGGCGGCGACCTGGGGCGCTTTTCGCGCCGTTGGGTGCCGTCACTGTCGCGCCGCGTTTGCTGGTACTGCAGCAGCCGCACCCCGAGGGGTGCTTTTTCAGTCGCGCGTAGTCGCCAGAGCGTTTGGGCTCGTGTGCTGCGCGCTCGTTCACACTGATGGCGCGGCGTGTGCCGTCGGACATCAGCGCCAGGCGCGGCGCTGCCGACATGACGCGCGCTGACGCCGCACCACAGTCGGGGCAGCAGATGGCGGCGTCGCGTTCACTCACGCTGCGGCGGGCTTCAAAGCCGCCGCAGTCGTGGCATTGGTAGTCGTAAGTCGGCATCGCGCAGGCTCCTTTTTTAGCTTTACTTCAGGTCGGGCGACAGCGGCATGTCCACACTGCCATCGATGAACTTCGTCGGTCCTGCTGCATTGGGGTTGATGTCGAAGTCGAAGATGCCGGTGGGCAGCCATAACGTGGCGCAGGCGTTGGGTACATCGACCACACCACTGATGTGGCCCTGCACCGGTGCCGTGCCCAGAATCGAATAGGCTTGCGCGCCCGAGTAGCCAAACTTCTTCAGGTACTCGATGGCGTTCAGGCAAGCCTGGCGGTAGGCCACATTCACGTCCAGGTAATACTGCTTGCCGGCCTCGTCAACCGAGATGCCTTCGAAGATGATGTAGTCGTTGTATTGCGGTGTGATGGGGCTGGGTTTGAAGATCGGGTTCTTGATGCCGTACTTGGCCATGCCGCCCTTGATCAGCGTCACCTTCATGTGCACCCAGCCGGCCATTTCAATCGCGCCGCAGAAAGTGATTTCGCCGTCGCCCTGGCTGAAGTGCAAGTCGCCCACCGACAGCCCCGCGCCGTCCACATACACCGGGAAGTAGACCTTGGAGCCGCGCGACAAATCCTTGATATCGCAGTTGCCGCCGTGCTCGCGTGGCGGCACGGTGCGTGCGCCTTCTGCGGCGGCCTTGGCCTTGGCTTCGCCGGTGAGTTTGCCCATGTGTGCCGTGCCAGCGGAGGGTGGGTTGGCCAAGCCGGCGCCGGGGGCAGAGTTGATGAGGTTTTGCTCACGCTCGTTCCACAGGTCGAGCATCTTTTTGTCGGGCAGGCAGCCGATCAGGCCGGGGTGGATGAGCCCGGCGAAGTTCACCCCAGGAATGTGGCGCGAGCTGGTGAACATGCCCTTGAAGTCCCAGATCGACTTTTGCGCTTGAGGGAAATGCTCGGTCAAGAAACCGCCACCATTCTTCTTCGAGAAGAAGCCGTTGAAGCCCCACAGACTGTCTTGCTTGGCGCCGATGTCCAGCAGGTCGACCACCAGCAGGTCGCCGGGCTCAGCGCCCTTCACGCCCACCGGGCCCGACAGGTAGTGCACCGTGGTCAGGTCGATGTCGCGCACATCGTCCGCGCTGTCGTTGTTCTTGATGAAGCCACCCGTCCAGTCGAAGGTCTCCAGGATGAAGTCGTCACCCGGGTTGACCCAGCAGGCCATAGGAATGTCCGGGTGCCAGCGGTTGTGGATGTTTTCATTCTCGGTGGGCGACTTCGTCAGGTCGACTTTGATCAGTGTGTCCGTCATTGCAATGGCTCCTAGTTGGGTGGAAGAGAGATTCAGAAGAGACGCGGGTGATGCACCACGCTTGCGGGTACGCCCGGTTCCCTTGGGCAGACACCGCGGAACCGGCTTTGCCGGGCCGCTGGTGTCGCCTCCTGCAAGGGGCTTGGCGTAGCGACACGCCCTTTGCGAAGACTGGGGGTGTGCTTCATACCGAGAGGTAAGCTTTGATGTGGTTCAGGTCGGTCTTGTCGCGCGCCGTTTCGTGCACCAGGCGGCCACCCTCAATGACGAACAAACGGTCGGCCACGTCCATGGCAAACGACAGCACTTGCTCGGACACCACGATGGTGATCTTGCGCATCTTGCGGATCTCGTTCAGCGCCTTGGCGATGTCTTTGATGATCGAAGGTTGAATGCCTTCGGTCGGCTCATCAAGCAACAGCACCTTGGGGTTGGTGACCAGCGCGCGGGCAATCGCCAACTGCTGCTGTTGCCCGCCCGAGAGGTTGCCGCCCTTGCGCCCGCGCATGTCCCACAGCACCGGAAACAGCGCGTAGATCTCTTCGGGAATGCGCTTCACGGCCGCGTTCTCCAGCCCGGTCTGGATGTTTTCTTCCACCGTCAGCGTGGGGAAAATCATGCGGCCCTGTGGCACGTAGGCAATGCCCTTGGCCACGCGGCGAAAGCTCTCGTCCTTGGTCACATCCTGACCATCCACCAGCACATGGCCGCTCTTGGTGGGCAGAACGCCCATCAGGCTTTTGAACAGCGTGGTTTTGCCCATGCCGTTGCGCCCCATGATGGCTACGGTCTCATTGACTTTTCCTTCGAACGAGATGCCGTGCAGCGCCTCGCTTTGGCCATAGGCCACGAACAGATCTTTGACTTGCAGCATCGCAAACTCCTATTCAATGGCCGAGGTAAACGTCGATGACTTTGGGGTCGGCCTGGACTTGCTCCATCGGCCCCTCGGCGAGGATCTTTCCCTGGTGCATGACCGTCACCTTGTGGGCGATGCGCTTCACAAACTCCATGTCGTGCTCGATCACGATCACTGCGCGGTTCTTGCAAATGCGCTGCAGCAGCTCGGCGGTGAGTTCACGTTCGCGTGCGCTCATGCCGGCGATGGGCTCGTCCAGCATCAGCAGTTCGGGCTCCTGCATCAGCAACATGCCGATCTCCAGCCACTGCTTTTGGCCGTGCGACAACAGGCCGGCTTCGGTGTCGAGCTTGTCGCCCAGGCCAATGTCTTCGGCTACCACCTGCACACGTGCCTTCACTTCGTCTGTGCACTGGAAGCCGAGCGCGCCAAACACCGAGCGGCCAGCGGGGTACGACACTTCGAGGTTTTGAAAAACCGAGAGGTTCTCGTAGATCGACGGCGTCTGGAACTTGCGGCCAATGCCCAGCCGCACACGCTTGTGCTCGGCCATGGCCGTGAGTTCCTGGTTGTTGAACTTGATGCTGCCGGCGCTGGCGCGGGTCTTGCCGCAGATCAAATCGAGCAGCGTGGTTTTGCCGGCGCCGTTGGGGCCGATGATCACGCGCAGCTCGTTTTTGTCGACATACAAAGTCAAGGTGTCGATGGCCTTGAAGCCGTCGAACGACACCGTGAGGTCTTCCACGGCCAGGGCGAAGTCGGTATTGCTCATGTGGTGCTTCCTTGTGTCTTCTTAGGCGCCCTGGCTGCGCACCCCATCGGGCAGCACAGCGGGGTTGGAAGGTGGCGGCGGGTCGTTCGGTGGGGTGTGGTCTTTGGCAAGCTTGGGGGCTTGCACGGAGGCTTGGCGCAGCGCTTCGCGGCGGCCCTTCCACCACGGCACCACATGGCTCTCCCACAAACCTGCCAGGCCCATGGGGAAGGCCATGGTCACGCCGATGAACAGAGCGGCCATCAAGAACAGCCACATGTCGGGAAAGCTTTCCGAGAAGTAGGTCTTGCCCGCGTTGACCAGCAGCGTGCCGTATACCGCGCCCACCAAGCTCATGCGGCCACCCACGGCGGCGTAGATCACCATCTCGATCGAAGGCACGATGCCCACAAAGCTCGGAGACATAAAGCCCACTTGCAGCGTGAACAGTGCGCCGCCAATGCCCGAGAGTGCGGCGGCCAGACAGAAGGTGAAGATCTTGAAGTTGGCGACGTCGTAGCCCGAGAAACGCACGCGGTCTTCTTTGTCGCGCATGGCCAAGAGCAGCGTGCCCAGCTTGCTGGTCTGTATCCAGCGGCACAACACCATGGCGCCCATCAGCAGCGCCACACACAGGTAATAGAGGATGTATTTGGCGCTGTCGGTGCGGGTGTCCCAGCCGAGCACGGTCTTCAAATCGGTCATGCCGTTCACGCCGCCGGTGTAGCCTTGCTGGCCTATGATCAGCACCGTCAAAATCAGCGCCACGGCCTGCGTGATGATGGCGAAATACACGCCACCCACACGTCGTTTGAACATTGCAAAACTCACAATCCAGGCCAGAAGTGTGGGCACGGCGATCACGGCAATCAGCGTGAGCGGCAGGCTCTTGAACGGCAGCCAGAAGGCCGGTAGCTCGGTGATCTGGTTCCAGTCCATGAAGTCTGGAATGCCGGGGGTTGATTGGATCTTGGTGGTGATGGGGTCAGAAGCTTCGAGCTTCAAGAACATGGCCATGGCGTAGCCACCCAAGCCGAAGAACACGCCTTGGCCCAGGCTCAGCACACCACCGTAGCCCCACACCATCACCAGGCCAATGGCAACGAAGGCGTAGGTCAAATATTTGCCCACCAGGTTCAGGCGGAAGATGTCGAGTGTGAGTGGCAGCACCACCGCCAACAAGGCCAGCAACAGCAGCATGCTGGCGAGCTGGTAGCGTTGGATCCATAACTTCAGTGTTTTCATTGGAGGCTCCGTGACAGATCAAACGATTGGTGCTTCGTGGCGCTCAATGACACTCAGCGACGAACCTTGCTGGCGAACAGGCCCTGTGGGCGCATCATCAGAATCAGCACAATCAGCGACAGCGTGATCACCTTGGCCATCGAGCCGGCCAGGAAGAATTCGGTGATGGACTGGGTTTGTGCAATACCGAAGGCCGAGACCACGGTGCCGAGCAAGCTGGCCGCGCCGCCAAAGGTCACCACCAGGAAGGCATCGACGATGTAGAGCGAGCCCGAGGTGGGGCCGGTGGAGCCTATGGTGGTGAACGCCGCGCCCGCCACACCGGCGATACCGCAGCCGATGGCGAAGGTCAGGCGGTCGGTCTTTTTGGTGTCGATGCCGATGGCGTTGGCCATCATGCGGTTACTCACCGTGGCGCGCACGCGCAGGCCCCAGCGGCTCTTGTGCAGGGCAATCAACACACCGCAGGTGACGAAGGCCGTGAGGGCCAGCACAAACATGCCGTTGATCGGAATATCCAAGCCTTCAGACGGCGCCCACGAGCCCAGCAGCCAGTCGGGCAGGGTGGGGCTCACTTCCTTAGGGCCGATGAAGGTACGGAAACTTTGCTGCAACGCCAGGCTCACGCCCCAGGTGGCGAGCAGTGTGTCCAGCGGGCGTTTGTAGAGATGGCGGATCAGTGCCCATTCCACCACCCAGCCGGCGATGAAGGCAAAGCCAAACGCCGCAAGAATAGCGATCGGAAAGTAATACGGCATGAACTGCGGGGCGTGTGCGGCGGTCAGTTCAGAGCCGAGAAAGATGGTGTAGGCGCCAATGGTCATGAACTCGCCATGCGCCATGTTGATCACGCCCATTTGGCCGAAGATGATGGCCAGCCCCAGGCCCATGAGCAGCAGCACGGCAAACAGGCTCAAGCCCGCAAAGCCCTGCATCAGGCCAATGTTCATCATTTCAGAAAAGCTCATGGGTCGGCTCCAACAGGGGGACGGATGGTTCGGAAAAAGTCATGGGATGCCGCGGATCTGGCTTTGCCAGTCCGCAGGCATCGCCCCCTGCAAGGGGGTTGGCGTAGCGACACGCAGTGCGCGCAGCCTGGGGGTGTTACTGATACCCCTTTGGGAACGGATCGGGTTTGATCAGTTCTGGGGACTCTGAGACCACCTTGAACGTCGCATCCGGCATGCCCATGGCGATGCGCGACTTGCTCCACAAGTGGTGGTTCGGGTCGACCTTGACGTAGCCTTCGGGCGCGGTCTTGAGTTCGATGCCAGGTGATGCGGCCACCACTTTGTCGACGTCGAAGCTCTTGGCCTTTTCAACCGCAGCCTTCCACAACCAGGGGCCGAGGTAGCCGGCTTGGGTCACGTCGCCAATCACCGCGTCTTTGCCGTATTTGCCCTTGAAGGCGGCGACAAACTTCTTGTTGTTCTCGTTTTCCAGCGACTGGAAGTACTTCATCGACGAGTAGAAGCCCTGGAAGTTTTCACCGCCCACGCCGGTCATTTCGTCTTCGGTCACCGACAGCGTCACCAGCAACTGTTTGTCGCCGGTAATGCCGGCCGCCTTCAGGGCTTTGTAGAAGGCTACGTTGGAGCCACCCACCACCGCCACAAAAATGCAGTCCGGTTTTTGCACCTTGATCTTGTTCATCAACGAGCCGAAGTTGGTGCTGCCCAGCGGGTAGTACTCTTCGCCGACGACCTTGCCCTTCTGGAAGTTTTCGATGTGCTTGCGCGCAATCTTCATCGAGGTGCGTGGCCAGATGTAGTCCGAGCCAATCAGGAAGAAGCTCTTCGCCTTCTTCTCGGTCTTGGCCCAATCCAGGCTGTACAGAATCTGCTGTGTGGCTTCCTGGCCGGTGTAGATCACGTTCTTCGACTGCTCCAGGCCTTCGTAGAAGGTGGGGTAGTAGAGCAGGCCGTTTTCTTTCTCGAACACCGGCAGCACGGCCTTGCGCGAGGCGCTGGTCCAGCAGCCGAACACGGCGGCGCAGTGGTCGTTGATCAGCAGCTTCTTGGCTTTTTCAGCAAAGGTCGGCCAGTCGGAGGCGCCGTCTTCCTTGATCACCTTGATCTTGCGGCCCAAGATGCCGCCCGAGGCGTTGATCTCGTCAATCGCCAACTGCTCGGCCTGGATGGAACCGGTTTCCGAGATCGCCATCGTGCCCGTGGCCGAGTGCAACTGGCCCACGGTGACTTCGGTGTCCGTCACGGCCAGCTTGGTGGTGTTGACTTGCGCAGTGGCTTGGGCAAACGACCAGGCGGGCAGACCGGCGACCGAGGCGGCGCCCATCGCCTGCAGGATGCGGCGGCGGTTGGCATCCATAGGGGATGGGGTGTTGGCGTCGGAATGTGACTTCATAGAGGCGCTCCTTGCAGCAGACGGGTTGAGGTTGTTGGCGACGGTTTTGAGGGGTTGTGCCGCGCTGAGCGAAGGTTAGGGATTGCCCTTGTTCTGGCCCATACGTCATTTAACGTAGGCAGAGTCCTACGCACTGAACTTTGGTGGAAAGGCGCTGTGTGATCGGTTGGGCCGCCCTAGAACGGTTCTTGCATGGGGCCTGGAATGGTCACTTCCTCCCCCCAAGACGTAAAAGCCACCCAGGTCACGCCGCAAACGATCTTTCGTTTCCGCCGTGAATACAACAGCTGGGTGGCCGACGAGTCGATGGAGGACTACGCGCTGCGCTACACGCCCAAGAGCTTTCGCCGCTGGAGCGAATTTCGGGTGGCGAACACGGCGTTTGGCTCGTTGTCGTTTCTGGCGCTGGAGGCCATTGGCGGCGCCATTGCGCTGAACTACGGCTTCAGCAACGCCATGTGGGCGATTTTGTGTGTGGGCCTGGTGATCTTCTTCACCGGCTTTCCCATCGCCTACTACGCGGCGCGTTATGGGCTGGACATGGACTTGCTCACGCGCGGCGCGGGTTTTGGCTACCTGGGCTCCACCATCACCTCGCTGATCTACGCCGTCTTCACCTTCATCTTCTTTGCGCTGGAGGCGGCCATCATGGCGCTGGCGCTGCAGATGGTGGTCGACTGGCCGCTGGAGTGGTGCTACGTGTTGTCGTCCGTGGTGATCTTGCCGATGGCGATGCGCGGCATCACCCTCATCTCGAAGTTGCAGGCGTGGACGCAGCCGGTGTGGCTGTTTCTGCTGTTGCTGCCGTTTGTCTGGATCGCGCTCAGCCAGCCGCAGCTCTACCGCGACTTTGTCGGGCTGTCGGGCCTGCGCAGCGGCAGCAGCGGGTTTCAGCCGCTGATGTTTGGCGCGGCGGCGGCGGTGATTTTTTCGCTGGTGGTGCAGATTGGCGAGCAGGTCGACATCCTGCGTTTCTTGCCAGAGCGCACCGCTGCCAACCGCAAGCGCTGGTGGGGCGCGGTGCTGGTGGCCGGGCCGGGCTGGATCATCATGGGCATGCTGAAGATGGCGGGCGGTGCGTTCCTGGCGTTTGCCGCCCTGCAGTTTGAGATTGGCGCGCAACGCGCAGCCGAGCCCACGCAAATGTTTCTGGCGGGCTTTACCCAGGCGATTGGCTTGCCCGGGCTGGCGCTGGCCGTCACGGTGGTGTTTGTGGTGATCTCGCAGATCAAGATCAACCTGACGAATGCCTACGCCGGTTCTCTGGCCTGGTCCAACTTCTTCGCGCGAGTGACGCGCAGCCATCCCGGCCGTGTGGTGTGGCTGGTGTTCAACGTCGGCATTGCCACGCTGCTGATGACGCTGGGTGTGTTCGGCGCGCTGGAGAAAGTGCTGGCCATCTACAGCAACGTGGCGATTGCCTGGGTGGGCGCGTTGGTCGCCGATCTGGTGATCAACAAACCCCTGGGTTTGTCGCCCCCGGGCATCGAGTTTCGCCGTGCGCATCTATACGACTTCAACCCCGTGGGCCTGGGTTCCATGCTGCTGGCCACCACCGTGGCTTGCTGCGCCTATGCCGGGCTGTTGGGCGAAGTGGCGGCGGCGTTTTCGCCGTTTATTGCGCTGGTGTTGTCGATGCTGCTGTCGCCGCTGCTGGCCTGGGCCACGGGCGGAAAGTACTACCTGGCGCGGCCCGCCGACACCACCTGGCAACCGGGCGAACTGGTGCGCTGCACCGTGTGTGAAAACCAGTTTGAATCGGAAGACATGGCGCGCTGCCCGGCTTACGGCGCGGGCATTTGTTCGTTGTGTTGCTCGCTCGAATCGCGTTGCCACGATCGCTGCAAAACCGGCTCGCGTGCCAGCGACCAGATCCGCGCTTTGGCCTCCGCCCTGCTGCCGCCGCGCTGGGCCGCCAAGGTGAACTTCCGCCTGGGCCAGTACCTGATGGTGACGATTTCGCTGTGTGCGGTGATGGCGTTTTTTGTCGGTGTGGTCTACGTGCAAGAAGGCTTGAGCACGCCCGCGCAGTTTTTGCGCATGCCGTTCTTGAAGGTGTTTGCGTTGCTGGCGCTGATGGCCGCCGTGTGTGCCTGGTGGGTGGTGCTCAGCACCGACAGCCGGCGCCTGGCGCAAGACGAGTCGGAGCGGCAAACGCAGCGACTGCTCGAAGAAATTGACGCGCACCGCCGAACGGACGCCGAACTGCAAGCCGCCAAAGACCATGCCGACGCCGCCAACCAGGCGAAGACGCGCTACGTGGTGGGCATGACACACGAGTTGCGCTCGCCGCTCAACAGCATCTTGGGCTACACGCAAATCTTGCTGAAGAACCCCAACATCCCAGGCCCGCTGCGCGAAACCTTGACCACCGTGCAGCACAGCGGCCAACACATGCACGCGCTGATCGACGACTCGCTCGACCTGGCGCGCATCGAGGCCGGCCGCTTGAAGCTCGACCCGGTGCCGCTGCCGCTGGCCGAGCTGCTGGAAAACATCGAAGGCATGCTGCGTGCCCAGGCCGAGGCCAAGGGCCTGCGCTTCAAGGTGCAGATCGAGGGTCCGGCGCCCACGTGGATCCGCGCCGACCCGAAACGGCTGCGGCAGATTCTGATCAACCTGCTGGGCAACGCCGTGCGCTTCACCGAACGCGGCGAGGTGCGCCTGCGGCTGGACTTTCGCCAACACGTGACGCGCATCGAGGTATCAGACACCGGCATTGGCATTGCGCCGCAAGACCAGGAGCGCATCTTCTTGCCGTTCGAGCGCGGCAGCGGTGGCCGGCGGGTAAGCGAGGTGGGCACGGGCCTGGGGCTGACCATCACCCACCTGCTGACGCAGTTGATGGGCGGTGAACTCACGCTGCACAGCGTGCCCAACCAGGGCAGCACCTTCACCGTGCGGCTGTACCTGCCGGGCATTGAACAAGACCCCAGCCGGCCGCCGCTCAAAGCCGTGCCGCTGCGCCAGGTGATTGGCTACATCGCGCCGCGCCGCACCCTGCTGGTGGTGGACGACCAGCCGGTGCAGCGCCAGTTGCTTGCGGGCCTGTTGGTGCCGCTGGGTTTTGAGGTGCGCGAGGCCGCCAGCGGCAGCGAATGCCTGGAGGTGGTGCAGCGCCAGGCGCCCGACATGGTGCTGCTGGACATCAGCATGGACGAGATGGACGGCTGGGAAACGGCCGCCCGGCTGCGCGCCATGCTGCCGTCGCATGCGCTGCCCATCGTGTTTGTCTCGGCCAACCTGTTCGACTACCAGCCCGCACGGCTGCGCGACGCGCAGTGCCAGGGCTTTCTGGGCAAGCCGGTGGTCGAGTCGGAGCTACTCGACATGCTGGAGCGCACGTTGCAAGTCGAATGGGTGCGCGACAACACGCCCATGTCCACCCCCGCCATGGCATTGATGGCCGGTGGCGGCCTGGCGCGTGGCCATGTGCACATCCCGATGGATGCGCCGCTCGGTGTGGCAGGGGTCGCGGGTGTGGACATTGCGCAAGCTGTTAGGGTGGTGCCAGATGCCAGCCAACTGCCCGAAGAACTGCGCGACACCCTGCGCCGCCTGGCGCGCCAGGGCCAGGGTGGCGCTTTGCGGGAACAACTGCGCGCCGCACAGGTTGAATGGCCAGAGCATGCCGCCACGTTTGAGCGTTTGAAGACCTACGCCGACCGTTTTGACTTTCAGTCCCTGATGGATGCCTTGCGCGAGCCCGAACATGACCCGAGTTGACGCCTTCTCTGCTGCCGCCCCTGCCGCCCCTGGTGCATCCACGCCAGAACCGGTCCGCCGCGTCATTCTGGTGGTGGACGACGCGCTCGACACACTGCGCATGTTGTGCGACGCGCTGGCGGGCGAAGGCTACGTGGTGCTGGTGGCGCGTGATGCCGATGAGGCCCTGGCGCGTTTCGACGTGACCGTGCCCGATGGCGTGCTGCTCGACGCGGTGATGCCCGGCATCGATGGCTTTGCGTTGTGCCGCCACTTGAAGGCCACGCCCGAGTGGTCACACGTGCCGGTGGTGTTCATGACCGGTTTGTCGGAAACCGAGCAAATCCTGCAGGGCTTTGCCAGCGGCGGTGTCGACTACGTGGTCAAGCCGCTGCGTATTCCAGAGGTGCTGGCACGCCTGGCCACCCACGTGCACAACGCGCGTGCCGCACGCCTGGCACGCGAGGCGGTGGACGTGGCCGGCATGGGCGTGGTGGTGCTCGACGGCCAAGGCCGTGTGGCCTGGCGCTCGCCGCAGGCGACGCGTTGGCTTGGCGACGCTTTTGGGGCTGAAACCGCAGATGCAGATGGCCGCGCCTGGCTGCAAAAAGCCCACGCCAGCGGCGAAGCCCACATCCGCCTGCCCGATGGCCGCGCGCTGCAAGCCCGGCACATGGGCGCAGGGGGGTTGTCAGAAGCCATGCTTTTGCTGCGCATGGGGCCAGCCCAAGCCCACGCCGCCCCGCCGCGCCAACCCGATGTGCCGCTGACCCCGCGCGAAACCGAGGTGCTGGCCTGGCTGGCCAAAGGCAAAACCAACCGCGACATAGCTGACATCTTGGGCATGAGCCCGCGCACGGTGAACAAACACCTGGAGCACATTTTCGAGAAGCTGGGCGTGGAAACCCGCTCGGCCGCCACAGCAGTGGCGGGGCGGCTGTTGGGGCCGGACTAGGCCAGGAGCGGATTACTGCAGCCGGCGCGCGTCGGCCAGAAACTGCAGCACCAGGCCGTCAAAGGTGTCGGGGTTTTCCAACTGCGGCAGTTGGCCCACACCTTCCATCTGCTGGAAGCGGCTGCCTATGATGGTATTGGCCATCTGGCGCATGACTTCGGGTGGGGCGGCGGTGTCGAGGGCGCCGCTGATCAGCAGCGTGGGCACGTGGATGTGTTGCAGCGTGGCTTGGCGGTCGAAGCTCACCAGCGCCTCCAGCGCGCGGCGGTAGGTGGCCGGGGGCACCTGGGCCATCACGTGTTGTGCCAGGCTCAGGCCTTCGGGCAGGGCGCCCGGGCCCACCATTTGTGGGATCGCCTGCAGCGCCAGTTCCTGCATGCTGCGGCCGGCATTGAGTGGTGCCAGGCATGCATCGATATAACTTTTCTGCCAGGCCTCACGTGCGGCCAGGTCTTGGCCGTGGGGGCCCGCCGCCGCGCTGGTGCTGCACAGGATCAGCCGCTGCACCAGCTCGGGTCGGCGCGCCATCACCTCCTGCGCCACCATGCCACCCATGCCATGGCCCAGCAGGATCAGGCTGCCGTTGTCGCGCGGCTGCAGTATGCCTTCGATCAGCGTGATGCAGCTTTGCGCCAGGCCCTTGAAGTTGTAGGGTTCTATGGGGGCGCTGTGGCCGTAGCCCGGCATGTCCCAGGCCACGGCGCGGTAGCCGTTGTTGGCAAAACTCTCGACCTGGGGCGCAAACGCGCGGTAGCTGCCGGTAATGTCGTGCAGCATCAGCAGGGTGGGCCCGGCGCCCAGGCTGGTGAAGGTGGGGATCACTGAAGGCATGCGTGTGCTCTCAAAAAAAGAAACGGGCCTGGCCCTGTTTGCGCTGGGGTCGGTTGTCGCAGGCCATTATTCACCATTGTCTTTCGGGCAAAATCCTGGGCATGTCGATGTCAGCACCCCGGCGCCAGGCCGGTCCCCCCAGTTTCTCGCCGCCGGAATTCCGCTCGGCGCTGGGCATGTTCGCCACGGGTGTGACCATCGTCACCGCCCGCACCGCCGAGGGCCAGTTGGTGGGGCTCACGGCCAGTTCTTTCAACTCGGTCTCTATGAACCCGCCGCTGGTGTTGTGGAGCCTGGCCCAAGCGGCCGGCTCCTTGCCCGCGTTTCGCACCGGCTCGCATTACGCCATCAACATCCTGTCGGCCCAGCAGCAAGAGCTGGCGCAGCGCTTCGCCACCAAGGGCGCCGACCGTTGGGCTGGTGTGGCCTTCACCGACGGCGTGGCCGGAGCACCCTTGCTGGAGGGCGCGGCCGCGTCGTTCGAATGTTTCAACCGCAGCCGCTACGAAGAAGGTGACCACGTGATCTTTGTCGGCGAGGTGGAACGTTGCCAACACACACCGGGCGCGTCCCCGCTGCTGTACCACGGCGGGCGTTTCTACGCCGAGCATCCGCTGTAACCCAGCTTTTCAGCTGGTTTGCGCCCGGCGCGCGGCGAACTGGGCGTACCAGTCCAGGCAAGCCGCGTTGGCCATGGCATCGCGGTTCACCACTTTGTCGAGTGGCTGACCGAGCAACAGCTTCTTGATCGGCAGCTCCTGCTTCTTGCCGGTGAGCGTGCGCGGAATATCCGGCACCTGCAGGATTTCATCGGGCACGAAGCGTGGTGACAGGGCTTGCCGAATCGCCTGGCGCAGGCGCTCGCGCAAGGGCTCGTCCAGGGCCAGCCCCTCGCGCAGCAGCACAAACAGCGGCATATAACTTTCGCGGCCCAGGTATTCGAGGTCGACCACCATTGCGTCCACCACTTCGGGCAAGGCCTCCACCGCGCGGTACAACTCGCTGGTGCCCATGCGCAGGCCATGGCGGTTGATGGTGGCGTCCGAGCGGCCATAAATGGTGCAGCTGCCGTCGCTGTCGATCTTGATCCAGTCGCCATGGCGCCACACGCCGCCGGTGCCGCCATGCCGGCCTTGGCCGCTGGGGTACATGTCGAAATAGCTGGAGAGGTAACGTTGGTGCGCCACGTCGCCCCAGAAATACAGCGGCATGGACGGCAGGGGCTGGGTGCAGACCAATTCGCCGACGGCGCCAATCACCGGCTCGCCCTGTTCGTTCCAGGCCTCGACCGCTGCGCCCAGCATGCGGCATTGCATCAAGCCGGCGCGTTGCGGCAGCTCGCGGTTGCCGCCGATGAAGGCGCCCGCGAAATCTGTGCCGCCCGAAATATTGCACCACCAGATCTCAGCCGCGCCCGGCGCCCGCATGGTCGCAAACTCGGCGCTGCCCCAGGCTTGCACTTCGGGGCTCAGCGGCGAGCCTGTGCTGCCCAGCGCGTGGAGGTGTGTGAGGTCGCCGCAGTCACGCAGCTGCAACTCGGCCTTGGCGCAGTTGGCGTAGAAAGCCGCACCAGCGCCGAAGAAGGTGGTGCGGCTGGCGGCGGCAAAGCGCCACAGCGTGGACCAGTCCGGGGTCAGCTTGCCGCTGCTGGCATCGAGTCTGCCGCCCGCGGGATTGCCGTCGTACAGGCAGACGGTGGTGCCGTTCAGCAAGCCGGCCATCTGCACGTTCCACATCACCCAGCCGGTGGAGCTGAACCAGTGGAAACGTTCGCCGCGGGTGTGCTCTGAATAGCTGCTGCCGATGTCGTTGTGCAGCACGTTCAACGCCAGCGCCACCATGATGCTGCCGCCGTGGCCGTGCACTATGGGTTTGGGCAGGCCGGTGGTGCCGCTGGAGTAAACGATCCAGATCGGGTGGTCGAACGGCAGCCATGTGGGCTTAAAGGCATCCACATCGGCATCGCACCGGGACGCCACGCGCGACAAGATGGCGCAGTCGGCGGCAGAGTTCGAGGCGATCAGCGCAGAGGCCTGGTACATGGCCTGGTGCAGCACCACGTGTTGCACGCTGGGCAACTCGGCCAGCAACTCGGCCAATACGTCGCGCCGGTCGTGTTCCTTGCCGCCGTAGCGCACGCCGTCCACGCCAATCAGGATCTTGGGCTCGATTTGTTTGAAGCGGTCGAGCACGGCGTGGGTGCCCATGTCGGGCGCACACACGCTCCACACACCGCCCAGGCTGACCACGGCCAGGAAGGCAATCATGGCCTCGGGGATGTTCGGCAGGTAGGCGGCCACGCGGTCCCCTGGCTGCAGGCCTTCGGCGCGCAGGTGCAGCGCGAGTGAGGCCACCTGGCGGCGCAGGTCGGGCCAACTGAGTTCGCGCAGTGCACCACTCTCGTCGCCGCTGATGATGGCCGGCTGGCCCGCTGCGTGGGCGGCCTCGGCGTGGCGCCAGACCTGCTGCGCGTAATTGCACTGGGCTCCTGGAAACCACTGTGCGCCGGGCATGGCGTTCTTGGCCAGCACGGCGCTGTGCGGCGTCGGCGACTGCAGTCCGAAGTAATCCCAGATGCTTTGCCAGAAGCCATCGAGGTCGGTGGTCGACCATTCCCACAGGGCTTGGTAGTTGGCAAACGAGAGGCCCCGCTCGGCCTGTAGCCACTGTTGGTACAGCCGGATTTGCGGGATGCGAGAGAGGGGGGGAACTGCCGTGTCTGCACGGCTTTCGAGAGGCAAGGACATCCAACACAGGATTGGGGTTGCCGATCATTTCGCAATACCGGAATTACCCTTAGCATCGCTCCACTTTTTAAATGGAGAAAAACCGAATGGGGATGTTTGACTGGACGGAGAAAAGCGCCGATGTGCTGGCGCAAGGCGGCGTGATCGGGCCTGATGAACGCTTGCCTTGGCCACAGACCGCGCTCATGGGTGTGCAACACGTGGTCGCCATGTTTGGTGCCACGGTGCTGGCACCTATCCTGATGGGCTTTGATCCGAACATCGCCATTTTGATGAGCGGCATAGGCACGCTGATCTTCTTTGTGATGACCGGCGGCAAGGTGCCCAGCTACCTGGGCTCCAGCTTCGCCTTCATTGGTGTGGTGATTGCGGCCACGGCCTACAAGGGCGCTGGCGCCAACGCCAACCTGGCGGTGGCGCTGGGCGGCATCATCGCCTGCGGTGCGCTGTACTTCTTGATTGGCCTGGTGGTGCAGCTGGTGGGCACGGACTGGATAGAGCGTTGTATGCCGCCGGTGGTGACCGGCGCGGTGGTCGCTGTCATAGGCCTGAACCTGGCCAGCGTACCCATCAAGAACATGGCCGCTAGCAACTTCGAGAGCTGGGTGCAGGCGCTGACCTTTGTGTGTATCGGCCTGGTGGCGGTGTTCACACGCGGCATGTTGCAGCGTCTGCTGATTCTGGCCGGTCTGATCTTGGCCAGCGTGCTGTACGCGGTGCTGACCAATGGCCTGGGTCTGGGCAAGCCGCTGGACCTGAGCGGTGTGGCCAACGCCGCCTGGTTTGGCCTGCCGCAGTTCACCAG
>NZ_JBMOXA010000037.1:0-38544 GCF_049316285.1 Variovorax sp. HJSM1_2 | reverse complement strand
CGGGCGACCTGGGCGTCGAATACGCGGAAGCTGGCCCGGCCCAGGGTCCGGTGGCCATCCTGCTGCACGGCTGGCCGTATGACATCCACGCCTTTGTTGACGTCGCGCCACGCCTGGCGGCGGCCGGCTACCGGGTGATCGTGCCCTATTTGCGTGGTTATGGCGGAACGCGCTTTTTATCGGCAGACAGCCTGCGCAATGGCCAACAAGCGGCCGTCGCCCAGGACATCATTGCGCTGATGGACGCGCTGGGCATACGCCAGGCGGTGCTGGGCGCTTTCGACTGGGGTGCACGCACGGCCTGCATCATGGCCGCCATCTGGCCGGAACGTGTGGCCGGCTTGGTGTCTGTCAGCGGCTACCTGATCGGCAATCCCCAGGCCACTGCCAAACCACTGCCGCCTGCGGCCGAGTTCGCCTGGTGGTACCAGTCCTACTTCGCAACCGACCGCGGCCGCGATGCTTATGCCGCCAACCCCGCGGCCTTCAACCGCTTCATCTGGCAGCAGGCCTCGCCAAAGTGGCAGTTCGACGAGGCCACCTACCAACGCAGCGCTCAGTCGTTCGAGAACCCCGACCATGCGGCCATCGTGGTCCACAACTACCGCTGGCGCATAGGCCTGGTCGAAGGCGAAGCCCGCTTCAACGCGCTGGAAGCGCGGCTGGTGGCCGCACCCAACATCGGCGTGCCCAGCATCACCATGGAAGATGACGCCAATGGCGCGCCCCATCCTGCGCCTGCCGCCTACGCCAGAAAATTCACGGGCAAATACCAGCACCGCGACCTGAACGGCGGCATTGGCCACAACCTGCCGCAAGAAGCCCCGGCGGCCTTTGCGCAGGCGGTGATCGACGTCACGCGGCTCTAAGCCCTCCGCCCGATTCAAACACTTGCTGGAGACGCCATGGCCCTCTATATCGTTGCCTTCCTCGCGGGCATGCTGAGCTTGCTCAGCCCCTGCATCCTGCCGGTCCTGCCCTTTGTGTTTGCGCACCATGACCGCCCGTTCCGGCAAGCTCACCTGCCGCTGCTGGTGGGCATGGCGATCACGTTCGCGGCCATGGCGTCCTTGGGCGCGGTCGCGGGAGCATGGGCCGCGCAGCTGAATCAGATCGGCCGCGGCGTGGCACTGGTCATGCTCGCACTGTTCGCGGGCTCGCTTTTGCTTCCCGGTCTGGCGACCTGGTGGAGCCGCCCTCTGGTGCGCGCCGGTGAGTGGCTGCTGCGCTTCGAGACCCGCACCCCCTGGCTGAGCTCGGTGTTGCTGGGGGTGGCCACCGGCCTGATCTGGTCGCCCTGCGCGGGTCCGGTACTGGGCGTGGTTCTGGCCAGCGCAGCCCTCGCTGGCCCTAGCGTCAACAGCTCCCTGCTACTGCTGTCCTATGCTGGCGGTGCCACCGTGGCGCTGTGGGCGGCATTGCGGCTGAGCGCCAGGTCTCTGGCGGCATTGAAGGCCAAGCTGCTGCCTGGTGTTGTGGGTCGCCGCGTCGCCGGAGCCTTCATGCTCGCAAGCGTCGTGGCCGTGGCCACAGGTCTGGACAGCAGCGTGCTGGCCAACATCACCGGCCAGGCTGGCGCAGGCGTTGAAGCCGGCCTGTTGCAACGCGTCATGCCGCAGGCCAAAGCTGCGGAGCTTGGTCTCAGCCGCGAAGCCCGGCCACAGGACAACGATGGCGCGCCCAGACCTAGCCAGTTGCCCATCGAATCCAACCACGTCAGCCTGGAGGGCGGCACACAGTGGTTGAATACGGCAGCAGCAGCCAGTCCTGCGCTGCGCGGCAAAGTGGTGTTGGTGAATTTCTGGACCTACTCCTGTGTCAACTGCCTTCGCACCCTGCCCTACGTCAAAGCCTGGGCGCAAAAATATGCCGACCGTGGCCTTGTGGTTGTGGGCGTGCACACCCCCGAGTTCGCCTTCGAGAAAAACACCGACAACGTCAAAAGGGCCTTACAGGACCTGAAGATCAGCTACCCCGTTGTGCTGGACAACAACTTCCGCATCTGGCGCGCTTTCAACAACCAGTATTGGCCCGCACTCTATTTCGTCGATTCGCAGGGCCGCGTGCGGCACCACCAGTTCGGCGAGGGCGGGTACGCTGCCGCCGAACGTGTGATCGAAGACTTGTTGCGCGAAGCCGGTGCACCGGCCGCCCAGGGCGTGCCAGCCAACTTCGCACCAGACACCCAGGGCCTTGGCCTGGCGGCCGATACCAACACGCTGCGCAGTCCGGAAATCTACCTCGGTTACGAAAAAGGCAGTGGCTTGAGCGTCACCGGCCGGGCGACGCCCGACAAGCCGGCCAACGACACACCCGCAGCGCTGCAACTCAACACCTGGTCGCTCACGGGCAACTGGACACAGAAACCGGAATTCGTCGAGGCCCAACAGGCGGGCAACAGCCTGGCGCTGCGCTTCCAAGCCCGCGACGCAAACCTGGTGCTGGGAACGGCATCCGGCCAAGCGCTGCGGTTTCACCTGACGCTGGATGGCCAGCCTCCCGGATCACATCACGGCACGGACGTGGACGCCGATGGCTACGGAGTGCTGGATGCCACCCGCCTCTACCAACTGGTGCGCCAGAGTGCGGTCGTGAAGGCGCGCACGGTGCAGATCCAGTTCCTCGATCCCGGGGCAAGGGCATACGCCTTTACCTTCGGATAACCTCGCGTTAGGGGCAAGTCTTGCATCTAGGCCCAAGCTGCCGCTACGTCGAACATGTAGCGTGCGCTTTTGCGAATGACTGGCGACCACATCGGGAGCTAAATGCGGTTAGGCTTCAGCCGGTCCAAACGACTTCCAGCCGGAAACCAAGGACGCGCGAAGGCAGAAGTCTGCCGCTACTCTCATCTCAAACCGTTAGCTTTATGGAAAATCAAATGCACAAAGGTGGCTGCTTATGCGGGGCAGTGAAGTATGAAATCACGGGTTCGCTTGGCCCCGGTGTTTATTGCCACTGCTCGCGCTGCCGAAAGGCCAATGGCTCGGCTTTTGCAGCCGTTGCTGCAGTAGCGGCCTCGGACTTTCACATCATCAAGGGACAGGAATCACTGCGCAGCTACAGAACGGATTCGGGAGTTCAGCGTGTGTTTTGCAGCATTTGTGGGTCGCCAATCATAGGCAAGCGCGACAACACACCCGAAGCGGTTCGGGTGCGCATAGGCACCCTGGATACGCCGTTAGAGACAAAAGTTTCGGCGCATATCTTCGTCGGTTCGAAGGCCGAGTGGTACGAGATTTCTGACCAAACTCCTCAACATGATGAACGCCCTTAATGGGCGAGGTCACAACCGCCACCCTTGCGGAAGACATGCCTGGCTAAGCCCAAACCCAGCCCCCATTGAGGCGGCTTTTGCCTTCGCACAGCACACGCCTATGTCCTGGCAGTCTCAGACCGAGAGAGGCTGGGCAGTGTTTCGTCCTGCCGTAGTTTGTTTCCTGGATGGGAAGCCGCTGGCATGCCACTGATTTCGATCTCTGCCGCGGCGTCAATGTCATTGCCTCCGCCTAGGACGGTCAACAGAACGGCGGCGGCGAGCAAGGAGGCGATATTCAGAGTTAGTTTCAACATGGTATTTCCCGACAGGTGGTTCTTTGCCTCAAGTGTCGTAGGCTTGCATAATCTTTCACGGAACTACTTCACACGGGCAACAATCAGTTTCAATTGATCACAGACTTTTTTTCACGATTGAGTTACTAACTTTGTAACCAACCACTTTTGCGTTGAGCATGCGCTGGCGGCGTGGATGCCGGGGGATGGCCTCGGTGGCCCTTGCGAACGGCTTCTTTTTCAACCCCGACATACCAATTGAACGCTGGCTTACGGGACGAACAGCACACGGCCTGCAAGAGTTCCGCAAAAACCTTGAAGCCCAAGTGGCTAGAAATAAGCGCTATCGCAGCGCCACAAACAATACGGCGTTCAGCAGCGCAAAGCCACATGTTGTGGCGCCCGCCTTCAGCAGGACCAAGGGCACGTCGCGGGCTGCATCACCATGCCCCGGAGTTTCCAGACCCAAGCCAATCAACCTTGCCCACAGGCTGCTGCCGTCAGCGCAAGCGCTCTTGGACAGGCCACATTCCTTCTTGTCGATAGCTGTCATCACGACCTCTCGTTGTCGATTGCCATGGCTGCCATGGTCGCTCCAAAGCGCCGGCGAAACGTGACTCAACTGTCAACTCTGCACTCATCTATGGCCAGGTTGCTGCGAGGCATGCCCATGGCATCGAATTCGACCAGGACGAGGAAGCGCTGCATTGGAGTTCTTCAACCTGCTGAACATTGTTTTGCAGTTAAACCCTACGCATGCATAACAACAGGCCTTGAGCAAGCGGTTGGCGAAGCCAGGTATCCCTGCAGGTATCGGTGCAGAAATCGGTGGCGGCAAAATTTTTGATGGCAACGCACTTTCGGCTGCAGAACAGCGAACGGCGTCTTTGGTCCCAGGTATGCGCCCCTTTGCGCGCCCATTCGTCTCCAGTACCGCCTCCCACGATCCGCTCGTGCAATCAGGCCTGGACTTGGCTGGCCATAGCCGTGACGTAGGCTACCCTAGCCCCGCAACAGTGATTCTTGCCGGTCGTCCCAATTCATGGCATAAGCTGCATTCCGATTTGATCCGATTAAGGTGAAGCAACCATGTGTGATCTGAATGACCAGGAAGAACTCAACAAGTACACCCGCCGTGACTTCGGCGCGTGGGCGGCATCTGCCGGTCTGCTGACGGTGTTGCCCAGTGTGGCCAACGCGGCAGCCGTGACCGAGCGCGAGGTGAGCATCACCACGCCGGACGGCGTCTGCGATGCCTACTATGTCGCCCCCGCCTCGGGCTCGGCCCCCGGCGTGCTGGTGTGGCCGGATGTGTTTGGCCTGCGCCCGGCCTTCCGGCAGATGGGCAAGCGGCTGGCCGAATCGGGCTACAGCGTGCTGGTGGTAAACCCTTTCTACCGCCAGAAGAAGGCGCCCACCGCTGCGCAGGGCGGCCAGACGCCGATCGCCGAAGTGATGCCGCTGATGCAGGCCCTGACACCAGCCATGCACCTGAGCGACGGCAAGACCTTTGTGGCCTGGCTCGACGCCCAGGCCGAGGTCGACAAGACGAAAAAACTGGGTACTACGGGTTATTGCATGGGCGGGCCGATTGCGGTGCGCACGGCCACAGTCGCGCCAGACCGCGTGGGTGCGGTCGGTACCTTCCATGGCGCCGCCATGGTGACGGCAGCACCCGACAGCCCGCACAAGCTGGTAGGCCAGACCAAGGCGCGTTATCTGATTGCGATTGCCGAGAACGACGACACCAAACAGCCCGAGGACAAAAACACGCTGCGCAGCGCACTCGAGAGCGCGAAGCTGGGCGCCGAAGTGGAGGTCTACCCCGCAGCCCACGGCTGGTGCCCGCCCGACACACGGGTCTACGACGCGGCCCAGTCTGAGCGCGCCTGGACGCGCCTGCTGGCGACACTCAGCAGCGGCTTGGCCTGATCCTCGCCATTCACTGCTGAGCCCGACCGGGTGCTGCGGCACCCGGGCATTGCGGGCGATCTCGATTTGGCGTGCGGCCCATCGTCGGAAGATGACAAGACGCCCTCAGGCTGGCGCTCACCGCTCAACCTCACAGGAGTGAAGATATGTCCTACATCGATGGTTTCGTGATCGCCGTTCCCAGCGCCAACAAGCAGAAATTTATCGAGCATGCGCGCAAGCTCGACCCGATCTTCCTTGAGCTTGGCGCCATCCGTGTGATCGAAGGCTGGGGCGACGACGTCCCCGATGGCAAGGTCACCGATTTCCGGCGTGCAGTGCAGGCCACGGCCGAAGAGACCGTGGCATTTTCATGGGTTGAATGGCCGGACAAGGCCACACGCGACGCCGCCATGAAGAAGATGATGGAAGACCCGCGCATGGATCCGTCCGCCCCCGGCAACCCGCCCATGCCTTTCGACGGTAAACGCATGATCTTCGGCGGCTTCGAACAAGTGGTCGAAGTGAAGGCTTGAGCGGCGGGACGCAGCGTCCCTGGGCGCCCGCCTACCAGTTCACCTCGCGCTCCGGTGTGGAGCCTATGCGGTGGATGGACAGATCGGCGCCCTCGAACTCTTCCTCCTGCGACAAACGCAGGCCCATCACCTTGCGCAGCGTGCCGTAGACCACAAGCCCCCCGACCAGCGCCCAGGCCACACCGAGCAGCGTGCCGGCCAGTTGGGCCCAGAAACTCACGCCGCCCATGCCGCCCAGCGCCTGGTGGCCAAAGATGCCTGCGGCTATGCCACCCCAGGCGCCGCACAGGCCGTGCAAGGGCCACACGCCCAACACGTCGTCAATTTGCCAGCGGTTCTGCGTCAGCGTGAACATCTGCACGAAGATCACCGCCGCCACCGCGCCCACCAGCAGCGCGGCCAGCGGATGCATGATGTCCGACCCGGCGCAGACGGCCACCAACCCGGCCAGCGGACCGTTGTGCACAAAGCCCGGGTCATTACGGCCCAGTGCCAGCGCGGCCAGCGTGCCGCCGGCCATGGCCATCAGCGAATTCACGGCCACCAGGCCCGAGAGTTTGTCCAGCGTCTGCGCGCTCATCACGTTGAAGCCGAACCAGCCAACAATCAGTATCCAGGCGCCCAGCGCGAGGAAGGGAATATTCGACGGCGGATGGGCCGATACCGCGCCGTCCTTGCGGTAGCGGTTGCGTCGCGCCCCCAGCAGCAGCACGGCCGGCAGTGCCAGCCAGCCGCCCATGGCATGCACCACCACGGAGCCGGCAAAGTCGTGGAACTCCGCCCCGGTCCAGCGCAGCAGCGCGGCCTGCACACCCAGTTGCTGGTTCCAGGCCACACCCTCGAAGGCGGGATAAATCAGGCCCACGATCACCGCCGTGGCGATGAGTTGCGGACCGAAACGCGCGCGCTCGGCAATGCCGCCGGAGATGATGGCCGGGATGGCCGCCGCAAAGGTCAGCAGAAAGAAGAACTTCACCAGCCCGTAGCCGTGGAACTGCGCCAGCTCCTGGGCGCCGACCAGAAAGTGTGCGCCATAGGCCACGCCATAGCCGACCAGGAAATACACCACCGTCGACACCGACAGGTCGGCCAGAATCTTGACCAGCGCATTCACCTGGTTCTTCTTGCGCACCGTGCCCAGTTCGAGAAAGGCAAAGCCCGCATGCATGGCCAGCACCAGAATGCCGCCGAGAAGTATGAATAGCGCGTCTGCGCCCTGTTTTAGTGCATCCATGGTCAAAGTCGAGAATCAGTAAGCCTTGTCTTGGTGCGACGCACGGAATATGTGCTTGTCGCACCAAAGACAAGCAAAAACCAAGCCGACTGTGAATAGGGCGCTGCTTCTTAGTGATTTTCGCGTCGTCGTGGTGCGTGACGCACCACCAGGCGACATGGCGACGAAGAAGGAAATGCCTTCTAGGTCTAAGCCTGGTGGTGCCCTTCATAATCCAGACCTTCCCCCGCTTTCGAGATGCCGACCTTTCATCATGGATAAATTCTTGCTGCAGCAGCAGGTGCTGGAACGGCTCGCCGAAGACCTGCTGCAAGCCGAACAGGCCGTGAGGGAGGCGCATGAAACGGCGACGCACGAAGAAAACATCGCCGAAAACAAATACGACACATTGGGACTCGAAGCTGCCTACTTGGCCACCGGCCAGGCGCGGCGCGCCGAAGGCATCCGCCAGGCCATGGCCCATTGGCGCCAATTCCGCCCGCGCCCCTACGACCCCAGCAAAGGCATACAGCTGGGCGCGCTGGTCTGCCTGGTCGATTCCGACGACCAGCAGCAACTACTCTTTCTCGGGCCGGATGGGGGCAGCATGAAATTGCTCTGCGGCACTCAACTCGTGCAGGTCATCAGCAGCGAAGCGCCTTTGGGCAGGGCCATGCTGGGCAAATGTGAGGGTGATGAGGTGTGGATACAGGTCGCTCCGATCCGGCAGCAGTTTGAAGTGCTGCGAGTTCATTAAGCCGCAAGCACGCCACCGTCGAACTGGCCGAGGTCAATAAACGTGCCTGGAGCCTAGACTTCTGCTGGCCAGCAGCCGTCATTCGAAGCGGTTCCCTATCTCATTGCTTCTATCTCATTGCTTATTACCAAGCTGCCTGGCTCATAAGAGGCGACCTAAGGCGACCGGCTGCACGTCGCACATGCCTGACTCGTCTCAACCTGTACGACAGTGCTGTGCATGTTGGGAGAACTCTGAGGACCGCCTAAGCCAGCCCTGGCGAGCTTCCTCATTCACGGCGTGTATCAGCCAACAATTCACAAAAAATATTTCTGTCGAATACCCTTGACCTTGCCATTGCGGCAAGGTTTACCATTTCTTCGGACGTCGGTTATCGTCTTTTCCAAAGTCTCTAAAAAGCTCATCGTGAACCGCTGGCGTATCTTCTTCCTGCTACTTCTTGCTTTGCTGCTCCCGATTCGCGGCGCGCTGGCGGCGGCAATGCTTTGCGGTGTTTCTTCTCCAAGCGGCTTGACTGAACTCTCCGTTGGTGATGGCACTATTGGCCATGAGGAAATGACCGTCAACATGGAACATTCCCATGGCGCCGGCGGCCACGAGCATGAGTCGACGAAAGACGTAAGTGACGCCGACCTTCATGGTTGGCAAGACCACGGTGCAACGAGCAAGTGCAATATGTGCTCCGCATTTTGCGGGCTGACCCTTCTGGTGAGCAACGCGCCCGCACTTAACGAGCCATTAGACCTCGCTCAAGTCAAACACAGCGACCCCGCCGCCTTGTCGCCGAGCCACATCTCGGACGGGCAAGAGCGCCCTCCACGAACCATCTGACCCATTTCGACCTCCACGGGAGGTCTGAAGGGGCTCGTGCGTCCGCATTGCGGTCGATGCGAGCGTCTCCTGTGTCGGCTATGCCGACCCAATGGTTCACATGGACTTCAACAATGACAAAACGATTCCTGCGGCTAGTGCCCGCTGCGGCACTGTGCATACCGTGGGTTGCAACAGCCCTGGCCGGGCGCAGCGACCCGGCCGCCCCTGACGCACCTTACCCGGCGCTGGCCTATCAATCCGCTTTCGCTGATTACAAGCCATGGCAAGAAATGAAGGCGGGTGATTGGCGAACGGTCAACGACACCGTTCGCGAGGCCGGTCTAAAAACAAGTGGCCACGCTGCTGGACAGGCTGCGCCAACGCCCCCTTCCAAAGGTGCCATAGAACCGAGCTCGGCCATGCCCGCCACATCGCCGCATGGCGCCCATCCAATGCGCGGAGGTCAACAATGAAGCGTATCACCGTCGTTGCCGTGGCCGCGCTCACGCTGGCGGGGTGTGCCTCGTTCTCTCCGGATGGTGGTTCCGCCCGGGTGGCCGAGATGACACGAGAAAGAGTTGGACAAAAGCCGGTCTATCAACGGACTGAAAACCAAATCGATAACGCTCGAACCCGCGTCTCTGAACTGGTAAGGCAACCGCTGACGTCGGATAGCGCCGTAGAACTCGCTTTCCTGAACAACCGAGGCCTGCAGGCCAGTTTTAGCGAACTCGGTATTGCCGAGGCGGAGCTGGTTCGCGCCGGTCGCCTTAGAAATCCGACATTCAGTTTTGGTCGCCTGCGCGAAGCTGGTGGCATCGTCGAAATCGACCGTGCTGTCATGTTCGACATCTTGGGCCTGTTGACGCTGCCTATCGCATCCGACATCGAGCAGCGTCGTTTCGCCCAGGTCCAACTGCAAGTGGCCCATGAGGCTGTTGGCCTGGCGGCAGAAACACGAAAAGCCTTTTTCAGCGCCGTCGCCGCACAAGAGTTGGTGACCTACTACCTACAGGTGAAAGAGGCTGCAGACGCGTCCAATGAACTCGCACGCCGGATGGTCCGGGCAGGCAATTTCAACAAGCTCGCCCAGATGCGCGAGCAGGCTTTTTATGCCGACGCCACATCTCAACTGGCCCGCGCTCAGTACCTAGCGGTGGTTGCGCGCGAGAGGCTGAGCAGATTGCTCGGCTTGTCGGGCACTCAGACGTTCATGTTGCCCGACAGACTGCCGGAACTTCCCCAGCAGCCCATAGAGCCGAAGGACGCAGAGCAGACGGCGCTGCTCACGCGCCTTGACGTGCAAATGGCCAAACGTGCGACGGAACACACAGCCAAGTCGCTAGGCCTGACCAAAACCACAAGCCTCATCAATGTCCTGGAAGTCGGCTACCAGAACAAAAGTGTGAGTGGTGAACCTCGCGCCAACGGCTACGAAATCGAATTGGCGCTGCCACTGTTCGATTTTGGTGCGACGAGAGTGGCGCGCGCCGAGGCGACCTACATGCAGGCCGTGCATCGCACGGCCCAAGTCGCAATCGATGCACGCTCTGAGGTTCGCGAATCCTACGCAGCCTACCGCACCAGCTTCGACTTGGCCAGGCACTACCGTGACGAAGTCGTTCCGCTGAGAAAACGCATCTCTGAAGAAAACCTTCTGCGCTACAACGGGATGCTCATCGGTGTCTTCGAGCTGTTGGCCGATTCTCGTGACCAGGTCACCAGCGTCACCGGCTACCTCGAAGCACTGCGTGACTTCTGGGTGGCGCAGACCAACCTGCAAACAGCGCTGACGGGACGCTCTCCCGGCACTGGCAGCGCCATGTCCTCATCCTCATCGGCTGGCTCGTCCGCATCAAGCGGCGGTCACTGAAAGAAATCAATGTCCAATAGACGTCAATTTTTTAGAGCAGCAGGTGCTGCGGCTTTGGGCGCGACGGCCGTGAGCCGCGTAGGTGCGGCTTCATTGCCTGAGGCGGTTTACCAAACGTCCTCCACCATGCAGGCCCCACTTGTGCCACCCAATGGCCGGCCCTACAACCCTGTGGCCACACTCAATGGCTGGACGCTTCCCTGGCGCATGCAGAACGGCATCAAGGAATTTCACCTGGTTGCCGAACCCGTTGTGCGCGAGTTTGCACCCGGCATGAAGGCCCATTTGTGGGGCTACAACGGCTCCAGCCCGGGCCCCACGATTGAGGCCGTCGAAGGCGACCGCGTCCGCATCTTCGTCACCAACAAGCTGCCCGAACACACCACGGTCCACTGGCACGGCATCTTGCTCCCGTCGGGTATGGATGGTGTCGGGGGGATGACCCAACCGCACATTCCACCTGGCAAAACCTTCGTCTACGAATTCACGTTGCTGCGCTCCGGCACCCACATGTACCACCCGCACGCCGATGAGATGACGCAGATGGCGATGGGCATGATGGGCATGTTCATCATCCATCCCAAAGACCGGCGCCAAATGCAGGTCGACCGGGACTTTGTGTTCCTGCTGGCTGCGTACGACATCGAGCCGGGCGCCGCCACCCCGAAGACGTCGGAAATGACCGACTTCAACCTCTGGACATGGAACAGCCGCGTCTTCCCGGGCATTGACCCACTGGTCGCCCGCTCCGGAGACAGGGTGCGGGTGCGGGTCGGCAACCTGACCATGACCAATCACCCCATCCACATGCACGGTCCCCACTTCGTGGTCACGGGAACCGATGGCGGGTGGGTCCCTCCGTCAGCGCGGTGGCCCGAAGTCACGACCGATATCGCGGTGGGACAAATGCGTGCTTTCGAGTTTGATGCGTTGGCCGGCGATTGGGCCATCCACTGCCACAAGTCCCATCACACGATGAATGCCATGGGGCACGATGTACCCAACATGATTGGTGTCGACCATCGTGGCGTGGCCGAACGCATCTCCAAGCTTGTCCCTGACTACATGGTGATGGGTGACAAGGGGATGGCGGACATGGGCGCTATGGAAATGCCCCTGCCAGATAACACTTTGCCGATGATGACGGGCATGGGCCCTTTTGGGCCACTTGAGATGGGCGGCATGTTCAGTGTTGTCAAAGTCCGTGACGACGTGAAGTCCGGCGACTACAGCGACCCTGGCTGGTTCAAGCACCCGCAAGGCACCGTCGCATATGAGTATTCCGGCCAGGCCACACCACCGACGCGGGTGCCCAGCGCGAAACCCGACAAAGCCACCCTCAACGTCCGCAAGCCAACCGGCGGGCATAACCATTAACCAAGGAGTTCAATTCCATGAATACCAAATCTTCCATCCTGGCACTTGCGGCGGCCATCGCAGCCTCGGGTGTCTTTGCACACGGCAGTGAAGACCATGCGGCAAAGCCTCGAAAATTCGATGCCACCAAGGTCGAGGACACGGCTTTTGGTCGTGAGGGTGACCCAGCCAAGGCGACTCGAACCATTCGCCTCGACATGGCCGACTCCATGCGGTTTACGCCAGCAGACATTACCGTCAAGCGCGGAGAGACCGTCAAAATTGTGGCCAGCAACAAAGGGCAGGTGCTCCATGAGATGGTCATCGGCACGCCGGACGAGCTGAAAAAGCACGCGGAGATGATGAGAAAGTTCCCGGAAATGGAGCACGCCGAGCCGTACATGGCACACGTGAAGCCAGGAGCCAGCGGAGAGGTTGTCTGGCAGTTCACCAAGGCAGGTGAGTTTCAGTTCGCCTGCCTCATCCCGGGCCACTTTGAAGCCGGCATGGTCGGCAAGGTGACGGTCAAATGAAGCGCCGGCAACTTCTCTCGGCCGCCTGCATCGCAGGAACCAGCCTGTCGCCGCGAGCCAAACCATCCTTGCCGCAGATACATGTCTACAAGAATGCAGGATGCGCTTGCTGCGCGGCTTGGGTCGACCACTTGAAGGCTGCTGGCTTTGCCACCAAGGTGACCGAGGTGGTCAACACGACTGACACACGCAAGCAATATGGGTTGCCGGAAAAGTTTGGCAGCTGTCATACCGCCCTGGTCAACGGGTATTTGGTGGAAGGACACGTACCCGCCGCCGAGGTCAAACGTCTTTTAGCTTTGAAGCCCACGGCAATTGGCATCGCGGTGCCTGGCATGCCCATAGGCTCACCCGGCATGGAGGTCGATGACCGCCAGGAATCTTACGAGGTACTGCTCATCGACAAGCGCGGTGGTGCAACCGTCTTTGCTCGCTACCCCCAACCCTCTAGGACCATGCCATGACACTTCCCCAAATCCTTGCTGCCGCTGCGATGGCTGTCGTCCTTGCTTCACATGCGCAAACAACGCCGGGGAGCGAGCCAACCCCATCCACAGGCTCGACAACAACTGTCAACGAGCCACTGAGCGACGGCGAGGTCCGCAAAATCGACCTGGACCAGGGCAAGATAACGCTTCGGCACGGCCCGCTTCAAAACTTAGACATGCCAGCGATGACCATGGTGTTCAAAACAGCTGACGCAAAATTATTGTTGGGCATCAACGAAGGCGACAAAGTCAAATTCACGGCAGAGAAGCTCAACGGTGCATTCACCATCACCGCGATAAGAGTTGCCAGATAAAGACCGGGCGAAGCCATCTTCTTTGCGAGCTGAAAGCCTATAGCTTTGGGATTTAACTCGGGCGGAAAGCCAGCTCAGGCTGCGCCTCTATGCAATTGACAAACAAGTGATGTCACTTGACTCAGCTGTTTCGCTGACGTGACGTGTCTTAAAGAATCAAGTTCTGCTTAACAGTAAAAATTGAACAACGGCTTTGGAGCAGCCTGTACCGGCGCTTGCGGCCCTTCTGAGACATTTCTCCAACACCTAAGCAGTCACTGCCCGCGTAAGTCTGGGGACGTCATCCAAAAGAAGCCACGCCCGCAATCGCATCCCGCAACCTAGGCGCGGCAAAGTCCAGAAACCTCCGCATCTTCAGCGGCATCTGGCCGCGCGAAGCGTGTACCAGGCTCACGGGTGAGGGCTCGGGCTCGTAGGCCTGCAAAATGGTTTTCAGTTTGCCGCGCTGGAGTGCATCAACCACCTGGTAATGCATCAGGCGCGCCACGCCCACGGACAGGCCGGCCGCGTCTACCGCTGCTTCTGTCGTGGTCACGGCCAGGCGCGGCTGCAGGTGCACGTCAACGGCGGCGCCGGATTCTGGATGGCGAAAGCGCCAGGTGGATGAGGTCTGCAAGACATCAACCGTTACACACGGAAAACGCAGCAGATCCGCAGGTTCCAACGGCTCACCCAATGCTGCCAGCAACGCGGGACTCGCACAGCTTACCAAGCGCATGCTGCCGACGGCCGTGGCGACCATGGCGCTGTCGGGCAGCCGGCCGATGCGCACGGCCATGTCGACGTGGTCGTCAACCAGGTTGACGTTGCGGTCGGCCAGCACCAGGCGCACATGGATTTCGGGGAACGCTGCCAAAAACTCGGCGACCACGGGCAACACGTGTAAGCGGCCGAGCATCAGGGGCGCGGTGATCACTAACTCACCCTTGGGCACGGTGAATTCACCAGCGGCCGTGCGCTCGGCCTCTTCCACCTGCTCTAGGATGCGGCGGGCCGAGGCGAGGTAGGTCACGCCGGCATCGGTCAGGGTGAGCTTGCGTGTGGTGCGGATCAACAAACGCGCACCGAGCCGGGCTTCGAGGTCGGTGATTTTGCGGCTGAGTGTGGCCAGCGGCACCTGCAGGGCGCGCGCCGCAGCGGAAAGGCTGCCCGCCTCGGTAACCGTCACCAGCATCGCCATGGCTTCCAAACGGTCCATAGGCCACCTTTCCATTTTTTGATAGAGATATTGCCGAATTTAACGAATTATCAAATTAACTGGAAAGGCGCACCATTCAGCCATCAACTTCTTAAACCACTGATTGGAGAAGACCATGGCCTACGGATTTTTGGATATTGCCGTCACCCCCAGCGTGCAAGCCGCGCAAGCTTCGATGGGCGCCGACCACCTGTGGCAAGACTTCAAAGGCCACCGCGAGTTCGACCGGTTCACGCGAAACGAGGCCGCCTTTATTGCCGCGCGCGACAGCTTCTACATGGCCACGGTGTCGGAAACCGGCTGGCCCTACCTGCAGCACCGTGGTGGGCCGCGCGGCTTTTTGAAGATGGTGGACGACCAGACGCTGGCGTTTGCCGACTACCGTGGCAACCGGCAATACATCAGCAAGGGCAACCTCGCGGCCGACAACCGCGCCAGCCTGTTCTTGATGGACTACGCCGGCCGCACACGCCTGAAGATTTTTGCGCGCGTCGAAGAAGTGGCGCTGGACGCCGACCCGGCGCTGACCGAACTGGTCACCGTGCCCGGCTACAAGGCCAAGCTGGAACGCATCTTCCGCGTGAAGCTGGAGGCCTTTGATTGGAACTGCCCGCAACACATCACACCGCGCTTCACCGAAGAAGAAATCAGCGCCGCCGTGGGCCCGCTGCGCGAGAAACTGAGCGCCATGGAGGCGGAAAACGCGGCGCTGCGAGCACAGCTGGCCGCAGCGCAAAACTAAGCATGGTCTGCGCCGCCTGAGCCTTGTTCAGCCTTGCCTCAGTTCGGCTTCAACGCATAGGCGATCACATAGTCACCACGGTCGGGCGACTGGCGTGCACCGCCAGCCGTCACCACCACGTATTGGCGGCCGGTTTTCGGCGACTGGTAGGTCATGGGCCCGCCCTGGCTGCCCACCGGCAAACGGCCCTTCCACAGCTCTTGGCCGTTGCTGCTGTCAAAGGCGCGCAGATAGTAGTCTTGTGTGCCCGCAATAAACACCAGGCCACCTTGTGTGGACAGTGTGCCGCCCAGCGTGGGCATGCCTATGGGAATCGGCAGGTGCATCTTGATGCCCAGCGGCCCGGTGTCGCGCACCGTGCCCACAGGCACCTGCCAGGCGATCTGGCGTGTCTTCATGTCTATCGCCGACAGCGTGCCAAAAGGCGGCGCCTGGCAAGGAATCCCGGCCACCGACAGGAAGCGGTTCTTGTTGACCGCATAAGGTGTGCCCTTGAGCGGCACGGCACCCATGCCGGTGTTGACCGCTTCGCCGCCAGCCGATGCGCCGGCCTTGTTGCTCGACGGAATCATCTGAATCCACAGGCCCAGCCGCATGTCGTTGACGAAGATGAAGCCGTGCACCGGATCGGTGGAAATGCCACCCCAGTTCATGCCGCCCAAGGAGCCGGGAAAGCTCAGCGACACATCGGTGCCGGGCGCGGTGTACAGGCCGTCGTAGCGCATCTTCTTGAAGGCGATGCGGCACAGCAGCTGGTCGAACGGCGTGGCCCCCCACATGTCGGATTCGCTCAGGTGCTGGGCGCCAATCTGCGGCATGCCCACCGACTTGGGTTGTGTCGCCGCATAGGGTTCGTTGGGGATATTGGCCTTGTTCACCGGCACGTTCTGCACCTCGGTCAACGGCTGCCCGGTGGCGCGGTCCAGCACGTAGAGCTGGCCGGCCTTGGTGCCCACCACCAGCGCGGGCACGCTGGCACCATCGGCTTTGGTGAAGTCTATGAAGCTGGGCTGCATGGGAAGGTCAAAGTCCCACAGGTCGTTGTGCACCGTTTGGTAAACCCACTTTTCGGCGCCGGTGCTGGCGTCCAAGGCCAGGATGGAGGCGCCGTACTTGTGGTTCAGCGCGGTGCGCTCCACGCCGTAGATGTCGGTCGACGGGCTGCCCATGGGCAGGTAGACCGTGTTCAAGGCCGCATCGTATGACATGGGCGCCCACGCATTCGGCGTGCTGCGCACATAGGTCTTGCCGGCTGCGGGGGCCTGCTTGTCATCAGGATTGCCAGGATCAAAGGCCCAGCGCATGGCGCCAGTGAGCACGTCAAAACCACGTATCACCCCACCGGGCATGTCGGCCTGCACGTTATCGGCCACACGGCCGCCCACCACCACCGTGGTACCCGCCATCAAGGGGGGCGAGGTCAGTTGATAAAACGGATCGGGTGCGTCGCCCAGGCCCGCCTTCAGGTCGACCTGGCCGTTCTGCCCAAAACCCTGGCAGAACGCGCCAGTGTCGGCGTCGACGGCGATCAGGCGCGCATCAATGGTGTTGGTCAACAAGCGGCGCTGGCAGTTGGCCCCCGCAGGCGGGGTGGCACTGGGCACGGGTGTGGCGCCGGCGGCCGTGGGCTGGTCCAACGGCAGCGTGGCGTCAAAGTACGCCAAGCCGCGGCAACGTTGCCACACGGTCGATTTGGCATTGATGTCGCGCCGCCAGAGTTGCTTGCCGGTGTCGGCATCCAGCGCCATCAGGTTGTTGTGCGGCGTGCAGATGAACACCTTGTCACCCACCTGCAGCGGGGTCATCTGGTCTTCAGCACCATTGCCATCACTCACGGCCAGGTCACCCGTGTGGTAGGTCCAGGCCACTTCCAGTTTGCCGACATTGGCGCGCTGGATCTGGTCGAGTGCGGCGAAGCGGCTGCCGCCATTGGTGTTGCCGTAGTGTTGCCAGTTCTTCTGCGCCCGGGCGGCGTCCACCGGCGTCAATCCGGGCCCGTTGCCATTGGCTACCGGGGCGTGCGGCACAAACATGGCGCCGAAGGCTACGGCCAGAACCACCGCCAACAGCGCTGACAAACCCCAGGCACTGCGGCCCGTGACGCGCGGCAACGCCGGATACACCAAGGCCAGCAACAGGCCCAGCACACCGAGGGCAAACAAGCGCGAGAACAGCGGCCAGAACACCCAGCCGGCATCGGCCACGGCCCAGGCGACACTGGCCAGCAGCATGGCCGCATAAAGCCATGCGCCTGCCGCCTGCCCACGCCACAACAGCCCGCCGGCCAGCAACATGCTCACACCCGCAACGGCAAAGTAGGGGCTACCGCCGAGTGTCACCAGATAAGCGCCAAGGCCCAGAAAGTAGAGGCCGAACAGCGCGACGAGCGCGGCCACCAGCCTATAGGCCCAGCCTAATCGCGTGGCCGTTCCTGCTGCGGCAAAGGCTGCATGGGAGGTGGCTGAGGGGGTCTTCAAGCGGGTGTTCATTTTCAGTCGTCCTCCTTGAACCACTGCATTTCAAGTATGGATAGGCGCAGGCACAAATCGCTGTCGCCGGCCGCATTCCTGATGCGGCCTGCCCCTGCACCTTACTCCGTTTGCGCCCCACCGCGCCTATGGGCGTGCGCAACCTTTGGCGGGCCATGGCTTTTGCCCTGCCCCGGTGGCAAGCCGCTCACCCCACCAACCGCACCCCCGCCGGCCCATCGCTCAGCAGCGCCCCAAGTCCAGCACCTGCCCGTCCTCTGGAATCCGCAAGCGCTGCAGAATGCCGGCCTCGGCGGCCGCACGGGTCAAGCCTTCACGCGTGACCGGGCAATGGCTGATGGCTTCCAGGTGGTTGGCCACAACGGTACCCCGGCACAGCCGGGTGAAGCCGAGCACATCATCCACGCCCATGATGACCTCGCCGCCGAGATCAAAGCGTGCGCCGCCGGCAGGCACAACACTGACCTGCGGCTGATGCTGCAACACGAAGTCACGCAGCGCGGGCGTCAGCACCGTGTCACCCGCCAGATAAAGGCTGGGCTCACCGGGCAGTTCTATCAGGTAACCCACACCATGCTCCATCAGCCGGCCGATCACGCCCGCCCCATGGGTGCAGCGCAGCGTGCGAATCCGGCCGCCCAGGAAAGGGCTTGGCGCCGCATGGTCGTGGGGCAAGGGCTGCACATTGATGCCGCGCTGCGCCAGATAAGAGGCGTCATGCGGCGTGCAGATGACCGGAATCTGGCGCTCTCTCAACCAGCGTTTGCCGGCATTGTCCAAATGATCAAAGTGCCCTTTCTGGCAATGCGTGATCAGGCAATGGGTCACGGCCGCAAGCGCCTGTTCGGCCGCATGCGGCAGCTCGACCAGCGGATTTCTCTGCCGTGCGGAAAACAAGCGCAGCGGTGGCAATGCGTCTTTGCGCGCCAGCATGGGATCGACCAGGACGCGATGTGGGCCCAGCTCAAGAATGATGGTGGCGTTACGGATCTGCTGAATTCTCACGATGAAACTCTCCTCGGGTTGGGGCTCATCGTATGCATCTGCAGCGGCCGTCAAAATGGCAGAATCAGACACAATCAATTCATTTACTGCCATGCCCAGCACACTTCGCATTGGCCTTGTCCTCTTCCCCGGCTGTATGCCAGCCGGGCTGCTGGCGTTTGCCGACCTGCTGCATGGCGCCAACCGGCGAACGGGACAAGTCCTCTTTGAAATGCAGTTTGTGGCGCAGCGCAGCGGCCCGGTGGCCTGTGCGCACGGTGTGGTTTTGCAAGCCACACATGCCGTCAGCGATCGTATGTTCGACGCCGTCCTGATCCCGGGTTTCTGGGCCGAGTCGCCGCAACATGTGGCAACCACCTTGTCCGCCAACACCGAGCTCCTGGCCAGCCTGAAAGGGCTTGGCCGGCGCTGCCAGTTATGGAGTTACTGCGCGGGCGTTTGTTTGGCCGCCGCGAGTGGCGCCCTCAACGGCCAGCCGGCCACCGTCACCTGGTGGCTGGCGGACTTGTTGCGCAAGCAATACCCCAAGGTGCAATGGCAGAGCGAGAAAAACAGCATCTTCAGTGAGCGCATCGCAACCGCCAGTGGCGTCAACGGTTATCTGCCTATCGCCCAATCGCTGATAGAGAAACACCTCAGCGCCGAGGTATTGCACGACCTCACCAAACTGATGGTGTTGCCGCGCCCGACACAGCCGCACCAGGTTTTTCAGGCCATCAGCCTCATGGCGCAACCCAACCCACTGCTACGGCGAATACACGCCCTGATTGAGAAACTGCCCGCGGAGCACATCACCCTGCAGAAGATGGCGCAGACCTTGGGCATGTCCGAACGCACACTGGCACGCAAGGTCGAAAGCGCTGCGGGTGTCCCGGCGGGCCGTTATACACGCCACATCAAACTGGCGCAGGTGGGTGAACGTATCACCCTGACTTCGGCCCCCATCAGCACCATCAGCGCCGAGCTTGGCTTCAGTAGCGACTCCAATATGCGCAGGATGTTCAAAGAACTGACAGGTCTCACGCCGGCAGCGTACCGGCAGCGCTTTGCACGCTACTGAATCCAGTGGCTACAAGGGCAGGCCACACTGCACCGGCTTGGCTTCCAGCAGTTGCACACACACCTGCGGGTCAATCCCGACCAGGTAGCCGCGCCGCCCGCCATTGATCAGGATACGCGGCAGCGCGAGTATGGTTTCTTCTATGAACACCGGCATGGTCTTGCGTGTGGCAAACGGCGAGGTGCCGCCCACCATGTAGCCGCTGTGTCGGTTGGCCACTTCCGGCAGGCAGGGCTCGACCGACTTGGCGCCTATCTGCCGCGCCAGGTTCTTGGTCGACACCTTGCGGTTGCCATGCATCAAAACGATCAACGGCTTGGCCGCCTGGTCTTGCATCACCAGTGTCTTCACCACAGTGAACGGGTCAAACCCCAGCACCTCGGCACTGTGCTGCGCCCCGCCGTGCTCCAAGTACGCATAACTGTGCTCGGTGAAGGCAATCTTCTGCGCCCGCAACAACTGCGTCGCAGGCGTTTCAGAAATATGCGCTTTGCTGGCCATGGCAAGACTTATAAGGAAATAAAGCCCCAGCGCTCACTAGATAAACGCAAGAAGCTACATAAAACATAGCGCCCCATAAATCAAAACGCACTGCAGTGGCGGCCCCAATCATGGGGCCCCACGGAACCGGCTTCGCCGGGCCGTAGGGGCCGCCCCCAGCAGGGGGGTTGGCGGCCACACGCAGTGGGCAAGCCTGGGGGGTTGCCAGTTACTGCGCGGGGTCGCGCAGCTCCCAGCGGATCTTGTCGATCTCGGCCAGTACTTCGGCCGACAGCGTGGTACCCCAAACGTCCAGATCCTCGTCCAACTGCGCCACCGTGGTCACGCCAATGATGGTGCTGGCCACTTGCCACTTGGTATAGCAGAAGGCCAGCGCCAGTTGGGTTGGCGTCAAACCATGGGCACGCGCCAGCGCGTTGTAGCGGCGCGCGGCGACAAGTGCCTCGTTGCGGCCCCAGCGTTGTTTGCGCACCGATTCATAACGCGCGATCCGCGCGCCCTGCGGCGCGTCCGGGCCGGTGGTGCCCGAGGCATCGTATTTGCCGGTCAGCAAACCAAAGCCCAGCGGCGAGTACGCCAGCAGCGACACACCCAGGCGGTACATGGTTTCATCCAAACCGTTTTCCACGGTGCGGTTCACCAGGCAATACGGGTTCTGCACGGTGGCCACACGTGGCAGGCCATGTTGTTCGGCCAGGCGCACAAACTCGTGCACGCCGTAAGGCGTTTCGTTGGACAGGCCCACAGCGCGGATCTTGCCGGCCTTGATCAGGCGCGCCATGGCGTCCAGCTGCTCGTGGATAGGCGCCACGGGCAGGTCTTTTTCGGGGTCGAAATACACATTGCCAAAAGCCGGCACATGGCGTGCGGGCCAGTGGATCTGGTACAGGTCGATGACATCGGTTTGCAGACGCTTCAGGCTGTCTTCACAGGCGGCGGTGATTTCGGCGCCGGTCAAATCAGCACTGCCGTTGCGCACCCAGGGCATGCCGCGCGCCGGGCCGGCCACCTTGCTCGCAACCACCAGCTTCTCGCGGGCACCGGGGTTCTTGGCGAACCAGTTGCCGATGATGGTCTCGGTGGCGCCAAAGGTTTCGGCGCGTGCCGGCACGGAATACATCTCGGCCGTGTCGATGAAGTTCACGCCGCGCTCCAACGAGCGGCTCAGAATGCTGTGCGAGGTCGCCTCATCGACTTGCTCGCCAAACGTCATGGTGCCCAGGCAGATCGGCGTCACGCGCAGCTCGCTATGGCCCAACTGAACTTGATTCATAAACTCTCCCATACAGAAAGACCGGAGTTTACGGTTTGCCCGGCAACTTTGCCGAGCATCAGCGATTCAAGCGGGCAAGTCCCAGACCGTGCGCAGCACCGAGATCGTGGCCACCGTGGCCGGATCGTGTTCCGCCGCCACAGGATAAATAAACCCCAGCCGCGCCGCCATACGTGCGTGTGGCCAGATCACCACTTCCTGGCGCTCGCTGGCGGCCACGGCAATGTCTTCGCGCAACAGCGCCAAACCCACGCCAGAGCGCACCAGGCTTTGGGGCGAGGCCACTTCGTCTGATTCCAGCACCTGGTTGGGTGTGAAACCCTGGTGCGCAAACATGTCGCGTAGCAGCGTTTGCACATGGTGCTGCGTCGGTGCACCAATCCAAGGCATGCCGGCGATCTCACGCCAGCCGGCATGCAGCACCTTGTCGCGGATGTTGTACGGCCCGGCAATGCGGTAGTAGACACTTTGCAGCTGCAGCCCGGCGACTTCGCGCGGCATGTTGGGGCCGATGTAGAAGGCGCCCTGCAAAAGACCTGCCGCCACCTGCTCGCGCAACTCTTCGGCGTTGCCGTTGCGGGTTTTGATGTCCAGCAGCGGCAGGCTGCTGACCAGGGCCTGCAGCAGCGAGCCCAGGCGCAGCCAGTCGGGGTCGCCCAACGTGCCTATCACCAGTTGCCCGGTCACCTGCCCTATCAGTTCCTTGGCCTTGCCCACCAGATGGCTGGCGGCGATGAGCACCTGCTCGGCCTCGGGTAGCAAAGCTTCGCCGGATCTGGTGAGCGTGATGCGGCCGGGGCGCCGGTCGAACAGGGCGACGCCGAGTTCATCTTCCAGCGCCTTGATCTGCGCGGTGACGGCGGGCTGCGTGAGGTGCAACAACTCGGCCGTGCGTGTGACATTACCCAACTTGGCGGCGGTGACAAAGGCGCGCAGCTGGTAGATCTCCATGCGCGGATCGCGGCCGGTGTGTACGCCGTTGGCGTTGGCGTTGCCATTGCCGTTTGTCACGTTGGCGCCCTCCCGCGCCACACTCCAAGCTTCAACACCTCACGCATGCAGAAACCGCACCTGCGTGGGGTCTATGCCCAGGCGCACCTGCGCACCTGGCGGGAACATCGCCAGGCCGGCGTAATGCGCCTGGTCCGCCACCATGGACACCTCACCCACACGCACCCGGTAGCGCGAGGATTCGCCCAAAAACTCGGCACTCTCCACCAGGCCATCCATCCACACCCGTGAGGCGTCGACTTGTGCGTCGCGCACCTGAATGCTCACCTGGTGCGGACGAAACGCCATCGCCACATCCCCCATGCTGGGGGCTTGCGCCGGGCGCGGAAACGTCAGCGAACCAAAGCCTGGCAGCTTGAACGTGAGCGTTTCATTGCTCACCGCCGTGACCTGGCCGTCCAGCACATTCGCCGTGCCAACAAACGACGCCACAAAACGATTGCCCGGAAAGTCATACAGGCCCGAGGCCGCACCGACCTGCTGCAAGATGCCTTTGTCGAGCACGGCCATGCGGTCGGCGGTGGTCATGGCCTCTTCCTGGTCGTGTGTCACAAAAATGGTGGTCAGGCCCAGCTTGCGCTGCAGGTGCTTGATTTCTTCGCGCATCTGCACCCGCAATTGTTTGTCGAGGTTGGACAGTGGCTCGTCCAGCAGCAGCAGCTTGGGCTCGATCACCACGGTGCGCGCCAGCGCCACACGTTGTTGTTGCCCGCCAGACAGTTGCCCCGGCCGGCGCTGCGCATAGGCGCCCAGGCCCACGAGGTCGAGCACGGCGCCCACCTTGCGTTTGATGGCCTCACGCGTTTCGCGCCGCTCCACCAAACCAAAGGCCACGTTTTCGGCCACGGTCATGTGGGGCCACAAGGCGTAGCTCTGGAACACCATGCCGATGTTGCGTGCATGGGGCGGTATGCCGGTGATGTCTTGCCCGTCCACCCGCAACTCGCCACGCTGGTGTTGGTTGAAGCCGGCAATCAGCCGCAGCAGCGTGGACTTGCCCGAGCCCGACGGGCCCAGCAGTGCAAAAAACTCGCCGGGCTCGACACGCAGGTTGATGTCGCGCAGCACCTCGGTACTGCCGTAGCTCAGACTGATGTTCTTGGCCTCAAGAGATACCTTGTTCATGTTTGTCTCGTTTTCTAGATTATCAATGTCCGCTGGCGCCGCTGACCGTGGTGCGCGAACGTTCCACAAACCGGTGCGAGAAATAGGTACCCAGGCCCACCACCACCACCGCCAACACACCCAAGGCCGCCCCCGGGCCACGCCCGGAAATGCTCTGCATGTAGAGGTAAATGCCGTAGCTCATGGGCGCCTGGCTTTGCGCCGACGACAGCAGAATCGTTGCCGACAACTCCACCGCCGCCGTGATGAAGCTGGTCACAAAACCGGCCAGCAGCCCGCCCGCCATCAGCGGCACCATCACACGCTGTATGGTGCGGCCACGGGTCGCGCCCAGGCTTTGTGCGGCCTCTTCGAGCGAGATGTGCACCTGCTGCAGCGCCGCCATACACGAACGCAGCGCATACGGCAGGCGCCGCACGGCGTAGGCCAGCATGATCAGCACCCAGGTGGTGACAACGGGTGTGTCGGTGAACGGCAGGTTCACGCCCTTGAACATGCGCAGGTAACCAATCGCCAGCACCAGGCCGGGAATGGCCAGCGCGGCAGAAGCCAGGTGGTCCAGCCACTGGCGCGCGGGCAGCTTGGTGCGCAGAATCAGATAGGCGATGGCGGTGCCGATGATCACGTCCAGCCCGGCGGACAACACGCAGTACAGCAAGGTATTGCCTATCATGCGGCTGGAATCGCCAAACACCGTGGCGTAGTGCTCCAGCGTGTAGCTGTCGGGCAGCACCGAGAAGCTCCACACCTTGGAGAACGACATCAACAAAATGCCTATGTGCGGCGCCAGCGTGACCAGCAGCACCACACCAATCCAGCCATAGGCCAGCAACGATTCCCAAGCCGAAAGCCGGCGCTTTTGCAGCGCGCCGCCGCCCTTTTGCAGCGTGGCGTAGTCCTTGCCCTTCATCACCCGTGCGGCCATCCACAGCGCCAGCACCGAGAAGGTGATCATGATCACGCTGATCACATAACCCAAGGGGTCGTCAATGCCCACCGAGGTGATGCGCAGGTAAGCTTGGGGCGCCAGCATATTGGTCACCCCCATCACCAGCGGTGTGCCCAGGTCGTCGAACACCTTGACAAACACCAGCGCGGCACCGGCCAGATAACCCGGCATGGACAGCGGAAAAATCACCCGGCGGAACAGGCGCCAGCCCTTGGCCCCGAGGTTCAGCGCCGACTCCTCCATGGCGCCATCGATGTTGCGCATGGCCGCCACCAGGTTCAACAAAATGAACGGAAAGTAGTGGATGCTTTGCACAAAGGTCACGCCCACCAGGCCGTCCATGATGGGCACGGTGAAGCCAAAATAATCGTTCAGCAGCAGGTTGACCGAGCCGCTGCGGCCAAAGATCAACTGCAGCGCCACGGCGCCGACAAAGGGCGGCATGATCAGCGGCAACACACCCAGCGTCTGGATCAGCAGCGCACCGCGAAACTCAAAGCGCACCGTGAGGTAGGCCAGCGGCACGGCGATCAGCGAAGCAAACAACACACTCGCCAGCGAGACCATCAGGCTGTTGAAAAACGACTCGCGGAAGATGCCCTGGTTGAAGAAGGTGGCGAAGTGGCCGAAGGTCAAAGCGCCGGTTTCGTTGACAAACGCGGTGTAGATCACCGTGCCCACGGGCACCAGCAGGAACACCAGCAGAAACGCCAGGATCAGCAGAAATGCGGTCCATGGGCCTATGCCGGAGAGGCGGCTGGTCCACGACACACGTGTGGAAGGGGAAGGTGGGGACGCAGCCGGGCCGGCCGCGACAGGAATTGCAGACATGGATGTCCCTTAATCGAAGAGGTTCACCCGCGCGCCGGCCCGGTCTATACCAGCCGGCGCGGGTGGGCCAGGTGGGCGCTTAGAGGGCCGCCGCCTGGTTGGCCAGTTCAGCCGCGCGTTCGTAATTGGCACGCGCCTTGGAGGACCACATTTCCTCCAGCCCGGTGAGCTGCTTGGAAACCGCCACGTCGCGCCGGTTCTTGCGGAAGATTTCCAGGAACTCGTTGTCCTTGACATTCGCCTCGCCCACCAGCGAGGTGTAGGCCAGGCTGCGCGCCTGGTTCAGCAGCTCGGTGCCCTTGGCATTCGGCTTGGCCTTGAGCTTTTTGTCGGCCGCGTGTATGGCCTTGGTGGCGGCTTGCAGCTCTTTCAGGCGAAAGGTCACCATCTGATCGAACATGCTGGTGACCACCTGGTAACGGGCCTCCGACAAATCGGCATCAAACTGCACCTTGGCGCGTTTGGCCACGTCCTGCGGGTTGGGGTAGTTGGCGGGCGCCTTGAGGCTGCTGTAGGGCAGGATAGGCAGGCGGCTGATCTTGGGGTCGAACAACAATTGCTGGCCCTCGGTCGACATGCTGAAGGCCATGAACTTCTTCGCCTCGTCGATGTTTTTGCCACCGGCCACCAGCGCGATGTTGGCCGGCACCACGGCCGTCATCGTGGGGTAGGCAAAGTCCACCGGAAAACCCGAGTACTTGCCGGCCAGGCCAAAGAAGTCGATGACGATGCCCACACCGTATTGGCCATTGTTCACGCCGTCGGGCACGGCAAAGCTGCGGTCGGTCACGGCGGCGGCGTTGCCCATGATTTGCAGCAACTGCGTCCAGCCCTTGTCCCAGCCCTCGCCCTGCAAAATGGTTTCAACCGTGAGCTGGGTGGTGCCCGAGCGCGAGGGGCTGGAGATGGCCACGTGGCCAAAATACTCAGGCCGCGCCAAGTCGGCCCATTCTTTGGGCGCGGCCAGCTTGTGCGCCTGCAGGTAACGGGTGTTCCACATCATGCCGTAACCCGCCAGCGCCTGGCCGTAATAAAGGCCCTGGGGGTCGTTCAGCGGGTAGTTGCCGATCTTCGCCGGGGCCTGCGGGTTGCGGGTGTCGGGTGCGGGCTGCAACAGTTTTTGGCGCGCCAGCACTTCAAACGCGTCGGGGGCCGAGGCCCACATGATGTCGGGCCGCTGGCCGGCCGGCAGCTCTTTGATGTAGGCGATGGAGGCCGTGGTGTTCTTGTTGAGTATCTCGATCTTGATGCCGGGGTTCTGCGCCTCAAACGCCTTTTGGTAGGCCGAGGTCAGTTCCTTGGGGAACGAGGTCAATACCGTGACCGTGCCGGCCTGTGCCAGCCCGCTGGCACCGGCCAATACCGCCAAGGCGGTTGAAGCCCAGATTCTTGAACGCATGTTTGTCTCCTGCATCTTGGTTGATTTGCGAGTGCAATGTAGGCCTGGGAAACAAAGCCGGCCAATCATAGTTTTTGATACCGCACATCAGATTGAGCGTCGGTCGGGTTATCCCCATGCTCCTGCACCCTGCTGAGCTCTTCGTATGATCTGCAGCCATGTCCGCAAACATCTACCAAGCCCGACGCATCGCGCGCTCCGAGTTCATCCCCATCCGCCATCAGCAGTACCACGTGCACGTCTGGGGCACACCGCAGCCCGGTGTGGCGCCGCTGGTCATGGTGCATGGCTGGATGGACGTGGGGGCGTCCTTTCAATTTGTGGTGGACGCCTTGGCGCAAGACCGCCACGTCATCGCCCCCGACTGGCGTGGCTTCGGCCTGACCAGCGGCGCCCCCACCGACCACTACTGGTTTGCCGACTACCTGGCCGACCTGGACTTTCTGCTCGACCACTATGCCGCTGACCAGCCAGTGGACCTGGTCGGCCACAGCATGGGCGGCAACGTGGTGATGCAGTACGCCGGCGCCCGGCCCGCGCGTATTCGCCGCCTGGTCAACCTGGAAGGCTTCAGCGGCCCGGTGCATGCGGCCGAATTGGCGCCCGCACGTTATGGCCGCTGGATGGACGAACTCAAAGCGCTGCACAGCGGCGGCACGCAGCTGAAGGGTTATGCCGACGCCGCAGGTGTGGCGCAGCGGCTGATGAAGAACAACCCGCGCCTGGGGCAGGAACGCGCGACCTGGCTGGCCCACCACTGGGCCCGGCCCGATGCACAGGGCCAATGGCAAATCCTCGGCGACCCGGCACACAAAATCGTCCACGCCTACCTGCCGCGGGTGGACGAATTACTCGCGCTGTACCGCCAGATCAGCATGCCGCTGCTGGCCGTGCAGGCCGAAGAAGACAGCCTGCAGCGCTGGTGGGGCACACGTTTTACGCTGGACGATTATTACGAGCGGCTCAGGCAAGTGCCGCATGTGCGCCGCGAAGTGATGGCCGACGCCGGCCACATGCTGCACCACGACCAACCGCAGCGCCTCGCAGCCTTATTGGACGAATTTCTGCTCTAGCGCTTACCGGAACTGCGCAAACAGCTATGATTTGTGCAGCAACCCTGCGCGGCAAGGCGTCATGTAAAGGGCCCTCAGATGCATGAGAAAATGCCCGATCTGCCGCGCTCCCGCCTCGGGGTCCCTCTCCTCAGCATTGAGGAAAAAAGAGGCGCACCCCACGCCAGCCAGCGCCGGCCTCTTTTTTGACCGAACACAGAAAGCACAACATCATGGACGCAGAACGCATCAACGCCATTGGCACCCAACTCAGCAGCCTGAGCGCGCGCACCGAAGACTTACGGAGGTATCTTTGACTACGATGCCAAAGCCGAACGCCTGCGCACGGTAGACGCATCGCTGGAAGACCCCAGCGTCTGGAACGACCCCAAGCGCGCCCAGGAACTGGGCAAGGAAAAGAAGGCGCTCGACGCCGTGGTGGTCACCATCACCAACCTGACGCGTGAACTCGCGGACAACCTCGAGCTGTACGAGATGTCCAAGGAAGACGGCGACGAAGATGGCCTGATGACCATAGAAGCCGAATCCGCCAAACTCGCCGCCATCGTCGAAGGCCTGGAGTTCCGCCGCATGTTCAACCAGCCGGCCGACCCGATGAACGCCTTCCTGGACATCCAGGCCGGCGCCGGTGGCACCGAGGCCTGCGACTGGGCCAGCATGCTGCTGCGCCAGTACCTGAAGTACGCCGAGCGCAAGGGCTTCACCGCCACGGTGGAAGACATCTCCGACGGCGACACCGCCGGTATCAAGGGCGCAACCATCAAGGTCGAAGGTGAATACGCGTTTGGCCTGCTGCGCACCGAAACCGGCGTGCACCGCCTGGTGCGCAAGAGCCCGTTCGACTCGTCGGGCGGCCGCCACACCAGCTTTGCCAGCGTGTTTGTCTACCCCGAAGTGGACGACTCGATCGAGATCGACATCAACCCTTCTGATGTGCGCACCGACACCTTCCGCGCCAGCGGCGCCGGCGGCCAGCACATCAACAAGACCGATTCGGCCGTGCGCCTGACCCACATCCCCACCGGCATCGTGGTGCAGTGCCAGGACGGCCGCAGCCAGCACAGCAACCGCGACGTTGCCTGGAAGCGCCTGCGTTCGCGCCTGTACGACTTTGAAATGCGCAAACGCATGGAAGAGCAGCAAAAGCTCGAAGACAGCAAGACCGACGTGGGCTGGGGCCACCAGATCCGCAGCTATGTGCTGGACAACAGCCGCATCAAAGACCTGCGTACCAACGTGGAAGTCTCGGCCACCCAAAAGGTGCTCGACGGCGACCTCGACGTTTTCATCGAAGCCTCTCTGAAACAAGGCGTGTAATGACCCAGACAAACGCGTTGCAACTTTCTCTTGTGCCCGTCAAAGGCCTGATCTTCGACATGGACGGCACCATGATCGACTCCATGCCGCACCACTCTTCCACCTGGCTGGACTTCGCCAAGAAGCACCAGGTCAACATGGAGATTGACGAGCTGATGCGCCGCACCACCGGCCGCACCGGCCTGGAATGTGTACGCCTGATCCTCGACCAGCCGGAGATGGACGAAGCCCAAGCCTGGGCCCTGGTGCACGAGAAAGAACAGTTGTACCGCGACATCTTCGGCCCGATCTTTGCCGAGGTAAAAGGCTTCACGCCCTTCTACGCCGCTGCACGTGCCCGCGGCCTGAAGGTCGGCGTGGGCACAGCCGGCGACATCCACAACGTGGAATTCGCCATGGGCCATTTGAAGATGAACCCGCCGCCAGACGCGATTGCGCGCGGCGACGAGGGCCTGACCGGCAAGCCCACCCCCGCCATCTTCCTGGCGGCGGCGCAGCGCATCGGTGTTGCGCCTGAAAATTGCATCGTGTTTGAAGACGCGCCGTTCGGCATCGAAGCCGCACGCCGCGCCGGTATGCGCGCCGTGGGTGTGTGCACCACCAACACAGCTGAAGAATTGGCCGGGCCGCACGTCATCACCTGCGTGCGCAATTTTGAAGAACTATTGAACTCGAACTTTCTGGGGAACCTCCATGCTGCGTGAAGGACAACCTTCGGCCATCTTCCGTGCCGACTACACCGCACCTGCGTTCTGGGTCGACACCGTTGACCTGTGCTTCGACCTTGATCCGGCGAAAACCCGGGTGCTCAACAAAATGCGCCTGCGCCGCAACCCCGACGTGCCCGCGCAAGCGCTGCGCCTCGATGGCGAAGAGCTGAACCTGGCGCGTGTGCTGGTCAATGGCCAGGGCGCATCGTTCAAGATCGACGGCAACCAACTGGTGCTGGAAAACCTGCCCAGCGTGGAAGACGGCGCGTTTGATCTGGAAATCTTCACCACCTGCGCACCCGCGAAGAACACCAAGCTGATGGGCTTGTACGTCAGCAACGACTCGTTCTTCACACAGTGCGAGGCCGAAGGCTTCCGCCGCATCACCTACTTCATGGACCGCCCGGACGTGATGGCCAGCTACAGCGTGACGCTGCGCGCCGACAAGGCCGCCTACCCGGTGCTGTTGTCGAACGGCAACCTGGTCGAGCACGGCAATCTGGATGACGGCCGCCACTTCGCCAAGTGGGTAGACCCGCACCGCAAGCCCTGCTATCTGTTTGCCCTGGTGGCCGGCAAGCTGGTGGCGCGCGAACAGCGCATCACCTCGCGCGCGGGCAAAGAGCACTTGCTGCAAGTGTTTGTGCGCCCCGGCGACCTCGACAAAACCGAACACGCCATGCAGTCGCTGATGGCCTCTGTGGCTTGGGACGAAGCACGCTTCGGCCTGCCGCTCGACCTGGAACGCTTCATGATCGTCGCCACCAGCGACTTCAACATGGGCGCCATGGAGAACAAGGGCCTGAACATCTTCAACACCAAATACGTGTTGGCCAACCCGGCCACGGCCACCGACACCGACTACGCCAACATCGAGAGCGTGGTGGGCCACGAATACTTCCACAACTGGACCGGCAACCGCGTGACCTGCCGCGACTGGTTCCAGCTGAGCCTGAAGGAAGGCCTGACGGTGTTCCGCGACCAGGAGTTCAGCCAGGACCTGTGCCGCGAGCCCTCGGCGCGCGCCGTCAAACGTATAGAAGACGTGCGGGTGTTGCGCACCGCGCAGTTCCCCGAAGATGCAGGCCCCATGGCCCACCCGGTGCGGCCCGACAGCTACATCGAGATCAACAACTTCTACACCGTCACCATCTACGAAAAGGGTGCGGAAGTGGTGCGCATGATGCAGACCCTGGTGGGCCGCGAAGGCTTTGCCAAGGGCATGACGCTGTACTTCGAACGCTTTGACGGCCAGGCAGTGACCTGCGACGACTTCGCGCAGTCGATTGCCGATGCGAATCCGGACTCCGACCTGGCGCGCCTGCTGCCACAGTTCAAGCGCTGGTACAGCCAGGCCGGCACACCACGTGTACATGCCGCCGGCCAGTACGATGCGGCCAACCGCACTTACACGCTGACGCTGACGCAACGCTGCGCGCCCACGCCGGGCCAGGCCGAAAAAGAGCCGTTTGTCATTCCCGTGAGCCTGGGCCTGCTGAGCAGCGCTGGCGCCGAACTGCCGCTGTTCACCAGCGCCGGCGCCCTGCCCGTCCCGTTCACCCATGTGATGACACAGGCCAGCGAGACGCTGACTTTTGTGAACGTCGATGCCGAACCCGTGCCATCCATCCTGCGCGGCTTCAGCGCACCCGTGGTGCTGGAGTTTGATTACGCCGACGCACAGCTACTGGCCCTGTTGGCCCATGACAGCGACCCGTTCAACCGCTGGGAAGCCGGCCAGCGCCTGGCCGTGCGCGCCGCTCTCGACGCCATCGCCTCGCCCGCCGATGTGGCCAGCCTGCAGCCGCTGAACGATGCGTATATTGCCGCCATGCGCGAAGTGCTGCGCCACCCGACGCTGGACGCCGCCTTCAAGGAACTGGTGCTGACACTGCCGTCGGAAAGTTATTTGGCCGAGCAGTTGGACGTGGTCGACCCGCAACGCATACACGCCGTGCGCGAAAGCATGCGCCTGCAACTGGCCACCGCCTTGCGCGCCGACTGGGCCTGGGCCTTTGACACGCACCAGAACAACGGTGCCTACCAGCCCGATCCACTCTCCAGCGGCCAGCGCGCCCTGGCCGGCATGGCGCTGAGCCAGCTGTGCCTGGCCGCACAGACCGATGGCGACACGGTGTGGCCCGGCCGCGCCTACCAGCGTTTCAAAGACGCCAGCAACATGACCGACCGCTTCAACGCCTTGAGCGCCTTGGTCTCGGCTGGTAGCACGCTCGCGCCGCAAGCGCTGGCACGTTTCCACGCCTTGTTCAAGGACGAGGCGCTGGTGCTCGACAAATGGTTTGCCCTGCAAGCCGGCACCACCGACCGCGGCGGCAACATCCTGCCGGCGGTGCGCCAGTTGATGAAACATGCCGACTTCAACCTGCGCAACCCCAACCGCGCGCGCAGCGTGATCTTCAGCTACTGCAGCGCCAACCCCGGCGCCTTCCACCGCGTAGATGCGGCGGGTTATGTGTTCTGGGCCGACCGCGTGATCGAGCTCGATGGCATCAACCCCCAGGTCGCCGCCCGCCTGGCGCGTGCACTCGACCGCTGGAAGAAGCTGGCCGAACCCTACCGCCACGCCGCCCAGGAAGCCCTGGTGCGCGTCGCCAGCAAGAGCGACCTCAGCAACGACGTGCGTGAAGTGGTCACGCGCGCGTTGGCCGACTGAGCAGGCCGCTCAAGCAAGAGTTTCAACTTCAGAACGGAAACCGTTATGTCTCAAAAAATCTCGCTCACCCGCTATCTGGTCGAGCAGCAACGCGTGAATGGCCACATCCCGGCCCAGTTGCGCCTGCTGCTCGAAGTGGTGGCGCGCTCGTGCAAAGGCATCAGCCAGGCCGTCAACAAAGGCGCGCTCGGTGGTGTGCTGGGTGCCGCCACCACGGAGAACGTGCAGGGCGAAGTCCAGAAGAAGCTGGACATCATCGCCAACGAGGTGCTGATCGAAGCCAACGAATGGGGCGGCCACCTGGCGGCCATGGCGTCCGAAGAAATGGACAGCATCTACGCTGTGCCGAATCGCTACCCGCAAGGGGAATACCTGCTGCTGTTTGATCCCCTCGACGGCTCCAGCAACATCGACGTGAACGTCAGCATAGGCACCATCTTCAGCGTGCTGAAGAAGCCCGACCCGGCGCCTGGCAAAGCCGCACACGCCGTCAACGAACAAGACTTCCTGCAACCTGGCAGCCAGCAAGTGGCCGCAGGCTACTGCGTCTACGGCCCGCAAACCACGCTGGTGCTCACCGTGGGCAATGGCGTGGCGATGTTCACGCTGGACCGCGAACAAGGCTCGTTCGTGCTCACGCAGGAAAACGTACAGGTGCCGGCCGACACCCAAGAGTTCGCCATCAACATGAGCAATATGCGCCACTGGGACGAACCGGTGAAGCGCTACATCGACGAATGCCTGCAAGGCAAGGAAGGCCCGCGCGGCAAAGACTTCAACATGCGCTGGATCGCCAGCATGGTGGCCGACGTGCACCGCATCCTCACACGCGGCGGCATCTTCATGTACCCCTGGGACAAACGCGAGCCGAACAAGCCCGGCAAACTGCGCCTGATGTACGAGGCCAACCCCATGAGCTGGCTCATAGAACAAGCCGGCGGCGCCGCCACCAACGGCCGCGAGCGCATCCTCGATTTGCAGCCCGGCAAGCTGCACGAACGTGTCAGCGTGGTGTTGGGATCAAAAAATGAGGTAGAGCTGGTCACCAAGTACCATAACGCGCTATAATCCAAGGCTAAGCCGGTGTAGCTCAGTCGGTAGAGCAGCTCATTCGTAATGAGAAGGTCGGGTGTTCGATTCATCTCTCCGGCACCAAATTAAAAAGCCCTGATTCGCAAGAATCGGGGCTTTTTTCTTGGGCAGGCAGCCCATGGGGCGGCTCAAAAACTGCGTTGCATGCCATTTTTGAGAAAAGCGCTATAATGCTAGGCTTTGCTGAATCAGCCTCAGTGCGTCTTCCTTGTTGAAGGCATGCTGCGGCCCAGTAAATGATCTCTTACCGCCACAGCAACGTGGCGAGGTGCGGCGAAAGCCGTTAATCGTGGCGCACAGTTTTCCTGTGGCCACAGAACAGATGGAGTGTCCTCATGGCACGCGTATGTGAAGTAACGGGCAAAGGCCCAATGGTCGGGAACAACGTTTCCCACGCCAACAACAAAACCAAGCGTCGTTTTCTGCCTAACCTGCAGTACCGCCGTTTCTGGGTCGAAACCGAAAACCGTTGGGTTCGCCTGCGTATTTCGAACGCTGGTCTGCGTTTGATCGACAAGAACGGTATCGACTCTGTGCTCGCAGACCTGCGCGCACGTGGCCAAGCATAAGGAGCAGCACCATGGCAAGCAAAGGCGGACGCGAAAAAATCAAGCTGGAATCCACTGCCGGCACCGGTCACTTCTACACCACGACCAAGAACAAGAAGACCATGCCCGAGAAGATGCTGATCACCAAGTTTGATCCAAAAGCTCGCAAGCACGTCGAATACAAGGAAATCAAGCTGAAGTAATTCGGCAAGATCTCCCAAGCATTCACAATGCAAAAAACCCGCCCTCATCCGGCGGGTTTTTTTATGCCCGGCATTTGCTGCCTTGATGCGCGCTCAGCAGACATCGTACAAACCACCTAAAATCAAACCGTGACTTCCATCCTGAATGCCGACCTGCACTGCCATTCTGTCGTTTCAGACGGCACGCTGACGCCAGAAGCCCTGGCACAACGGGCCAAGGCAAACGGTGTGGAACTGTGGGCGCTGACCGATCACGACGAAGTCGGCGGCCAACAACGCGCAGCCGCAGCAGCCAAGGCCGAGGGCATGCAGTACCTCACCGGCGTGGAAATTTCGATCACGTTTGCGGGTGAGACGGTGCACATCGTGGGCCTGGGTTTTGACGCCCAAGACACACGCATCCAACAAGGCCTGCTCGACACACGCGGGGGCCGCGGCAAACGCGCCATGGAAATGGCCGAGGGGCTGGCCAAGGTCGGCATTCCCAATGCCTACGAAGGCGCCCTTAAGTTTGTCGGCAACCCGGAACTCATTTCACGCACCCACTTTGCCCGCTTCCTGGTGGAGAGTGGTGTGTGCAGCGACACCCCGGAGGTTTTCCGTCGCTTCCTTACCGAAGGCAAGCCCGGCTACGTTCCACACCGCTGGGCCAGCTTGAAGGACGCCGTGACCTGGATCACCCAGGCACAAGGCATTGCCGTCATCGCCCACCCCGGCCGCTACAAGTTCACCGCCAACGAAGAGTACGCGTTATTCAGCGAATTCAAGGCACACGGCGGGCAAGCGGTGGAAGTCATCACCGGCAGCCACACCCCGGCCGAGTACATAGAGTATGCGGCCGTTGCCAAGGAGTTTGGGCTTGCCGCCTCGCGTGGCAGCGACTTCCATAGCCCGGACGAAAGCCATACCGACCTGGGCGCTCTGCCTTATTTACCAGGAGACCTCACACCCGTGTGGGAGTTGCTGGTGCACCGAATGCAATGAACCGACCTCCGTCGACACTCGCCGGCATCGCGCTTGTCACCACCGCAGTGGCGTTTTTCGCCTCACTGGACACCATCACCAAAGTCATCAGTTCCAGCGTCCCTGTGTTGATGGCGCTGTGGTTTCGTTATGCCTTCCAGGCCGTGGCCACCACCGTGACCATGCTGCCCAAGCGCGGCGCTTCGTTGTTGCGCACGGCGCACCCCAAATACCAATGCCTGCGCGGCGCCTTGCTGTTGATGAGCAGCACGCTGGCCTTCTTCAGCCTGCGCCACATGCCCGTGGCCGAGTTCACCGCCATCGTGATGCTCACGCCGCTGGTCATCACGCTGCTGGCCTCCACCGCACTGAAGGAAAAAGTGTCGCCGCTGCGCTGGACGCTGGTGATTGGTGGCTTTCTGGGCACCATGGTGATCATTCGCCCCAGCGGCGACAGCTTCACCTGGGCGATGTTGCTGCCGATTGCGCTGGTGGCCGTGAGCGCTTGGTTCCAGATTCTCACCAGCCGCCTGGCGCGCACCGAAGACCCGTTCACCACCCACTTCTACAGCGGCTGGGTGGGCACCTTGGCCGCCTCGCTGGCACTGCCCTTTGTGTGGGTGGATGTGGACGCCTGGCAGATCTGGCTGGGCCTTTTCATGATGGGGCTGCTGGGCACCGTGGGGCATTTCATGCTGATCCTGGCCTATGCGCGGGCGCCAGCGGCCACCCTCACGCCATTCCTCTACGGCCAGATCGGTTTTGCCATGCTGGCCGGTTGGCTGATTTTTTCGCACCTGCCCGACCGCTGGTCGTTGCTGGGCATTGCAGTGGTCACGGTGTGCGGCGCGGTGGGCGCGTGGCTGAGTGTGCGGGAGAATCGCGCCAAGGCGCTTTCCAAGATCTAAAACACCCGCACCACCCCACACCATGGCCCAGTACTTCGAAGTCCACCCCGAAAACCCACAGGCCCGCCTGCTCAAGCAAACCGCAAGTCTGCTGGATGGCGGCGGCATCGTGGCCGTTCCCACAGACTCCAGCTATGCGCTGGTCTGCCAGTTGGACAACAAAAGCGCTGTCGACAACCTGCGCCGCATTCGCCAGGTGGACGATAAACACCACCTCACCCTGCTCTGCCGCGACCTCAGCGAACTGGCCAACTACGCGCGGGTCGACAACAAGCAGTACCGCCTGCTGAAGATGGCAACCCCCGGCCCCTACACCTTCATCCTGGAAGCCAGCCGCGAGGTGCCGCGCCGCTTGAGCCACCCCTCACGCAAAACCATAGGCCTGCGCGTGCCGGACCACAAAGTGCTGCAGGACCTGCTGGCCTTGCACGGCGGGCCACTGCTGGGCACCACGCTGATTCCGCCGGGCGAAACCGAGCCGATGAACGACGCGCAAGACATCCGCGCCAGGTTTGAACACCAGCTGGCCGCCGTGCTCGACGCCGGCGCCTGCCCGCTGGAGCCCACCACCGTGGTCGATCTCACCGCCATTGGCACCGGTGGCGATGCCGTGCTGGTGCGCGCGGGGCGTGGTGATTTAAGCGCCATCGGGCTTTAAAAGCCTGCCGTTCAAGCGCTGCAGGTCGGGCTTGCCCCATGTCACCGGGGGTATCACTGTACCGGCGAGTCCGTCTGAGACAATAGCCGCGTGGACATTTCAAATCTCATCCAATCCGTACTGATCTACGCCCTTCCGGTTCTGTTTGCCATCACCGTGCACGAGGCCGCCCACGGCTATGTGGCACGGCATTTCGGCGACAACACGGCCGCCATGCAGGGGCGCATCACCCTCAACCCCATCAGCCACATCGACCCGGTCGGCACCATACTCATGCCGCTGATCCTGTACTTCGCCACGGCTGGGGCCTTCTTGTTCGGCTACGCCAAACCCGTGCCGGTGAACTTCAACCGGCTGCGCAACCCCAAGCGCGACATGATTTGGGTGGCCCTGGCAGGCCCGGGCGCCAACCTGATCCAGGCCTTCCTGTGGGGTGTGCTGCTGCACCTGCTTCTGGGTGCGGGTATCAACGAGCGCTTCTTCCTGAAGATGTGCCAGGGCGGTGTATTGGTCAACGTGGTGATGTTTGCCTTCAACCTGTTTCCCCTGCCGCCACTGGATGGCGGGCGCATCTTGGTCGGCTTGCTGCCCTATCGCCAGGCCGTGGCCGTTTCGCGCATCGAGCCCTGGGGTTTCTTCATCGTGATGGCGCTGGTGCTTACCGGCGTGGTCGCTACCTTCTGGCTGCAGCCCCTGATGGGTGTCACCTACGAGTTACTCGACATTCTGCTCGCCCCTATTTATTACCTGGTTCGTTAACGACATGAGCTCAAACCGCGTCCTCACCGGCATCACCACATCGGGCACGCCCCACCTCGGCAACTACGTTGGCGCCGTGCGTCCCTCGGTACGCGCCAGCCTGCAGCCCGGCACCGACAGCTTCTACTTCCTGGCTGATTACCACGCCCTCATCAAGACCGGCGACCCGGCGCGTGTGCAGCGTTCCACTCTGGAGATCGCCGCTACCTGGCTGGCGTCGGGGCTGAACCCCGAGCGTGTGACGTTCTACCGCCAGTCCGACATTCCCGAGATCCCCGAACTGACCTGGATACTCACCTGTGTCACCGCCAAGGGCCTGCTCAACCGGGCCCATGCCTACAAGGCCGCGACCGACCGCAACGCCGCAGCGGGTGCCGATGCCGACGCCGACGTCACCGCCGGGCTGTTCATGTACCCGGTGCTGATGGCCGCCGACATCTTGATGTTCAACGCACACAAGGTGCCCGTGGGCCGCGACCAGGTCCAGCATATCGAGATGGCGCGCGACATAGGCCAGCGCTTCAACCACCTCTACGGTGAACACTTTGTATTGCCTGAAGCCGCGATTGAAGAGTCCGTGGCCACCTTGCCCGGCCTGGATGGCCGCAAGATGAGCAAGAGCTACGACAACACCATTCCGCTGTTTGTGCCACGCGAACAATTGCGCAAGTTGATTGGCGGCATCGTCACCGACTCGCGTGCACCTGGCGAGC
>NZ_JBMOXA010000036.1:0-40437 GCF_049316285.1 Variovorax sp. HJSM1_2 | reverse complement strand
TGCCGAGAGCCGCAACCAGTCGATGAGCCGGTGCGACCACACCCAGGCCAGCGGCGCCTGCCCTACGGCAATCTTGGCCACACCTTCGAGGCCGGGGCGGATGCGGCTGGCGTCGGTCTGGATGTCGGTTTCCACATCAAAGACATTGCGGCTTTCCACCGCCCGCGCCACCGGCGTGATGCGGGTAACCCGGATAGGCAGTGCGTCCCATGGCAGGGCCGAAAGCGCCAGCGTGCCCTGCTGGCCGGTCTGCACGCTGGCAATGTCGCGCTCATCGACCTGTACCACCACGCGGTAACGCTCCAATGGTGCCATCACGATCAGCGGCTTGCCGCGCTCCACCGGGGCACCGAGCAACTGGCTCAGGTCGCCGTCCACCACAATGCCGTCGAACGGTGCCAGGATGCGCGAGCGCGACAACTCGGCTTCGACCAACTCGAGATGGGCCCGAGCCTCGTCCGCACGCGCCAGGGCAATCACCATGGCGGCGCGGTCGGCACGGGCCAGGGCGCTGGCGTAGGCGTTTTCCTGCAGGCTCAGGTCGCTGGCCCATTTGCGCCGCTGCAGCGACAGGTCCTGGTCGGCCATCTCGATCAACAACTGCCCGGCCTTGACGTGGTCACCGGGTCGGACATGGCTGGCCTTGAGGAAACCATCGGCCGGAGCCACCAGCGAGCGCTGCTGCTCGCCCTGGACCTGGGCGTGGCCCCCCACGCGGTACTCCACGGGCAGGGCCAGCGCCACAACCACGGCCACCACCGCGGCCGCCACGGCGATGCGCGCGCGCGCACCTTCGCTGGAACGCAGCTTGCGGCCAGTGCGCCGCAGCGCTTCGGCCAGGCGCCGGCGTAGCGGAGCTTCCCGCTGCTGCATCAGATACAACACCGGACCCGCCAGGCTGACCAGGTTCTCCAGCTCGCTGACAAGCAAGGGCATGGCGGGCGGGCGTGTCGCCCATTCACAGGTCACCGCGCCTACCGTTTCACCCATGTAGACAATGGGCACGCTGGCGACGGCTCCGACAAGACCTGTGGCCAGGCGGCTGTGCGCCAAGCGCACGGCGGGCGCGCCCTCGGCTGGAAACTGCACGCTGGTGCCCTGGGCCACGGCTTCGTCCATGGCCGCAGCGAGCCCGGCGAAAGCCTTGCCGCCCAGGCCTTCGTCGCCGCCATGCGAGACCGCGACCAGGGTGATGAAGTGGTTGACTACAAAACCGACACTGACGCGCACACAACCCCGGGCGCTGGCGATTTCGCTAGCAAAGGCCATGGCGGCCTCACGCATACGTGCATGGGAGAGCACCGTCGCCTGAAGCGACAGCGCGAGCATCGGGTGGTCTTCCGGCCTTATGCTCATGTCGCCGTCAGCTTGACCGTCGTTTTTGCATAACAAAGAAGTGTTTGCTGCCCATGCAATGACTTCCGGTTAAGGAGAAAGTTGTGGTTCGACGAACTACATCTTCAGACCACGCTGCTGCCCATTTATACGGTATTTGACAATTGGCAACAATGCTGCGCGGCCGCTGTGGTATCCAAAGCATTTCTGTTTGAATCACCAAGCAAGGGGCTTTTCAAGCTACGCAACAATAGCTGCGTAGGACGGCCTTCAGACGCGCAAAACATGGCCGAAACGCGCGCCACGCGTTGGCCCGCGATGCCATGCAGACACCGTTGCGCACCAGCAACATTGCGGCGCCATGGCGCATACGGCCAGTAGCCAGGTGTGTGTTGTCCGCGTCGGTGTGCTCGCGGATGAATGGCTTCAGCGGCAGGCCAGCCGGCACGCGGGCCGCGTTCGGCGACTTGTGCGCGCCCGGCGCGCAAGCCTGCGGATCAAGCCAAGGCGAGGATTGGCAACGCCGCAGGCCGGCCATGCCAGGGATGCGGACGCCAAGTGAGAATTGTTCAGCCTTGCCCTATGCGGAACCCCGGCATCGCCATGGCGATGCCGGGCAGGCTTATGAGAGCTTGAGCCTGAGCTGGCGCCAACCCGCATGCACGGCCTCGTGTGCCAGGCTGGCACCGCTGAAGTTCAGCGTGCGCTGGTCCGCGGCCGGCAGGCGCAAGACCAGAGAGTCTTGCGTGGGCGCACGCGCCCCTTCGCGGAACACGCTGATGTGCAAACTCTGCGGCGTGCACTGCACCGCCAGGCGCCATTGGCCATGCTGCCCTTCTCGGCAAGCTTGGGTATGGCCGTCGTCTTCAAAACAGCTCGCCTCGAACTTGCCCTCGCCGAGGAACGGAAACACCTGAAAGCCGCGCAAGTCTTCCACCTTGCCGAAGTGGATGTCGCCGTAGTTCATGGCAATGGCACTGCCTTCGCGCGCCAGCAAGGGCGGCGGCCCATCCAGCTTGGCGGCCAGCGTCACATGCTGGCCGGCCTTGTGGTGTTGCGCTGAAGCCCACTCGTACCAGCCACCCGTGCCGGGCAGCCACACCTGACGCTCGGTCTGACCGGGCTCGACCACCGCGGCCGACAGCAGGTTGGCGCCGATCAGCATGTCGTCGTTTTCCTCCAGGCAACGCAAGTCATCCGGGAAGTCGTGGTAGGTCGGCCGGATGATGGGCTCCAACGCGCTGTGGTAGCGCCACACCAGGTCGTACAGATAGGGCATGAGGCGGTAACGCAGCACGATCAGGTCGCGGATCTGCGGCGTGACTTCGGGGTACATCCACGGCTCGTTCACCGTCTGGTCGTCGTTCCACGAATGGATGCTGAAGCGTGGCAGGAAGATGCCGTGCTGCACCCAGCGCACCAGCAACTCGGGGCCAGGCGCAGGGCCAGAGAAACCACCGATGTCGTGGCCGGTATTCGACACACCCGACATCGCCAGGCCCAGGCCCATACGAATGTTGTACTTGAGCGTTTCCCAGGCGGTGTAGTTGTCGCCCGACCAGGTTTGCACATAACGCTGCATGCCGGCCGCGCCCGAGCGCGACACGAGATACGGGCGCTCTGCCGGAGCAAACTCGGTCTGCGCCGCATGCGAGGCCTGGATCATCAGCAGCGTTTGCAGCGGGCGCGCCTCGCGTGCTGCGCGTGGTGTGCCAAAGCCGTGGGCCAAGGCCTTGTCGCTCCACACTTCAAACTCGTTGTTGTCGTTCCAGGTGCAGGGGATGCCGTACTGCAGAAGCTGCTCGGTCACCTGTTTCTTCCACCACGCAATGGTGGCGGGGTTGGTGAAGTCGAGATAGCCGCCGGTACCGTCCCAGAACTGCACGGCCGTGGGCTGGCCATCGGGGTCTTGCACCAGCAGGCCGGCCTGGCGCGCTTCTGCAAAGCGCGGGTGGTCGCGCAAGAGCGCGGGCTTGATGTTGGGCACCAGGCGCACACCACGGTCCAGGTAGCTCTGCACAAAGGCAGCTGGGTCGGGAAACTTCTCGCGGTTCCAGTTGAAGACGTAGCGGCCCGGGCCTATGGAGGTGTAGCCGGACGACAAGTGGAACGAGTCGCACGGAATATCGTGCTCTTCACAGCGCTCCAGGAACTCGCCCATGCGCTCTTGCGCGTTGGGCGCATCGGTATAGCTCATGGTCGAGCCCGAGTAACCCAGGGCGTAACGCGGCGGGAAGATAGGCACACCCGTCAGCCAGGTGTAGCGGCGTGTGATGGCAGCGGGGTCGGCACCGGCGATGTAGTACAGGTCGAGGTCACCATGGTCGGCCACAAAGTAGCGGTAGTGGCCGTGGTAGTTGTCCATCTCGCGGCCCATGTCGAAGCTGCAATCAGACAAGGTGTCGTAGAACAGACCGAAGCACAGGCCGGCATCTTTCTCCCCCCCCTTGCGGGTGATGTAGAAAGGAATGTGTTTGTACAGCGGGTCGGTGCTGCGCGCGCTGTAACCCATGGGGTCGAGGTTGCACATGCGGTAGCGTTGGCCCGCGCGGTTGGCGTCGCCCGCGCGCTCGCCCAGGCCGAAGTAGGCCTCGCCGCGTTCACGCTGCAGGTAGTGGTAGACCTTTTCGTCCCACCAGCCGAAGTTGTAGCTCTGCGTCGGGCGGTCGGCCGCCGTGGCTTGCCATTGGCCCTTGTATTGGCTTTCCCAGCGGCAGAAGAAGCCTTGCAACGCAATGGTCAGGCGCACGGCGCCAGTGGTGATCTGCAATTGCTGTGCGTCATGTGTCAGCTTAAACGCGGGCAGCGAAAAGCCGCTCACGTCAAAACGGTCGCGGCCTTGCACGGGCAGGTTTTCCAGCCCCGGCGCCACCGTCCAGCTGCGCGGCATCTGCAGCTGGCCTTGGGGCAAAACGAGCACACGAACGATGTCTTCTTCGAGCACCCAGATGTGGGCGACGGCACCACTGGTGCTGCTCAAAACGACGTGGTTGCCGGTCTGCGATTGCAGGGCAAAGGTGGGGGCTTGGTCGAGGCGCATGGCTACTACTTGTCGATGTTGTTTTTAGAGGCTTAGGCTTAGATGCGCAGGCCGTTCTGGTCGAAGTAATGCAGGTGTTCGGCAGGTGCGGTGACCTGCACGGTGTCGCCACGCTGAATGGTGGTCTGGCCCGGCAAGATGACTTCAAACGGCGCATCGGCCACCACGTTGCCGTGCAGGATGCTGGTGCTGCCGAGTTGCTCGACCTGCGATACCTTCATCTGCAGCGGGCCGTCATTCGCCAACTGGGCGTGCTCGGGGCGAATGCCCACGGTGGCGGTGCCGGCCTTGGCGCCGGGCATGGTGGCCACGGGTACGAAGTTCATGCGCGGGCTGCCAATGAAGCCGGCAACAAACTGGTTGCACGGCCGGTTGTACAGCTCCAGCGGCGAGCCCACCTGCTCAATGCGGCCGGCACGCAGCACCACAATCTTGTCGGCCATGGTCATGGCTTCCACCTGGTCGTGGGTCACATAAATCATGGTGGCACCCAGGCGCGCATGTAAGTCGCGGATCTCGGCACGCATGGACACGCGCAGCTCGGCGTCCAGGTTGGACAAGGGCTCGTCGAACAGGAACAGCTTGGGTTCGCGCACGATGGAGCGGCCAATGGCCACACGCTGGCGCTGGCCGCCCGACAGTTGCGTAGGCTTGCGTTGCAGCAGCGGTGCCAGTTGCAGCATGGTAGCCGCGGCGTTGACCTTGCTCTCGATCACCGACTTGGCAACACCCAGGTTCTCCAGGCCAAAAGCCATGTTGTCGTACACACTCATGTGCGGGTACAGCGCATACGACTGGAACACCATGGAGCAGCCACGGTGTGCGGCGGTCACGTCGTTGACACGTTGGCCATCGATGCGGATGTCGCCGCTGCTGGCGGGCTCCAGGCCCGAGATGATGCGCAGCAGCGTGGATTTGCCGCAGCCCGAAGGGCCGACGAAGACGACGAATTCACCGTCGGCCACTTGCAGGTCGACGCCATGGATGATGGTGCTTTTGTCGAAGGTTTTGACGACGTTGGCGAGTTCAAGAGTAGCCACGAGAGAGTCCTATTCGGTTACTTCACACCGGCACTGGCGATGCCAGTGGTGATGTATTTCTGGAGGAAGGCAAACACCAGCGTGATCGGGATCAGCGTGATCACCGTCATGGCCAGCAGGTAGTGCCACTGCGTATTGAGTTCGCCCTGGAAGGCGTTAAGCGCGAGTTGCAGCGTGAAGTGTTCCGACTTGGACAACACAATCAACGGCCACAGGAAGTCGTTCCAGCGCCACATGAACGAGAAGATGGCCAACACCGCCATCGCTGGCGCGGCCAGCGGCAGGATGATCTTCCAGTAGATGCGCCATTCGCTGGCGTTGTCCATGCGCGCGGCTTCCAGCAATTCGTCGGGAATGGTCAACATGTATTGGCGCAGCAGGAACACGCCGGTGGGTGTGGCCACCGCCGGTAGGATCACGCCCCACAGGTTGTTCAGCAGGTTCAGCTCGGAAATCACCAGGAAGGCCGGCACCAGGATGATGGTCGGCGGAATCATCAGCGTGGCGATGATCAACACAAACACCGTCTTCTGCCCGGTGAACTGGTACTTGGACAAGGCAAACGCCGCCATCGAGTTGAACAACAACGTGAGGATGGTGGCCACAACGGTGATGAACACACTGTTCCACAGGTAGCTGCCGAAGGCGAACTTGCCGAAGATCTCGGTGTAGTTGCCGCTGGCGAACTTCAGCTCGTTGACCGGCTGGCGGTCGTTGATGTTGACGCGGATCTCGGTCTGCGGCGCGGCCGGGTCGACCATGGTTGCCATCAGGCCGATGCGGCGCACCTGTGCCAGTTCACGTGTCTGGCCTTGTTCGTCCTTGGCCAGGAACAAGGGCAGCGGCTTGTCAAAGCCGGCCACCACCACTTCCTTCTGGCTGTAGGGCAAGAAGGTGGGCGGGAACTGGCTCAAGGCGCTTTCGGTCTTGAACGACGACATCACCAGCCACAGCACCGGGCCGAACATGACGATCAAGCCGGCCAGCAGGTAGGCGTAGGACAGCCAGTCGGTCCAATGCAGGCGTGTGCTGCCATGCTGGCGGCCACGGGTACGGGTCAGAAAATTTGCCATGGATGCTGTCCTTACTTCTTCACTTTGCCGGCTTCGCCAGCCTTGGACAGCCGCAGCTGCGCCAGTGTCAACGCCATCAGCCCCACCGCCAGAATGAGCGACGCCGCAGCGGCCAGGCCATACAGGTGGATCTGCTCGGCAAAGCCGGTCTGGTAGATGTATTGCACGATGAAGGTGGTGGCCGAGCCCGGTCCGCCGCCGGTGAGCACAAACACTTCGTCAAAGCTTTGCACCGCACGAATCATCACCAGCACCAGCACCACGATCAGGTTGGGCATGAGCAGTGGCAAGGTGATGCGCGTGAGCACGCGCCACGGAGGCGCGGCGTCCATCTCGGCGGCCTCGTAGACATCGCGCGGAATGGCTTGCAGGCCGGCCAGCAAGATCAGCGTGTAGAAACCCATGTGGGCCCAGATCGACACCACCACCACCCAGAAGAAGGCCCAGTGGCGGTCGAGCAGCCAGTCCATGGGCTGCGAGCCCATGGCCACCAGCCCGGCGTTGAACACGCCCTGGCTTTGCAGCAGCCACTTCCAGATCAGCGCCACCACCACCGGCGACAACAGCACCGGGTAGAAAAACACACCACGCCAGAAGCCCCGGCCAATGATCTTGCGGTTGAGCACCAGGGCGGTGATCAGCGAGAACAACAACATCAGCGCCACCTGGATCAGGCTGAACTTGACGGTGTTGAAGATCGAACGCCAGAAGATGTCGGTGCGGCAGGTCTGCAGGTCGGTGTAGTCACGGCATTCGAGCAGGATGGAGAAGTTCTCCAGCCCCGTGAACGGCCGCTGCGTCGGCAGCAGGTTCACCCCGCCCGTGACGGCATACACCAAGTTGATGAGGATGGGCAGGAACGTGAAGATGCTGATGATCAGCAAGTTCGGCCCGACAAACAACCACCCAATCCGCTTGGACCCCAGCAGCTTCTGCCCAAGCCGAAACACAGGCTCAAAGAGGTTGAACAAGAAGCCCAGAAGGCTAGCAAACACCGACATACAAACTCCTACCTCTTTCGAACCGACTCAGACGCGCACAGGCAAACCGGTATCCGCATCACCATGGGATGCCGCGGATCTGGCTCTGCCAGTCCGCAGGCATCGCCCCCTGCAAGGGGGTTGGCGCAGCGACACACAGTGCGCGAAGACTGGGGGTGTGCTTACTTCTCGGCTTGCTTCACGGCCTCGGCCATGTCGGTGCCAATCTTGTTGACGGCCTCGTCCACACTGATCTCACCCACGATGGCCTGGGTCACACGTGTCACCGTTGGCAGCATCAAAGCGCGGTTGTACTTGTAGCCTTGCAGCGCGTAGGCCGCAGGCGCCAGCGTAGCAGTGCCGCTGGTGAACACACCCAGCGCAGCCTGGGCAGCAGGGCCAGCCGTGGGGTAGGTCACGCCCTTTTTGGCCACACCGGCGTGTGCCGGAATGTTGTTGGTGCGCGAGGCGAACTCAGCCACGTTGGCTTCTTGTGCCATGAAGTCGAGGAACTGGCCCACCTCCTTGGGCGACTTGGTGGTCTTCAACGCCACCCAGGCCGCGCCGCCGGGCATGCCGGAGCAAGCCGCCGGGCCGCATGGGTTGGGCACGGCCACCCAGTCGAACGCGTTGCCGATTTCCTTTTGCATGCGGTTGATCTGCCACGAGCCCGACAAGATCATCACCACGCGGCCGTTCTTGAATTCGCCCACGGTGTCGGCGTAGCTGGAGCCGCCCGAGCCGCCCCACACGTCCTTCAGCATGGTGCCGTCTTTGTGCCAGCCGACAAACTTGCTCACCGCGGCCTTGTAGCCATCGTCCACCACCAGGTTGCCCTTGGCGTCAAAAATCTTCGCACCGTAACTCACGGCAGGGCCGCCAAAACGGTGGCCCGAACGGTCCCAGGCCATGGCCGATGGGGTTTGTGTGGCCTTGGCCACTTTGCGTGCGGCGTCTGCCCACTCGTCCCACGTCGCCTTGGGGCCTGGCAGCGGGATCTTGGCTTGTTCAAACAGCGTCTTGTTGACGAACGGACCGGTCATGGTGAGTTGCGACATCACGCCGTAAATGCCCTTGTCGCCGGCCTTGTTGCGCATCCATGGCAGGGTGCTGCCGAAGTTGTCTTCCCAGTATTTTTTGTCTTTGACGTAGCCGCTGATGTCGATGTAGTTCTTCGACAGACCACCGATTTCGGCCACACGTGCAATGTCCGGGCCCTGGCCCGCAGCCAGTTGAATCGGCAACTGCTCCACCACCGTTTTGTAGGGCACGGTGTCGAGGATGACCTTGTTGCCAGGGTGCTGCGCCTCGTAGCGCTTGATCAGGTCAGCGGTCACGTCGCACTCGTTGCCGTCCTGGTAACACATCACGCGGATGTCGGCCATGGCGGCCGTGGCCAGGCACAGCAAACCAGCGCCAACAGCGCTGTTCACGAGGGTGGATTGGATCTTCATTTGTCTTCCTTCTTTCTTAGGGATGCGTGGTCGGCAGACCATGCGTACAGGCGGGTGATCAGGACGGAGAAGCAGCCCGCGGGCCAATACCACCGCAGGGGTGGGGCCTGGACGTGCGCGGAATCAGTTTGATCTCAAAACATCGCTGCGGCAACATAAAAGCTGCGCGTGCCATGCCGAGAAGGCCTTGTGCCTGTGATGTGTATGGACCATGTGCTCCTCCGTTTGCCAGCTTCGCGGATCGTCATGCCTGGCAGACGGTTCGAAGCCAATCCGGTTTGATGTTGAAGAACGTGTCGACGCTCTCGCTGTCTCCTGCGCGGCGCGCGGCAAAGCCGCACACCACTCGGGAACGACGCGTGTTTTCACCGCGTTATCGTTACCGTGCAAATATTATGGCAAACGTTTGCCAAAACTGTCAAAGATTTTCTAAACTGTACTTTTGTAAGGCCAATCGCGTCGCTTGCCGCGCCCGGGCTAGACCCATGCACTGCGACAATCCAGCGTACAAACAATCAAAAAAATGGACCAGACACCGCCCGCGGTACTGGCCTGCAACCGCACCCGGGGAGACAAGCGCAACATGACGGACGCACATCGCAAGGGCAACGGCATAGGACCGGTCTCACTCGCCACGGTGGCCGCTGAGGCGGGCGTCTCCATCGCCACGGTCTCGCGCATCGTCAACGGTGAAACCAAGCGCGCCTCGCCCGAAACGCTGGAGCGTGTGCGCGCCGCCATCACCAAGGTTGGCTACCACCCCAACCAACTCGGCCGCGCCCTGCGCAACCGCGAAAGCCGCCTGGTCGCCATGCTGGCCGCCAACCTCGACAACCCGGTGATGGCCACCATTGCAGCGTCCACCGAGGCCGCATTGCGCGAAGCCGGCTACGTGATGATCCTGTGCGACACCCACGACCGCCCCGACCTGCAGGACGACTACCTCAACGCCATGCGTTCACAGGTGGTGCAAGGCTATGTGGTGGTCGCCGGGCAAGCCAGCCCCGGCTTACGCGACTTTGTGGCGCGCGGCGCACCGATTGTGTTTGTCAGCCGCCGCAGCCCGTTTGGCGACTGCGCCTTTGTCGGGCCGAACAACCTCGCCGCCGGAGCGGACGCGGCCGACTACCTGCTCGCCCGCGGCATAGAACAACCCGCCGTGGTGTTCCCTTCACGCGAATCGTCGACCACGCGTGAACGCGTCAAGGGCTTTTGTGACCGCATGCTGGCGCGCGGCATTCCCGCCGAGCGCATCATCAAAGCCGCTGGCCCCGGCATCTCGCACCTGGAAATCGGCTACGCGGCGGCGGCGCATTTTGCGGGCACACAGAACTGGCCACGCGGCGCCATGTGTATCAGCGACCAGGTGGCCTACGGCGTGCACCGCCTGGCGCGCGAGTGTGGCGTGGCCGTGCCGCAAGACTGCGAACTGGTGGGCATTGACGGCAACCCCATCAATGCCTGGCTGGCGCCCTGGCTCACGTCGGTGCAAATTCCACACCGCGATTTCGGGCCAAAAATCGTCGACTTGCTGCAACGCCTCTGGGGCGGCGAGGCGCCGCGTGAGCACCTGATGCCACACCGCATGGCAACAGCGGCCGAGAGCTGAGCCGGCGCTAATTTCTGGCCAGGGTCTGCACCATCTGTTCGTAGATGGCGTCCACCGCGGGTGAACGCAACGAAGCCTTGCTGCGCATCACCGTCACCTCCATGGCGCCTAGTGTTGGCAAGTCGTATTCGGTCGGCAGGTTCTGCAAAATCTGCAAGCCCGCCGGCACACTGCAGCGTGTCAGCACCGCAATCGCCAAGCCACTTTCCACGGCCGCCAACTGCCCCGCCAGACTGGAGCTGTGATAGACGATGCGGTAGGCGCGCCCCTTGGCGCTCAGCGCCGACAGCGTGGCGCTGCGCGCCATGCTGCCGGCCTCGTACACGGCAATTGGCAAGGGGTCGCGCCGCCAGGCTTCGTACTGTGCGGCCGCCACCCACACCAGCGGCTCCTGAAACAACAAACGCCCGCGTTGCGCCTTGTCGCGCGAGACCAGCGCCACATCCAGCTCACCCTTGAGCACACGCGGAATCAACGCGGTCGACTGCTCACACGTGAGGTCAATCTCCACACCCATGTGGCGGCTGGCAAAGCTGCGCAGCACCGGCGTGAGGTAGGTGGCGGCGTAGTCGTCGGGCACCCCCAGGCGCACCCGCCCTTCCAGGCGCGGGCCAAACAGCGCCGTCTGCGTTTCGGCCTGCAGCGCCAGCATGCGCCGCGCATAGGCCAACAGCTCGGCACCAGCCGGTGTCAGCTCCATCTGCCGCGGGCCGCGCAGCAACACGGTGCGGCCCAGCGCCGCTTCCAGCTTTTTGATCTGCATACTCACCGCCGACTGCGAGCGGTGCACCAGCGGCGCCGCGCCCGACAGCGAGCCCGCGTCCACGGTCGCCACAAAGGCGCGCAACCAATCGATTTGAAAGTCGGGGTAGTTCACAGCTGGAGGGCTCTTTGAATTCGTTAATCGAATAATAGTGCTTTGAATTATCCGTTTTACACAAATCGGCGCAGCGTGGAGCATCGCAGCATGCACATCGAAACCAAGCTCCCGCTGCTAGCACACAACGCTGCAATCAATACCCGTGAACGCCAAGGCCAATGGCTGCTGATCGCCGGCGGCATCCTGCTCGGCACGCTGGGTGTGTTTGTCGAAGAGGCCGGACAACACCCCTTGGTCACGGTGTGGTTTCGCTGCTTGTTTGGCGGCTTGGCGCTGCTGGCCTGGGGCGCCGCCACCGGGCGCTTAAAAGAGCTGCGCCTGCAAGGCCGGGTGTTGTGTATCGCCATGACCAGCGGTGCGCTGATGATTTTTAACTGGGCGCTGTTTTTCGCCGCCATCACACGCACGTCCATAGGCGTGGCCACCGTGGTGTTCCACATCCAGCCCATTTGGGTGATGCTGCTGGGCGCGTGGTTGCTGCGTGAAAAGGTGGCGCCACACCAATGGGTCGCCACGCTGGTGGCGCTGTGTGGGCTGACCTTGACCACCGGCTTGCTGAGCAACACCGACTGGCTGCACAGTGCCGGCAATGGCTACCTCATAGGCTTGGTGATGTGCCTTGGCGGCTCGCTCAGCTACGCGGCCGTGACCTTGATCGCCAAGTCGGCCAAGTCCTCAAACGGCACCAGTTCGTTCGCCCTGGCGTGGTGGCAGTGCCTGGTGGGTGTGGTGGTGCTGGCCTGGGTGCCGTTTGTTTTTGGCTGGCCGCAGCAGCCACAGGCCTGGGCCTGGCTCGCGGGCCTGGGTGTGATCCACACCGGCCTGGCCTATGCCATCCTGTTTGCCGGCATGGCACGGCTGGCCATAGGCAAGATTGCGGTGCTGCAGTTTGTCTACCCGCTCACGGCCGTGGTGGTGGATGGCCTGGTGTATGGCCGCACACTCTCGGCCCTGCAAATCGCGGGCGTGTTGTTGATGGCCGCCGCGTTGTGGGCCATCGCCCGGCCGCAAAATCAAGCGGCAAGATAAAAATACTACTAATTAGATAGCTATCCACGCTTGCCAAACATACATCAAAGCCATTTTTCATATCAGAAACTGCGGTTTATACGCAGACCGCGGCATGCACCAAAGCGGCACAATAATGGTTCGCCCTTATTTGCCGCCATCCCCTTCCCGCCCGGCCAGCCAGCGCCGCCCTGCGGTTGGACTTGTCGGCCACGCCATGTCCGATTCAGCCTCGTTGCCCACAGCCCCTTCCCCACAGACCAGTGCCGACCAGCAGCGACGTCAAGCCAACCGGCGCAGCATCCTGGCCATCCTGACGGCCATGGCCGCGTTTGTGACCAACGATGCCATGGTGAAGTACACCAGCCAGTCGTTACCCGCGGCGCAGTTGATCTTCATGCGCGGCACCACGGCTTGTTTGATCGTGTTGTGCGCGGCCTACGCCATGGGCGAACTGGGCCGCATCCGCGAGATCGCCCACCGCTGGGTGGTGATTCGCACGACCTCCGAGACCACGGGCACCATGCTGTACCTGACCTCGCTGTTCCACCTGCCGATAGGCAACGCCACCGCCATCAACATGGCCGCACCCTTGTTCATCACCATTTTTGCGGCGTGGTTCATGCGTGAGAAAGTCAACGCGCTGCGCTGGTTCGCCATTGGTGCGGGCTTTACCGGCGTGTTGCTGGTGATACAGCCGCGCGCCAACGGCTTCAACAGTTTTGCGATTCTGTGCCTGGTGGCCACCGTATTCCATGCCGCCCGCGACTTGCTGACGCGGCGCATCCCGTCCACGGTGCCGGGCATCCTGATCACGCTGGCCAGCGCACTCGGCGTCACCTTGGTCTCGGGGCTGTTGTCTATCGTTCAGGGCTGGGCGCCCTTTACCTGGCAACAGCTGGGCACGCTGGGCCTGGCCTCGCTGTTCCTGGTGATTGGCAACTTTCTGATCATCTACGGCATGCGCCATGGCGAGGTGTCGCTGGTGGCGCCGTTTCGCTACAGCTCGCTGCTGTTTGCCGTGCTGCTGGGTTTTGGCGTATGGGGCGATGTGCCCAATTTGCTGGCCTGGGTCGGCATTGCGCTGCTCGTAGGATCCGGCCTGACCATGCTGCGCAGCGAACGCACACGCGGCGCCACAGACTGAGGGTTGACGCGCGGACCAGCCGCGCCAGGCCTGCGGCACACTGGCCACCATGCACAACGCCGCCAATCCCGCCTATACCGCCAACTCCGCCGCATCGGCCCTGCGCTACATCGATGCCAACAGCGTAGCACGCCATCTGCCCTGGCCGGCCCTGCTGCAGGCTTTGCAACAGGCATTTGCCGCAACCGACCTGACCACCCCGGTGCGCAGCCACCACCACATGCACGGCCTGGGGCCAACACAGACCCCTGTGCTGCTGAGCATGCCGGCATGGAGCCCCGCACTGGGCGTGGGCGTGAAGCTGGTCAGCGTCTATCCGGACAACCATACGCGGCAGTTGCCGTCGATCCACGGCCTGTACGTGCTGATGGATGCGCTCAGCGGCCGGCCGCAGGCGGTGCTCGATGCCGGCGAACTCACCGCCCGCCGCACGGCGGCCGCATCGGCCCTGGCCAGCCGTTATCTCTCGCGGACGGACAGCCGCACCCTGTTGATGGTGGGCAGCGGCCGCCTCGCGCAAGTCCTGCCTTTGGCGCATGCCCAGGTGCGCCCCATAGAGCGGGTACTGGTATGGGGCCGCGCACCGGAAAAGGCCCAAGCCAGCGCACAGGCGCTGTGTGCGCAAGGCCTGCATGCCGAGGCGGTGCCTGATCTGCGCCAAGCCTGCGCGCAGGCCGACATCGTCAGTTGCGCCACCCTTTCACCCACGGCCTTGCTGTACGGCGATTGGCTGAGGCCCGGCACCCATGTGGACCTGGTCGGTGCCTTCACCCCCCAGATGCGCGAAGCCGATGACACGCTGATGGCCCGTGCCAGCGCCGTGTGGTGCGATACCTTGGCTGGCGCCCTGTCCGAGGCGGGCGACATCGTGCAGGCACTGGACTCGGGCGCGCTGCGGCGCGAGCAGATCGTCGGTGAGCTGGCCGAGCTATGCCGCGCCAACCAGGCAGCAGCACGCGCCCCCGGCGCCATCACGGTTTTCAAGTCAGTAGGCGCGGCACTCGAAGATCTGGCCGCCGCACGCCTGTGCCTCGATGGCCTGAGCAAACAAGCTGATGTGACATAAAGATTCTTGATGCAGGCCTACGCGGCCGCCAGCGCTACGGCGCGCCGTATCATTGGCGGCTAAGCCTTTTTCAACCCCTTCCCTTTGTTCAGGAGTCTTCATGTCCATTCAACGCATACAGCCCGGCCCGCGCATGTCCCAAGCCGTGATCCACGGTGACACGGTGTACCTGGCCGGTCAATGCGCCGAACCCGGCACCACCGCCGATACCTTTGGCCAAACCCAACAGGTGCTGGCCAAGATCGACGCATTGCTGGCCGCCGCCGGCACCGACAAGTCCAAGCTGCTGAGCGCCACCATCTGGCTGACCGACATGGCCAGCTTTGCCGACATGAACCGCGCCTGGGAAGCCTGGGTTGTGCCCGGCGCCACGCCCGCACGCGCCACGGTGATGAGCCCCAAGCTGGCCCTGGCCGAATTCACGGTCGAAATCGGCATCATCGCCGCCAAGTAAGGCTTCAGGCCGGGGCGACCGAGAGCCTGTTCACCCTCTATTGAGAGACCCCAATAGATTCTGAACTGGCTCTTACATCGCCCTGAAGAGGTGCGCGTACAGGCGGCTCACCGCCAGCCGCTCGGTACGCCCATGCAACAAAGCCTGCAGCTTGCCCGACTCGTCGCGCAGCACACTCGCCACCGCCTGCGCGCGGACCACCGTACCGCGGTGTATCTGCCAGAAGCTTTGTGTGTCGAGCTGGGGCAGCAAGTCCTTTAACGGTGTACGGATGGTGTACTCGCGCATTTCGGTCACCACACGCACATACTTGTCCGCGGCCTCGAAATAAACCACCTCGGCCACCGGAACCATGTGCACCTGGTTGCCCAGGCTGGCGGCAATGAACTGCAATCTGGGCAGCGCGCCGCGAGTATGTGCACCCACCACATGCGCCAGCAGGTCGTGTAAACCACCCAACTGCGCCCAGCGCATTTCGTCCGTGGCCATACCCTGTGCGCCACTTTGGCCCAACCCCAGGGACTGCAGCCTGGCCACCGTCTTGCGCAGGCGCTCGGGCTGCACCGGCTTGAGCAGATAGTCCACGGCCTGGGTCTCGAAGGCCTGCACCGCATATTGGTCGTAGGCCGTGACAAACACCAACGCGGGAAACGGCTTGCTCGCCGGCCATACATCCACCAAGGCCGCAGCCGCTTCCAAGCCGTCCATGCCGGGCATGCGAATGTCCAGGAACAACACATCGGGCGTACTCTGCAGCGCGCAGGCCAGCGCACTGGCGCCGTCACCCACGGTTGCCAGCACCTGCAAATCCGGCCAGGCCTCGGTCAGCAAGGCATGCAGGGCCTGGGCCAGCAGGGGTTCGTCGTCCGCGATAAGGGCCGTGATGGGCATGGTTCAGGTCTGTGCAACGATAGACGTCGGATACGGAATGGTCATGTTCACGCTGACACCGCCGCTGACCGGTGTCACGATCTGCAGCATGGCCTGCTCACCAAAAGCGGCCGCCAGTTGGGCGCGCACCTGCGCCAGGCCAAAGCCACTCCCCCCACCCTCGGCGCCAGGCTGCCCGGCCGGCCAACCCACGCCCGTGTCGGCCACGGTCAACACCACCTGGCCGGCCGCGCGCTGCGCACGCACCGTGATGTGCCCGCCCTCCAGCTTGCGTTCCAGTCCGTGGCGAATGCTGTTTTCCACCAGGGGCTGCAACAGCAGGCTGGGCACAGGCACGTGGGCCAACGCATCGGGCAATTCCAAGGTGATGCCCAGGCGCGGCCCCATACGCACAGCCATCAGTGCCAGATAGTCTTGCAGGCGCGCAAACTCTGCGCTCAAGGGGTGCATGGTCTGGCGCGACGCGCTGAGGGTGGCGCGCAAAAAGTCCACCAGACGGTCGAGCATGGCCGTGGCGCGCGCCGGATCAAGCGTGATCAACACACGCAGGTTGGCCAGGGTGTTGAACAACATGTGTGGTTCCAACTGCGCCTGCAACAACTGCAGTTGCGCCTGGGCCAGATGCAACTGCGCCGCCGTGTGGCGCTCGCGCGTTTGCTGCAGCAGCGTGCGGCTGACAAAAAAGTAGGTGCAGCCGGCGGCGGCCAACAAGCTCAGCAGCAGGTAATGCCAATGGCGCTCCAGCCCGCTCCAGCCCGCATTCCACGGCAGGCCCAGGCACCATGCGGCCAGCAGGCCGCCCACCACATAGCCACACAACGCGCCCAGCGGCACGACCAGCAGCAGGCGCGGCCATTGGGTTTCAAGTGCACGCACCCACAGACGGCACAGCGGTTCGGTCAGTGCCCAGATGCTGAGGCCTATACATTGCGCAAACACCCAGTTCACACCAAACCCCTGCGCCCCGACGAGGGTGATGCCCACGGCCACCAAGGTGTTCAGGCCCAGCATGGCGGCCAACTTGGGCCCATGTCGGCGCAGCGTCGCGGCAAGAGTGTGGAGGTTGAAGGTGTGCATAGGCTGAACAGACATGGATTTTGCAACGTGTTGGCCGCCCATGGATCACCACCAGCCCAGTGCGTCGTGCCAAAGCCATTGGCCCAACAGCCGACTGGGCCACAGCGTGAACATGCCAGTGACCACACACGCACTGAAATACAAACGTTGCATGGTCTGGCGGTGCTGCTGCACCTGGCCGCGCACCAGCGCACGCAGCGCCAGGAACAAAGCCCCCAGCGTCAGCGGGATGAGCAGGTGGATCGGCGTGAAACCCGCCACATTCGGCAAACGATGGTCGCGGATGAGCAGGGCCGACAAAGCCGTGAGCAACATAAACGCCACCCAGGCATAACCAAACGCGCGGTGCAGCCGTGTGCGCTGTGTACGCCCTTTGCGCGCCCACAAGGCGACGGGACCGGTGACCAGCGCCAGCAGCGCAGCCGTCATGTGGACGGCGATCAGGGGTGTAAGTTGCATGATAGAAGTGCTCCGTGTGGGCATCGCTGAAAGGCGACGAAGGCCGTGACTGGCTGGCACTTTGCCCAGCCGCGCGCCGCAGCACCAGCGGATTGCGACGAAACAAAACTTGAGTGGGATGAAACGCAGCTCAGGCGGTGTCAAACCACACCGCTCGCTGCGTGTGTTGCCTGGGCGCGGTGCTTCAAGCCGATGCGATGCACGCTTGGCGGGCACAACAACACCACATGAAACTCATCTATCAAAAATGGCTTTCAGGCACATTAAAAAAGCGCATTTAGCTCCATTTTGAGGAGCAAAGGCATTGCCACATCGGCAGCGACCCATGGGTCGGCGGCGCGGCCGGCCACGGGTTTCCACTCAGCCACAAGAAAGGCATTCACAGCACAATTCCTTCGCCATAGCAACTGACATGTTAGTCATAAATCACATGCATTCCCTGTAGTTCTGCCGGACGCCGGTCCGGTCATTTTGGAAAAGGTGGAGACAATGAAAAACGAAAACAGAAGACGTTTCCTCACCACTGGTTCGGCCATCGCGGCCGGCCTGGCCAGCCCCACGCTGCTGCGCGCGCAGCCGTTGGCTGTGCGCTGGGGTGAGTCGCTCGCGGCATCACACCCGCAGGTGCAAATGGCCGAACGCGTGGCCAAAGAGGTGAAAGAAAAATCGGGCGGCCGCATCGACGTGCAACTGTTCCCGAACAGCCAGCTCGGCTCGGGCAAGGACATGATAGAGGCCGTGTCGGCGGGTGCGCTGCAGCTCACCACCGACGGCGCGGGCGCACTCGGCGCGTTCTTGCCGCAGCTGTCGGTGGTCGAGGCGCCCTACCTCTGGCGCGACGCCGCCCACATGGCCAAGGCCCCGAGCACACCGCTGTTTGCCAAGCTCAACACCGACCTGGTGGCCAAGCGTGGCATGCGCATGCTCAACATGACCTACTACGGCAAACGCCACCTCACCACCGGCACCAAGGCCGTGCGCACGCCGGCCGACATGGCGGGATTCAAGCTGCGTGTGCCGCCGGTCGACACCTTCCGCGCCATGGCCGAGGCCTGGGGTGCACGTGCCACCCCGATTGCGTTTGGCGAGCTGTACCTGGCGTTGAGCCAAGGGGCGATTGATGGTCAGGAGAACCCTCTGCCCACCATACAGAGCGGCAAGTTTTTTGAAGTGCAGAAGTACCTGGTGCTGACCGAACACATCATCACGCCGCGCATGGTGATCGTGAACGAAGCCTTCTGGAAAGGCCTGCCCGCCGCCGACCGCGACCTCATGCAAGCCGCCTTTGCCAGCGGCGCCGCCTGGCAGGACAAAGAGCTGCTGAGCCAGGAGGCCGGCCTGGTGGGCACCTTCAAGGCCGGTGGCATGACCATCATCGAGCCCGACCTCGCGGCCTGGCGCAAGCCGGTGCTGGACACTGTACCCAAGCTGTTTGCCGACAAATGGGGCAAGGGCACGTTTGAATCGCTGCAAGCCTTGTAGGACCGTGATGAAGGCTTTGAAGTTATTCGACAGCTTTTTGGCCGTGTTCGCCAGCGCGCTGGTGGTGGCGATGCTCTGCACCGTTACCGCCGGTGTGGTGACACGCGCCATAGGCCACCCGCTGAGCTGGACCGATGAAGGCAGTTGCTTCCTGATGATCTGGCTGTCTTGCCTGGGCTGGATGCTGGCCACACGCAAACGCGCACACATCCGCATCCGCTTCTTCCAGGACAAACTGCCCGACCAGGCCTGGCGCTGGACCGAAGCCGCCATCCAAATCGCATTGGCGATTTTTGGCGGCGTGATCGCCTGGTACAGCGTGCACCTGGTGCACACCAATGCCGACATTGAAGCCCTGGCCCTGCCGTTGTCCAACGCCTGGATGTACGCACCCTTGGTGCCGGCTGGCCTGCTGACCTTGTGCCAGGCCGTGGCTGAACTGTGGCAGCAGTGGCAACGCGTGCAACGGCCCGCGCCCATCGTGCCCGCGCCCGAGCCCGGCGCACAAGGAGCCACGCCATGATAGGCCTGATGCTGAAGATCTCCGGCGGCTGGCTCGCCAGCATTCTGATGGGCTTGCCGCTGTTTGTCTCGATGGGCTTGGCCGCGCTGGTGTTTTTATGGCTGGGCGGCATGCCCGTCACCGTGTTGCCGCAGAAGATGGCCGGCTCGGTGAATTCGTTCCCCATCATTGCCGCGCCCTTGTTCATCCTGATGGGCAACATCCTGGGCGCCGCGCGTTTGACCGACCGCATTGTCGAATTCGCCAGCGCCGTGATCGGCTGGGTGCGCGGCGGTTATGCCCACGCCAGTGTGCTCACCAGCATGATCTTCGCCGGCATGGTGGGCTCGGCCGTGGCCGATGCCGCGGGCTCGGGTGCGATTGAGATCCGCGCCATGAAAAAGGCCGGCTACAAGCCCGAAACCGCTGCCGCCATCACCGCCGCTGCGGCCACCATAGGCCCCATCATTCCACCGTCGCTGCCCATGGTGATCTACGGCGTGACGGCTGACGTGTCGATTGGCAAGCTGTTCATCGCGGGGGTGATTCCCGGCATCTTGATGGGCTTGTCGCTGATGCTGATGGTGGCCTACTTTGCGCGCAAACAAGGCATGGCACGCAAACCGTTTGGCGGCTTCCGCAACATCGGCCGCACCTTCCTCAACGGCTTCTTCGCACTGATGACGCCCGTGGTGATTTTGGGCGGCATGTTCAGCGGCCTGGTCACGCCCACCGAAGCCGCAGCCGTGGCCTGCCTGTACGCATTGTTCCTGGGCTTTGTGGTGTACCGCACACTGGAGGTCAAGCAGCTAGGCCCCATCCTCATCGAGACCGCCGAAACCACGGGCCTGGTGTTGGTGCTGGTGATGGCCGCCAGCGCGCTGGGCTGGTGCATGTCGATCTCGCGCATGCCACAAACGCTGAGCCCGCTGATCGTCGCCACCATCTCCAGCCCTATCGCTTTCCTGCTGATGGCCAATGTGCTGATGCTGATCGTTGGCTGTTTCATGGAAGCGCTGGCCGCGATGCTGATCCTGATCCCGATTCTGGTGCCGGCCGCCGTGGCCTACGGCATAGACCCGGCACAGTTCGGCGTGATCATGGTGTTGAACCTGATCCTGGGCACCATACACCCGCCGATTGGCGTGGTGCTGTTTGTGGTGACACGTATCGCCAACATCAGCTTCGAGACCATGTCGCGCGCGATTCTGCCGTGGCTTATTCCGCTGCTGGTGGTGTTGCTCGCCATCTCGTTGTGGCCGCCGCTCACGCTGTGGTTGCCGCAGGTTCTCAGCGCTTCAAAGTAGATCAACCATGCCAAACCATCCACTCGCCGGCGTCTTCTCGGCGCTGATCACGCCGCTGCATGCCGACGGCACGCTGAACCTGGACCTGCTACCCGCCCTGGCCGATGCACAGATCGCCCAAGGCCTCCACGGCTTCTATGTGGGCGGCAGCACCGGCGAGGCGTTTTTGCAGTCACCTGCGGAACGCCAGGCCGTGCTCGCCGCTTTTGCGCGCGCCAACAAGGGACGCGCCAAACTCATCGCCCATGTGGGCGCCATCGCCACACACGAGGCCATAGGTCTGGCGCATGCGGCGGCCGATGCGGGTTATGACGCGATCTCGGCCATCCCGCCGTTTTATTACGACTTCTCCGCCGCCGAAGTGCTGGCCCACTACCGCGCCCTGGCCGATGCCACGCCGCTGCCACTCATCGTCTACAACTTCCCGGCCAAGTCGGCCCGGCCGCTGTCCACCAAGGATTTGCTGACGCTGCTGGAGCATCCCAAGATCATCGGCGTCAAACACACCTCGCAAAACCTCTACCAACTGGAGCGCCTCAAGACCGCTGCGCCGCATGCCGTGGTCTACAACGGTTTTGACGAGATGTTTGTCGGCGGTGTGGCCATGGGCGCCGACGGCGGCATAGGCACGACCTACAACTTCATGGGCAAGTTATTTGTGCAAATGTGGAACGCCGTGCGCGCCGGTCAACTCGACCAGGCGCGGGCGCTGCAGACGCGGGCCAATGCGGTGATAGATGTGTTGATTGATGTCGGGGTGTTCCCCGGCACCAAGGCCATACTGCAGCTGCAAGGCCTGGACTGCGGCCCCTGCCGGGCGCCGTTTGCCGCCCTCACCGAGGCGCAGCGCGCCAAGCTGGCACAGGTGTTCCAAAGCCATCTGGCCTAGGAACCTGCAAGCTGGCGAAGGCCCAGCCCTCGGTGCCGGGCCAGCTTAGGGCATGGCCGCCAACAAGGCCGCATTGCCGCCCGCCGCCGTGGTGTTCACCGTCACCGTCTTCTCCGCGCAGAAGCGGAACAGGTAGTGCGGGCCGCCGGCCTTGGGCCCGGTGCCGCTCAGGCCTTCGCCACCAAACGGCTGCACCCCCACCACCGCGCCAATGATGTTGCGGTTGACATAGATGTTGCCGGTGTGGGCATGGGATGCCAGGGCCTGGGCGCGCGAGTCTATGCGGGTCTGGATGCCCAGCGTGAGGCCGTAACCCAGCGTATTGACCTGCTCTATGACCTGCTGCGCATCACCACTCCAGCGCACGATGTGCAGCACCGGGCCAAAGATTTCCTGGCGCACTTGCTCAACGCCTTGCAGCTCGAACGCGTGCGGCGCGATCAGGTGCTTCATCACTTGCGGCTGCTCGTTCGGCGCCACCACCACCTTGGCGCTGGTCTTCAGGCGCTGGATGTGGTTCTGGATGTTGTCGAACGCCTCTTTGTCGATCACCGGGCCCACATCGGTGGCCAACTCTGCCGGGTTGCCCACCACCAAGGCTTGGGCGGCGCCCTGGATCATCTCGATCACGCCATCGGCAATCTCTTCGTGCAGGCACAACAGGCGCAGCGCCGAGCAGCGTTGGCCGGCGCTGCGGAAGGCGGACTGCACCACGGCGTCGACCACTTGCTCGGGCAGCGCGGTCGAGTCGACCAGCATGGCGTTGATGCCACCGGTTTCGGCGATCAGCGGCACGATGGGGCCATCCTTGGCGGCGAGTGCACGGTTGATGTGGCGCGCCACCGGCGTGGAGCCGGTGAACACCACACCGGCGATGCCGGGCAGCGCAACCAAGGCCGCGCCCACGGTTTCACCGGGGCCGTGCAGCAGTTGCACCGCCGCTTCTGGCACACCGGCGGCATGCAGCAATTGCACAGCGGCGGCAGCGACTGCTGGCGTTTGTTCGGCAGGCTTGGCCAACACGGTGTTGCCGGTGGCCAGGGCTGCGGCCACCTGGCCCATGAAGATGGCCAGCGGGAAGTTCCACGGGCTGATACACACCCACACGCCACGCGCGGTCAGGCGCAACTCGTTGGTTTCACCCGTGGGGCCAGGCAACGCCACGGGCGCCATGATGCGTGTGGCTTCGTCGGCGTAATAACGCATGAAGTCCACCGCCTCGCGCACCTCAGACACCGCGTCGCCCCAGGTCTTGAAGGCTTCCTTGACCAGCAACGCGCAGAACTGGGGCAGTTGCGCTTCGAGTGCGTCGGCGGCTTGGCGCAGGCTGGCGGCGCGTTCCTCTACCGGCTTGGCACTCCAAACTTTGTAGCTGGCGGCGCTCGCTGCATAAGCCGCAGAGGCGTTTTTGACATCAAACTCTGGAATAAAAGGCACGGCTACCGCATCGGCCGCGGCACGCAGCGGGGCGAACATGGGCTCCACCGTCAAATCCAAACCACTGCTGTTGCGGCGCGGCGCACACAGGCCGCTGGCCGATGCGGCGATGAACAGGTCTTTAGGCAAGGGCAGAGAGGATTGCGGCTCCAGGCGCAGCGGCGACACCAGGATCTCGTCCATGCCCACCGATTCGTCGGCCAACTGGTGCACAAACGACGAGTTGGCGCCGTTCTCCAGCAGGCGGCGCACCAGGTAGGCCAGCAGGTCGCGGTGCGCGCCCACGGGGGCGTAGACGCGGCAGTGGATCAGCGGGTTCTTCAGCACTTCGCGGTAAACACCTTCGCCCATGCCGTGCAGGCGCTGCAGTTCAAACTTGGCGCCGCTGCGTGCGGCCATGTGCAGGATGGCGGCGATGGTGGCGGCGTTGTGTGTGGCGAACTGCGAGTAGATGGTGTCGGCCGCATCCAGCATGGCTTGCGCACAAGCCAGGTAGGACACATCGGTGTGGTGCTTGTGGGTGTAGACCGGGTAGTAGGGCAGGCCCTGCTCCTGCGCACGCTTGATTTCGGAATCCCAATACGCGCCCTTCACCAGCCGGCACATCAGGCGCAGCTTGTATTTGCGGCCAATGGCGGCCACTTCCTGTATGAGTTCCAGCGCACGTGTTTGGTAGGCCTGCATGGCCAGGCCAAAGCCGCCCCACTGCGGGTGGTGCTGCGCAATCTTGGCGGCCAGCGCTTCGAAGATGTCCAGCGACAGCTCCAGCCGGTCCACCTCTTCGGCATCAATCGTCAGGTTGATGTTGGCGCGGGCCGCCTGTTCACACAAACCCCACACCTGGGGCACCAACTCGGCCATCACACGCGCTTTTTGCGCGTCTTCATAACGCGGGTGCAAGGCACTGAGCTTGATGGAAATGCCGTCGTTCTGCTCGGTGGCCACGCCGAGGACGGCACGTTTGGCAATGGCTTCAATCGCTTGTTGGTAGCTGCGCAGGTAACGCGCGGCGTCGGCGGTGGTGCGCGCGCCCTCGCCCAGCATGTCGTAGCTGAAGCGTAATTGCTTGATCTTCTTGCGCGCCGAATCGGCTTCGTCCATGGCCGCACCAATGGTCTGGCCCAGCACAAATTGGTGGCCTAACAACTGCACGGCGCGCACGGTGGCGGCCACCACGGTCTTGGCGCCCAGGCGGGTCATCAGGCCTTGTTCACCATCGGTGCCGGGCAGGAACTTCTTCGACAGGGCGATGGCCGAGCCGGAGAGTTTGGCCATGGTGGAACGGCCCAACACATGCCCATCGGCACCGTCGCTGCCGTCAAACTCGGCGCGGCCCAGTTGGTCGGCCGTCAGGGCGATGGCGGTTTCGGTATCGGGCACACGCAGCAAGGCTTCGGCCAGGCGCATCAAGGCCAGGCCTTCGGCGCTGGAGATCGGGTACTCGCGCAGCAGGCTTTCCATGGCCCAGAACGGCGGCGGGTTGTCGCGCACGGCTTGCACCCAGGGGCGGGCCACGGCCGTGGCCTCGGGCCAGTTCAGGCTATTGGCCAACTGGCTCAGGCGGTGGGCCACAACGTCGGCTTCGGGGCGGTAGGGAATGGGGAGGCGCATGGTTTTTTCCGGCTTTCGCAATTCAAGGAGTAACTTTTACAATTACGCAATGTTGCCCATATCACTGGTGAATATTTATCCATAATTGCCGATCAAACAGAATAATTCACTACTAATGTCGGAAAATTCAACAACCCTCGATCGCCTGGACCGGCGCATCCTCGATGTTTTACAGCGCGATGGCCGCATCTCCAACCTCAAGCTGGCCGAAGCCGTGGCGCTGTCGCCCACCGCCGTGCTGGCACGCACCCAGCGCCTCACGCGCGACGGCTACATCCTGGGCTACGAGGCGCGGCTCAACCCCTTGTTGCTGGACGCCGCCATGTTGGTGTTTGTCGAGGTTTTGCTGGACCGCACCACGCCGAATGTGTTCGATGCCTTCAAGGCTGCCGTGCAGGTACACCCCGAAATCATGGAGTGCCACATGGTCGCGGGTGGCTTCGACTACCTGCTGAAGACGCGCATGGCCGATATGACGGCCTACCGCGAATTCGCCGGCACGGTGTTGTGGCAGTTGCCCGGCATCCGCGAAACACGCACTTATGCCGTGATGGAAGAGGTGAAGAACTCCACGCGGCTGTCTTTGTTGTAGCGCCGCATGCGCGCGCTGCGAGTTGGCGCAGCCAGAGGCTTGGTGGTGATTTATGCGGCATTTCGCCAAATACTTGGCTGTTAGAGTTCACAGGTCAGCCGAATAATCGCTTCGCCCGTTTTGTATCTCAAGGATGCAGGATCACGGCCCCAGCCATTCGCGGCTGCCCTCTCTACATGCACGCTTTTATCTTGCCCCTGTCCGCCCATCCTCTCACTGTGATTGTCCTCCCGCGCCGCACACTGCTGCGTTGGCTGACGGCCATGGCTTTGTGCCTGGCTGCTTTGTGCGGCGCCGCCCAGGCGCAACAGAACGACGAAACCGGCATGCAGTTGGCCGCACAGGAGCGGCCCGGCATTCTGGAGACGGTGCGCGGCATCCTGGGCTATGTGCGCTGGCCCGGCGACCCCAACCCGATTCGGCTCTGTGTGCTGGGCAGCAATGCGCCAGCCGCCAAGTTATTGGCCGCCAGCATGGCGGATCTTGGGGAACGCAAAGTGCAGATGCTGCAGCCGACAAGCGAAATCGGCATCGGCCAGCGCTGCGACGCCGTGTTTGTGGCTGCCAACAGTGCTTTGTCCTGGCGCAAAGTTCTGGAGCAAATCTCCGGTCAGCCGGTGCTGAGCTTGTGTGAACGCTCACCTGCCTGCACCACCGGCAGCATGTTCTACCTGGACATCTCACCACAGGACCACGTGCAGTTTGAAGTCGACATTGACGCCGTGGCCCGCAGCAGCGTGCGCGTCAACCCGCAGGTGCTGCGGCTGGGCCGGCGCCCCGGCGGGAGGACGTCGTGAGTTTCGGCCGGGCCTCCAAAGCCAGCAGCGACACACGCGTCAGCCTGCGCACGGTGCTGCGCCGGGCACACTTTCGCGTGGCCTTGGTGACGATGGCAGGTGTCGCGCTGTGCCTGACCCTGGCCGCCACCCTGGCACTGCGCAGCTACGCCAAACACAACGAAGACCTGCTGGCACGCTCGATTGCCTACACCGCAGAAGCGGCGGTGGTGTTCCGCGACGAAGATGCCATCCGGGAAGTGCTCCAGATGATAGGTGTGCAGGAGTCCCTGGGTAACGCCACCATCTTGAGCACCAGCGGCGAAATACTGGGGCGCTACAGCCCCGCCGCCGCCAGCCTGCAGACCCGCCTGGCGGCCAGCTTGCAAGCGTGGCTGCTGCCAGAGCCCGGTGCCGCGCCCATCGTCTACCAAGGCCGCACCATCGCCCAGGTCTCTCTGCGGGATGGCGGCGCGGGCTTGCTGCAGTTTGTCGCCGCAGGTCTGCTCAGCCTGCTGGTGTGTATGGCGCTGTGTTTTGTGGCGGTGCGCCATTTGTCCGACCGGCTGCGCCGCGAAATCATGCAGCCCGTGAAAGCCTTGATGAACGTCACGCATTCGGCCCGCAAGGCCCTGGGCCAACCACATCGTGCACCCGCTTCGCCGATTCTGGAGCTGCACGAGCTCGGCGAGGACTTCAATGCGCTGCTGAGTGAAATCGAGGCCCACCAAACGCAGTTGCGGCAGGAAAACAAATCGCTTTCGCACCAGGCCAACCACGACAGCCTGACCGGCTTGCCCAACCGCGCCCACTTCCGCCGCCGCCTCCACCGCCTGTTGCAGGACGCCGAATCGAATGGCACCCGCGTCGGCGTGCTGTACCTGGACAACGACCACTTCAAATCCATCAACGACCGCTTTGGCCACGCCGCAGGCGACGCCCTGCTGGTGGAAGTGGCGCAGCGTGTGACGGCCCAGCTGCGCGAAACCGATCTCGTGGCGCGGCTGGGTGGTGATGAATTCGCGGTGCTGCTCAGCCCGCTGCAAAACGACGAGGACGCCGAACGTATCGCCGACAAGATCCTGCACAGCATGCACACGCCGCTGAGCCTGCGCCCGGGTGAGCACATCGTGCCGTCCCTGAGCATTGGCATCGCCGTCTACCCCAGCCATGGGGCAACCATAGAAACCTTGTTGCGCGCGGCCGACCTGGCCATGTACCGGGTGAAGTCGCAACAGCGCGGCAGCCGCCACCTCTACAACGCCACTACCGACACCACTGATTTCGAGGACCTGAGTTGAACGCCGCCATCCCCTTGCCCCATCTGCCCACACTTCGCCGACGTGCGCTGCTGAGCACGGTATGTGTTTGCGTCGGTGCACTGACCCTGCCCGGCTGCCAGACCGCACCGGTGGCTGTGCCCCAGGATGTCAGAGCCAGCCGTGAAGCGGAATTCAAGCGCCTGGGTTTTGTGCAAACCGCCGATGGCTGGGAATATGCCTTTACCGGCAAGATCCTGTTCGACACCGCCTCGGATGTGCTCGACCCCGAAAGCCAGGCCACGGCAGAACGCATAGGCCAAGCCCTGCGCAAGCTGGACGTGACGCTGCTGCGCGTGGAAGGCCACACCGACAACACCGGCACACCGGCGTTCAACCAGACGCTGTCCTTGCGGCGCGCCGAAGCGGTGGCATTGGCCCTGGTGCAACAAGGCCTGCCCAAATCAGAGATGCAGATCAAGGGATGGGGGGCGGAGCGCCCCATCACCGACAACAATACCGCCGGCAGCCGCATGCAAAACCGCCGCGTGGCGGTGATCGTGCCGGCGCAGTAAGCGCGCCCTAGCGCGTTCGACGACGTGCGAGCCGGTTCCCGCTAGCGCTGCGGCGCGCGGCCGCCAAAAATCGCCGATCCCACCCGCACCATGGTGCTCCCGGCCTGGATGGCCGCCCCCATATCGGCCGTCATGCCCATGGACAGCGTGTCGAAGCGTTCCCAGCCAGGCGAGCCACGTTCGGCCCGGCCCAGCGCGTCAAACAAGGCTTTGCTGCGCTGGTGCACCGCGAGTTGCGCGGCGGGATCGTCATGCGGCTCAGGAATCGTCATCAGACCGCGCAGTTGCAGACGCGGCAAGCCTGCGATCTGCTGGCACAAGGCCAAGGTATCTTCCGCTGCCACACCGGCCTTGGTGGCGCCACCGTCAATGTTGACCTGTACACACACCTGCAACGGCGCCAGCGCCGCCGGCCGCTGGTCACTCAGGCGCTGCGCCAGGCGCTGGCTGCCCACGGTGTGCAGCCAATCGAAGTGTTCGGCCACAAGCCGGCTTTTGTTGCTCTGCACCGGGCCAATGCAGTGCCACACCAAGCGCAAGTCGCGCAAGGCGGCGATTTTCTCCAGGGCTTCCTGGATGTAGTTTTCGCCAAAGTCGGTCTGGCCGGCAGCGTGGGCTTCACGGATGTCATCCGGGCCAAAGGTTTTGGAGACGGCCAGCAGACGTACCGAGTCTGCGGGGCGCCCGGCGGCGGCGCAGGCTGTCGTGATCCCGTCACGCACGCCTTGGAGTTTGTTACCAATGGTAGTCATAATGAGCCAAGCCTACCAAAATCACCGAGGGATACGTGGATATAACCCAACTGCTCGCTTTCAGCGTCAAGAACAAAGCGTCAGATTTACACCTGTCTGCGGGCTTGCCGCCGATGATCCGTGTGCACGGTGATGTGCGCCGCATCAATGTCGAGCCGCTGGACCATAAAACTGTCTACGCCATGGTCTACGACATCATGAGCGACAGCCAGCGCAAGCACTACGAAGAGTTTTTGGAAGTCGACTTCTCCTTCGAGATTGAAGGCCTGGCGCGTTTTCGCGTGAACGCGTTCAACCACAACCGTGGCGCGGGTGCGGTGCTGCGGACCATTCCCTCGAAGATCCTGACGCTGGAGCAGCTCAACGCGCCGAAGATTTTTGGCGAATTGGCGCTCAAGCCGCGCGGCCTGGTGCTGGTGACCGGCCCCACCGGCTCGGGCAAGTCGACCACGCTGGCGGCGATGGTCAACTACCTGAACGAAACCGAATACGCCCACGTGCTGACGGTCGAAGATCCAATTGAGTTTGTGCACGAGTCGAAGAAATGCCTGATCAACCAGCGCGAAGTCGGCCCGCACACGCTAAGCTTCGCCGCCGCGCTGAAGTCCGCCCTGCGCGAAGATCCGGACGCCATTCTGGTGGGCGAAATGCGCGACCTGGAAACCATTCGTCTGGCCATGACGGCGGCCGAAACCGGCCACCTGGTGTTTGGTACGCTGCACACCTCCAGCGCGGCCAAAACCATAGACCGTATCATTGACGTGTTCCCGGCCGACGAAAAGGAAATGGTGCGGGCGATGTTGTCCGAATCATTGCAGGCGGTGATTTCGCAAACGCTTTGCAAGACCAAGGACGGCCAGGGCCGCGTGGCGGCGCACGAGATCATGCTCGGCACCCCGGCCATTCGCAACCTGATCCGCGAAGCCAAGGTGGCGCAGATGTATTCGACGATTCAGACCAGCAACGCCGTAGGCATGCAGACGCTGGACCAGAATCTGACAGACCTGGTGCGGCGCAACATCATCAGCCCGCAAGAAGCGCGCGGCAAGGCCAAGATTCCAGAGAACTTCCCAGGCTAAATAAAAGAACAACGGAGATCCGTCCCATGAAGGGCATCCTCGACTTCCTCAAGCCCAAGGGCGACGCACCATCCGAACGCAGTGGCGTCGACTCGGTGCTGTTTACCACGGCCTTCGCTGGCTCGGGGCTAGACCCGTCCATGCTGATTCCTTGGGAGGCCCGTGCGGTTGAGGTCGGCGCCAAGCGGCTGTCGTCCAGCCAAGGCGTACGTCAATTGCAAACACTCTGGTCCAAAGACAAAAACATGGCGGCGCTGCCCGCCACGTCCATAGAACGCATGGAGCGTTTTGTGCAGTTCGCCAGCGTGCCCGGCGGGCGCGATCTGATTCGCCAAGGCGAGTACGGCAACTTCATGATCGTGCTGCTCAAGGGCACCATCGCGGTGGACCGGCTGCAGCCCTGGGGTGAACATTTGCGCCTGGCCGAAACCAAGCCCGGCGACATCCTGGGTGAAATGTCGCTGCTCGACAGCGGCATGCGCTTCTCGGCCTGCACCACGCTGGACGACTGCGAAATCGCCGCGCTCAGCGCCGAAGCCATGGACGAGATGATGGCCGCCGACCCACATCTGGCCGCCAACCTGATCGCGCTGCTGGCGCGCAAACTCTCGTTGCGCCTGCGTGCCGTGAGTGCACGCTTCAGCGACCGGCCGAACTAGAGTGAACGCCACCATGCGCATCTCGGCACCGTTTCTCTTCGCATGCCGCCCTGGCTCCCTGGCGCGGCCGCTGCACCGTCATGTCCCACGCGCGCCTCGCGCCCGATAGGAACGCAAAATGGAAAGAGACCAGGCCAGTAAATTCATCAACGACCTGCTCAAGCTGATGATCAGTCGCAACGGCAGCGACCTGTTCCTCACCGCAGACTTCCCGCCCGGCATCAAGATGGACGGCAAGATTGCCAAAGTCTCGCCCCAGCCGCTCACCCCGGCCCACACCCTGGCGCTGGCGCGCGCCATCATGAACGACAAGCAGGCGGCCGAGTTCGAGCGTACCAAGGAGTGCAACTTCGCCATTGCGCCCGGCGGCGTGGGCCGCTTCCGCGTCAATGCCTTCATTCAGCAGGGCCGTGTGGGCATGGTGCTGCGTGTGATTCCGATGACACTGCCCACCATAGACGGGCTGGGTGTGCCGCAGGTGCTCAAAGAGATTGCCATGACCAAACGCGGCCTGTGCATTCTGGTCGGCGCCACCGGCTCGGGCAAATCGACCACGCTCGCGTCCATGGTCGACTGGCGCAATGAAAACTCGTTTGGCCACATCATCACGGTCGAAGACCCGATTGAGTTTGTGCACCCACACAAGAACTGCGTGGTCACCCAGCGCGAAGTGGGCCTGGACACCGACAGTTGGGCATCGGCCCTGAAAAACTCGCTGCGCCAGGCACCCGACGTGATCCTGATGGGTGAAATCCGCGACCGCGAAGCCATGGAACACGCCGTGGAGTTTGCCGAGACCGGCCACCTCTGCCTGGCCACGCTGCACTCCAACAACGCCAACCAGGCGCTCGACCGCATCATCAACTTCTTCCCCGAAGAACGCCGTGCGCAATTGTTGATGGACTTGTCGCTGAATCTCAAGTCCATTGTCTCGCAGCGGCTGATCCCACGCCAGGACGGCAAGGGCCGCGTGGCCACGGTAGAGGTGCTGCTGAACACCCCCCTGGTCTCCGACCTGATCTTCAAGGGCGAGGTCACCGAGATCAAAGAGATCATGAAGAAAAGCCGCAACCTGGGCATGCAGACTTTCGACCAGGCGTTGTTCGACGCTTACGAGAGCCACCAGATCACCTACGAAGACGCCTTGCGCAACGCCGATTCGCTGAACGACCTGCGCCTGCAGATCAAGCTCAACAGCCAACGCGCCAAGTCGCAAGACCTGGCCGCGGGCACCGAGAACTTCGCCATCGTTTAAACACGCAAACCCCAAGAGCCTGTTTACGCTCTCGCTCTATGAGGGGCCGCGCCAGCAGCGCGGGCTTGAGTTTGCGAAAATCTTTCTGCCGCGCCCACCGGGCGCACCACATCCACTTTCTTTTCAGCCATCTCCAGGAGACCGCATGAGCAGCACCAACCCCAAGACCTACGAATCCACGCCCGCGCGCAAAGTCGCGTTCCTGGGCCTGGGCGTCATGGGCTACCCCATGGCCGGGCACTTGGCGCTGGCCGGCCACGAAGTCACGGTGTACAACCGTACCGCTACAAAATCAGAAGCATGGTGCGCAGAATACGCAAGCACCAAAGCCCCAAAACATGCCACAACGCCGCGCCAGGCGGCCATGGGTGCAGACATCGTGTTCTGCTGCGTGGGCAACGACGACGACCTGCGCTCCGTCACCCTGGGGGCCGATGGCGCGTTTGCCGGCATGCAGCCCGGCGCCATCTTTGTCGACCACACCACGGCCTCGGCCGATGTCGCCCGCGAACTGGCGGCGGCCGCCGCCAATCTGGGCCTGCGCTTTGTGGATGCGCCGGTGTCGGGCGGCCAGGCAGGCGCACAAAACGGTGCGCTGACGGTGATGTGCGGCGGTGAACAAGCCGCGTTTGATGCCGTCGCCCCCACCGCCCAAGCCTTCTCGCGTGCGTTTGCGCGTATGGGCGACAGCGGCGCCGGCCAACTGGCCAAGATGGTCAACCAGATCTGTATCGCCGGCCTGGTGCAAGGCCTGAGCGAAGCCGTGGCCTTTGGCCAGAAGGCCGGCCTGGACATGCCCCAGGTGCTGGACGTGATTGGCAAAGGCGCCGCACAAAGCTGGCAGATGGACAACCGTGGCAAAACCATGGTGGCCGACAAGTTCGACTTCGGTTTTGCCGTTGACTGGATGCGCAAAGACCTGGGCCTGGTGCTGGACGAAGCCAAACGCAATGGCGCCCGCCTGCCGGTGACCGCCCTGGTCGACCAGTTTTACGCTGACGTGCAGCAAATGGGTGGCCAGCGCTGGGACACCTCCAGCCTGATCAAACGCTTGCGTTAAGCCAGTTTCACCAAAAACAAGGGCCCGCATCTGCGGGCCCTTGTTTTTGGCATAGACGTGACGAACCTACTTCGCCGTCTTGTTCGTGGTTTGCAAAGTGTTCAGCTCTTGTTCGGTGATGATTTCAAACAAACGCACCACCTTGCTCACACCACTGATGGTGCGCACGAGTTGGGTTGCACGGTCGGCTTCGCGTTGCGTCACTCGGCCCATGAGGTACACCGTGCCACGCTCGGTCACCACCTTGAAGCTGTTGGCTTGCAGGTCCTTGGCGTCCACCAGCGTGGCCTTGACCTTGCCGGTCACCAGGGTGTCGGAGGAGCGCGTCGACAGCGAGCTGGACGCCATGACCGCAGTTTCGTCGACCACAGAGCGCACGTTCTCCACCTTGTTGACGATTTGCAGCACGCGCTCCTTTTGCTCGGCCGTGGGCACTTCGCCGGTCAGCAACACCTGGCGGTTGAAGCTGGTGACGTTGACGTGGACCTTGTCGCCAAAGTAGTCGCCAATGCGGTTCACGGCTTTGAGTTCAATGCCTTCGTCGTCGAGTTGCGCACCCGAGGTGCGGCGATCTGCGGCCACCATCACACCACCGACGGCTGCACCGCCGACCACCAAGGGCACGCAGGCCGAAAGGCTGGCGGCCAACGCGGACACCGCCAACAGGCCAAAAGACAAACGCTTCAAATCAAATTTCTTCGTCATGTAGGGATTTCCTGCTCTCCGAGCAATTGTGAGTCCACGCCGTCGCACAGGCAGTGCAATGCCAGCAAATGGACTTCCTGGATACGGGCCGTGCGGTCGTGTGGCACACAGATGTGCACATCGGTCTCGCGCAGGGCAGCGCCCATCTTGCCGCCGCCCTTGCCGGTCATGGCCACCACCGTCATCTCACGCTGGTGCGCCGCCTCCACCGCCGCCAGGATGTTGGCCGAATTGCCACTGGTGGAGATGGCCAACAACACGTCGCCGGGCTGGCCCAGAGCGCGCACCTGCTTGGAGAAGATGGAGTTGAAGTCGTAGTCGTTGCCAATGGCCGTCAGGATGGAACTGTCGGTGGTCAGCGCAATCGCGCCCAGTTCGGGGCGCTCACGCTCAAAGCGGCCGACAAATTCGGCCGCAAAGTGTTGTGCGTCGGCAGCCGAGCCGCCATTGCCACAGGCCAGCACCTTGCCGCCACTGGTGACGCAGGCCAGCATGGCCTGCACACCGGCTGCAATGGGCTTGCTCAAAGGCTGCGCGGCCTGGTATTTAAGGTCGGCGCTGTCGATGAAATGTTGTTGAATGCGTTGCTCAATCATGGTGTTGATGATACCCGCGCGCCACGCGCCGGATAAATATGAGTGATTTCAAGCTGTGACAGATGATTTCCACTGCTATACAAATCAAGAGCTTAGAGCGCAATTTAAATTGAAAAGTTCATAAAGTTCAAAAATAGGCTGTGCCCGGCGCCAGACCACGCTACGCCCGGTGATGGTGTTGATGTTCTGCCCGAATGATTTGTTGCAACACCGCCGAGGGGTCGGTATTGCTGGCAAAGCCCATCACCTCGGCTCGGTGTTCATCCGCTATGTCCATCTTGTCCGCCATTTGCGACAGCAGGCGCAGGATGGCCGTGGTTTCGCGCTCGGTGAGCAGGTTCATCTGCAGATCCAGGTGATGCCGGCGTTCGCTTTCAACCGCCGAGAAATTCTGGCTGATGAGGATCAGCGTCGAAAGAAATATCGCCTCCAGCGAAACCACCAGCATGAGGAACTGGAACGGATAGGGATCAAAGCTCTTGAACATCAGGTTGTCGCCTATCCATACGGCAAACCACACCACATGCAGCCAGAGAAAGCTCGGGCTGCCGCAGAAATCTGCGATCTTTTGCACGGCCCGGTAGAAAGCCGGCTTGTGTCTACGCCGCTCGTCCTCGTGGCAAAGAATGGCCTCGATGTTCTTCTCGGTGAACTCGCTGATGACTTTGTTGACCTTGCCCCGCAGAGGGTGGTCACTGCGCCCATTCGTCAGGATTTCGTTGGCACGGTGCATGGTGTTCTCCGGTAGACACACTAGCCTACAGTGCCGAAACACCATTTGCCACAGCGCGCCGCGCCAGGCGCGCAGTTCGGCTTATCGGCCTACAAGGGCTAGGCGTGTGGCCTGACGCGAACGGCCACCCCATCTCGGCACCCTATTGGGAATGGCACGGCCACAAACAGCCGGCCGGTCAAAAAGCGAGGTGTGTGATGGCTACAGCAGCAAACGTCAATCCGGGCAACGATTGGCAGGACGCCACCAACAAATGCATAGTGACCGAAGAGACTCTTCTGCGCATCATCAATACTGAGTTGAGCTGCCTGACACGAGGCTCTAAAGTCGAAGCACTGATGCCGCAGGAAAGTGAGGAGCGCAACTGGCGCGTTGCCTTGTTTGAACTCGGGCCTTGCGAGGCGGCCGACGACGAACTCCTGCGCCTCGAAGCCCTGGGGTTTGCGTTGGAAGGCTTGAGCCGGGTGTTTGTCGTGGCCTGGCCCTCGTCAGAACTGCAATGAAGTAAGCCCTCAAAGCCCCAGCCTATGAGCCGCATGGCAGCTGCACCCACACAGGGCCACTCCTTTTCACCATGAACCACGCAAGCCCTCCGTTCAGCTCCGGCCCGCGCCTGCGCTGGGTCTCCGACGTGATGCCTGGCATTCGGCGCCACGGCAGCAAAAACGGTTTTACCTATGTAGACCCAATGGGCCGGAAGGTGCAAGACCCGGCGGAGCTGGAACGCATCCGTCTGCTCGCGGTGCCGCCGGCCTACAAAGATGTCTGGATATGCCCGTTATCCAATGGGCATCTGCAGGCCACCGGCCGCGATGCGCGGGATCGCAAACAATACCGCTATCACCCCCGCTGGCAGGTCCAGCGTAGCCAGACCAAGTTCGCCTCTCTGACACACTTCGCCCAAGGCTTGGTAAGGATACGCGCGCGCATCAAGCGTGAGCTGGCCAGCGGCAACAGCCCGACCCAGTCGCGTGTGTTGGCGGCGCTTGTGCATTTGCTGGACACTACCTGGGCGCGTATTGGAAACGATGCCTACGAGCAGCAGAATGGCTCCTACGGTTTGACCACTTTGCACAATCGGCACAGCCGCATCAAAGGCTCCGAGCTGCAGCTCAGCTTCATAGGCAAGAGCGGCATCCAGCAAAAGCTGTCCATGCAAAACGACCGCGTGGTGCGCCTGGTGCGGCGCTGCCGCGAACTGCCGGGCCAACGCCTGTTCCAGTATCTGGATGACAGCGGTGATGTACACGCCGTCAACTCTTCTGACGTGAATGCCTGGCTGCTCGAAACATCGGGTGAGGCGATCACGGCCAAGGACTTTCGCACCTGGCATGCAAGCGTTCTGGCGCTGCAGCTCTTGACCACGGCGCGCAGCGGCACGGCCGAGGGGGGCTATCCGCTGTCTCTGACCGCCGTCGTGGCCGCCGTGGCCGCGCGCCTGGGCAACACACCCAGCGTATGCAGAAAGTCCTACATCCATCCAGCGGTGCTTGCACTGGGTGAGTCCATGACAGGCGAGGACTCGGCCGAAGCACCGCAACCCCAAGCCTGGCTGAAGGCGCCGGTGCGCAAGCACGGCCTGAGGCCAGCCGAGCGGCAACTGCTGAGCTTTCTCACAGCGCGCGACGGCAAGCCCAAGCTGGCGGAAACACGTCGCCACCGCAACCGGCGGTCGCCATGAAAGAAATCCGCATCTGCTGGCAGCCCAACGTCGTGCATGACCACGACTACGACGACCGCCTGCGGCACTGCGGCGGCTGGAAAACACTGGACCGTGAGTTGTTGCGCAATATGCAAGTCCTACGCGACGCCGCCAACCAAGTCTACGGTGCTGGCTCCCATTGGCTGGAGACCAGGAGCATGACGCGCGGTGCCGATCGCAGCGCAGACGGCCCATCGCAGGCGCCCACCGCAACAACACCCGGCGACGCTTCCGAGAAGCCCAGGGACGAAACTGCGAGCTGAAGAGCGACGACATGGGCACGACCTTGCTGACGGCGCTGGGGCTGAGGCTTCAGTCGGCTCGCCTGGCCGTGTGTTTGCAGTCAACGGCTCCTTCGGCAAGTTCTACAAGCCCCCGGCTCCATCAGATTGCTGCGATTTCAGACACCGGCGTGTGCTGCCGACCTACAGGCGCCCCTACAGGGCCTGCGTTAAAACCCAAGCTTCAACGGTCGAGGTACGCATGGAAACCAAAATCAGCAGTGAACGCCGCCAAGCCAGCAGTGGCAAACGTGTGCCCTTCAAAGTGACAATCAACCGCGACGGAAGCACGGCCATGTGGGACGGCGAGATCCTGCTGCGCCCAGGCCTGTGGCACCGTTTACGCGGCGGCGTGGTGTTCAAGGTCGAGGCCGACACCGTGAGCGACAGCGTCATTGAAGCGTTTGACCGCGAGCTGGAAACGCTGGATCTGCAGGCGCTGAACGAGAGCTACGCCAAATAGCGGGCGGCGCTGGGCAGTGGGCCCACACCCTCTTCACAGGTGGGCCGGCCGCGCCAAGCGCGAAAAGCTGGCCATGGCGTCCAACAGTCCCTCTTCTGGGCCGGGACGCGCAAAATAATAGCCCTGAAAGCCATCACAGCCCATCTCGGCCAAGGCCTGGTGATGCGCGGCGGTTTCCACCCCTTCGGCGATGACCTGCAGCCCCAGGCTTTGCCCCAGTGCCACCACGGTGCGCGCGATCACGGCATCGCTGGGGTCGGTGAGGATGTCGCGCACGAAGGATTGGTCAATCTTCAACTGATCCAATGGCAGGCGTTTGAGGTAAGACAAAGACGAATAACCGGTGCCGAAATCGTCCAGTGAAAAGCCCACCCCCAGCGCCTTGATCTGGTTCATTTTGACGATGGCGTCTTCCACATCTTCAACCAGCATGCTTTCGGTCAGCTCGAGCTTCAGCAGGCTTGGCGCGGCACCCACCTGGTTTAATGCCTGCGCCACCTCCTGCACAAAGTCCGATTGGGCAAATTGCGAGGCGCTGACGTTGACGGCCATGGTCCAGTGGCCCGTGCGCGGATCGGCGGCCCAGGCCACGAGTTGGGCGCAGGCGCTCTGCAACACCCAGCGGCCCAGCGGCAGGATCAGCCCGGTCGCTTCGGCCAGCGGTATGAACTGCGCGGGCGTCACCAGGCCACGCGCCGGATCTTGCCAGCGCACCAGGGCTTCGACACCGGTGCAGCGGCCCGCGCGATCGATCTGCATTTGGTAGTGCAGCACAAACTCCTGCTGCGCTATGCCCCGGCGCAAGGCGCGTTCACTGGCTTCGTGCGCGGCCACCGCGGCTTGCATGGCGGGGTCGAAAAAGCGCGCGGTGTTGCGCCCCGCTGCCTTGGCCTGGTACATCGCCAGATCGGCCTTTTTCATCAGGTCGTCCAGGCTTTCACCGTCGCCATCAAACAGCACGATACCAATGCTGGTGGTGCTCTCATGGTTTTGCTCGCGCAAGCGGAAAGGCGCCTTGAAGGCCAGCAGGATCTTCTCGGCAATATGTTCGGCCTGGGCGCCAGCGTCCGCTGCGCGCGCATGCAGCCCTTCCAGCAACACCACAAACTCATCCCCACCGATGCGCGCCACGCTATCGCATTCGCGCACGCAATGTTGCAGCCTGCTGGCCACCTGCTGCAGCAAGATGTCACCCACGTCGTGCCCGGCGGTGTCGTTCAGCAGCTTGAAGTTGTCCAGGTCCAGCAGCATCAAGGCCGCGTGCTGGCCGTTGCGCGTCGACGTGGCCACGGCCAGGCGCAGGCGGTCCATCAACAGCCGCCGGTTGGGCAGCCCGGTCAACAGGTCAGAGAACGCCAAGCGGCGGATCTCCTCCATATCGGCACGCTGCTGCGTGATGTCGCGCACCACGCCAATGAAGGCCACCACATCGTCCTGCTCGCTGCGCGAGAGCGAAAGGCTCATGGGGAAGTGTGTGCCGTCCTGGCGCCGGCCTTCGAGTTCGCGTGGCGCACTGCCCGCCTCGAGCAGTGCGCCACGGCTGCTGTCTTGATGGAATGCCATGGTGTCGGCCATCAAGACGCCTACGTCGCGGCCGACCACGTCCTCTTGCGCGCAAGCAAAGATGGCACAGGCCGCGCGGTTGAGAGAGCCTATGCGGCCTTCGGCGTCGAGTGTGATCACACCGTCGCTCATATTGTCCAGAATCATCTGTGTGCGTGCCGACGCGGTGCGCAGTTCGTCCACCGCCAGACGGCGCTCGGTGATGTCGTGCAGCGCACCGCGGATGTGGCTGACGCTGCCGTTGCGCACCACCGGGAAGCCTTGCGAACGCACCCAGATGTGGCGGCCGCGTGCGGTGGTCACGGGCAGCTCCATGTCCCATGGCCTGGCATGCTGCACCGCCGCCTGCACGGCGGCACGCACGGTGTCGCGTACCGGCGGGTCGAAAAAGGCCAACACATCCTCCAGCGCGTGGGTTGGTTGCGCCTCTGTCTCGTAGATGCGTGCGGTGGCCTGTGTCCAGGAAGAGCGCCGGGCCGCCACGTCCAGCTCCCAGCCGCCCACCTTGGCCATTTCACCGGTGCGCTCCAGCAGTTCCACCGATGTGGCCAAAGCCTGGCGCACGCGGTACGCCTCGGTGGCATCGCTGAACACCAGCACCACGCCGACAATGCGACCTGAGCCGTCGCGGATGGGCGCAGCATTTTTTGAGATTTGGTACTGCGCACCGTCGCGCGCCAACAAGGTGGTGTGGTTGGACAAGCCCACCACCTCGCCATCCGCCAGCACACGCTGCACCGGATTGGGCACGGGCTTGCCGGTTTCGGCGTGCACCACCCAAAACACCTCGCTCAATGGACGGCCCACCGCCTCTGGAAAGCGCCAGCCGGTCAGCCTCTCGGCCGTGGCATTCATGCGGGTGATGTGCCCGGCCGTGTCGGTGGCGATGACGGCGTCGCCAATCGATTGCAAGGTAATGGAAAGGCTCTCCTCACTCAAGCGCAAACGCTCAGCCGTGCGCTCACGCTCCGTGACGTCGTGGGCCAGGACCAAACGCGCCGGGCGCCCCATGTACAGCAAGGAATGGCCGTTGATTTCCACCAGAATCAGCCGCCCGTCCTTGCAACGGTGGCGCCAAAGCTCCATGTCGCGCTGTCGCTGCTCAGGCGCTCGTTTCACGCTCTCAAGCAGTTGCGGCAGGTCAGCCGACGGCCGTATGTCGCGTATCGTCATGGCCTCAAATTCCGCGCGGCTGTAGCCATAGTGCGCCACGGCGGCATCGTTGACCGCCAGGAACCTGAGTGTCTCCAATTCATACACCCACATCGGGTGCGGGTTGGCTTCAAACAGCTCGCGGTAGCGCGCTTCACTCTCGGCCAGGGATTCGGCGGCCAGCCGCCGCTGCGTCACGTCATGGAAGTAAACCGTCAAGCCTTCGGCAGACGGGTACACACGCAATTCGAACCAGGCACCAAACGATGGGAAGTGCGCCTCCATTTGCACGGGTCGCAAATCCACCAACGCTTGCTGCAGCAACAGCTGCACGGGGTGGCCCACCAGCTCGGGAAACTCGCTCCACACGTGTTTGCCAATCAATGCCTCGGCCGAGCGCCCCATCATCTGCGCCGCCTGCGGATTCACATGGGTGTAGCAAAGATTGCGGTCGGTGGCCACGTAGGCATCGGTGATGCGCTCGAACACCTGCA
>NZ_JBMOXA010000035.1:0-42543 GCF_049316285.1 Variovorax sp. HJSM1_2 | reverse complement strand
TCGCCAAGCGTGACGCGGAGCGTCCCTAGCGCTCCGACAAAGGGCTGGGCCGGGAGTTCAGGCCCCGTGGCAGCAAGCCGGCAAACAAGGGCGTGATACGCCCCATACGCCGTTTAGCGGTAGATTCGCCCTCCGTTGTGGCGATGGCCTGCATGACGTCTGCACGCAAATACCACAAGGCCTCAATATCCGCGGCATTGCGCACCCGCCGCGCGACATGCTCAAAGCCGACCTCTTGCGCATGCGCCATGGCCTCTGACATTGCCGTTCGGATGAACTCGACTTGCCGCTTGGTGTCGGTCAAGTCTGGTTTGGGCTTGGTCAGAAGGCCGTAAAGGCTGCTGAGAAGACTGACTTTTGTCGTTTGCATGGTGTTTCTCAAGGGCGAATATAGCCATGCGTGCGGCTGTTAATGCAATCAATACATATTGTTTTCTTGGTTCACAAAATGTGACATTTCCAAGTTCAAACAAGCCTCATTTTTGAAATCGTATGCAATATGCTGTGGAATAATTTGGTATGCCACTGGAAAAAGCCGCAATATCTTGATGGTGTTGAATCAACAATAGATGAAGCTGGCGCGTTGTATGCTTGCGCTTTGTGTTGAACGGGGTATCTGTCCGTTACACCACAGGGCGTCAATCCACTAAACTGCGTTCCATTCATCCTGCTTTAAATCATTCGAATGGGTGTTCAAGCCACTGTTGTTTTCGCTGATCTCACTGAAAGCACTGCGTTTTTTGAAGCATTGGGGAACGAAAAAGCGACCCGAGCCATGACGCGGCTGACGCAGTGGATTGGTGACATTTGCCAAGCTCATCACGGTCGTGTGGTGAAACAGCTGGGCGATGGTGTGCTGGCCATCTTCTACAACGCGGGCGATGCCGCACGTGCCGTGATCGAAATGCAAAAGGGCCATCAATTGCGCCTGTTGCATTGGCCGCCCGCGATCCGCATGGAAATCAAGGCCGGCATTGCCAGCGGTGACGTGGTGGAGGTCAACGGCGATTGTTACGGTGATGCCGTCAACGTGGCTTCGCGTTTGAGTGACCTTTCTGGCGCCAACCAGATCTGGGCGACCGAGTCTGTGGTCGACCAGCTAGACGAAAACTCCGGCATCAGGCTGTTGTCGCTAGGATCGGTCAATGTGCGTGGCAAGGCCGAACCGTTGCGACTCTACCGTGTCGAATGGGAAGAGGCCGCCGGCAACGAAAACGTCACCTTGCAGGCAACCTTGCCGCAAATCAGAAAACTCGACAGCCACGGCGAGGGGCGCATTCACCTCACTTACCTGCATCGCAACCTCGAATTCACCTCGTCCAGCACTCCTACAACCCATCTGGGGCGTGGCGACAATGCAGAGTTCTTGGTCGACGACCCACGGGTTTCACGCATGCACGCCAAAATCGAATGGCGCAATGGAACGTTTGTTCTCACCGACCTGAGCAGTTTTGGCACCTGGGTTCGGTTTTCCGGAAGCGAGGGTGATGTGCCTTTGCGGCGCGACGAATGTTTGTTGCACGGCCAGGGCGAAATTGCCTTGGGTGTGCCTTTCAACGACCTGAGCTGTCCCACGGTCAACTTTTCGGTTTCGTTTAGTCACCCTTCGCTGTATTGAAGAGGCGCTGCGCGCGGCCCGGGTTTCGCGCACCAAGCTCGCCGGAACCGCTGTTTCAAGATTGGTTCGACAGACCACTAGAATTGGTGGGCGTAGTTGTCAAAAAATCGCAACAATTTCCAAGATAGACCGGTGTTGAAGTCATGACAAAGAAAACAAATATTGAGTTTGAAGATATGAACCTGCAGGTGGGCGTGCGTCTGCAGATCATGCCGGCTGAGTCAGCCAGCCCCGTCGTTCAATACTCCACCTTGATTGGATTTGTGGCCGACGAATACCTGTTGTTAAAAACGCCGCAAGAAGGTATTCAGGGGGTCAAGGACGGCAGCGCCTTGATGATTCGGGTGTTCTCGGGTGTGTCGGTTTACACCTTCGCCAGCAAGGTGCTGCATGTGCAGCAAAAGCCGTTTGCGGCGCTTTACCTGAGTTTTCCCAAGGAAATCCAGAAGGTCGGTTTGCGCAAGGCCGTGCGCGTGAAGGCTGACTTGCCCGTCAAGATCAAGAGTGGCAGTGACCCCGCCGCGTTCAAAATGGCGACGCTGTCTGACATCAGTCTGACCGGCGCCTTGGTTTCCACGGCGCGCCCCCTGGGCGGTGCGGGGGATTCGATCCAGATCGAGTTTTCGCTGCGCGATGAAAGCACCCATTCGGATGTGACCATCAGCACCGCCGCTTCGATTCGCAGTGTGCAGCAGTCGGCTGGCAGCACGGCCGATGGCATGAGTTTTCACACCGTGTATTCGCACGGCATCAACTTCCAGGATCTGAATGCCGCAGATCAAACCGTGCTGCAGAACTTCGTTTATCAAACGCTGCTGATACACCGTAGCTGATCGGCCTAGGTCTTCTGGGCGATGCCTTGTGGAGCGCTGATTTTTGTAGCGCACCCAAGGTGAATGAATCAGAATGCTGCTGCGTTCCTCTCTTTTTTCCAGCAGCAGCAAGGATTTCCGATGCCCAATATCGACTCTTTTTTTCAGTCGGTTAAGTTGCCCGTGATCTCCGAGGTTGGCCAAGCGCTGATCCGGACCTTGAACGACGAAGACGCCTCGGCCGCTGAAGTGGCGGCCATTGTGGCCAAAGATCCCGCACTCACCGCACGTTTGTTGCGCTTGGCCAATAGCGCCAGTTTTGGCCTGAGCAGAAGCGTGAGCACGCTGGACGACGCCATCAGCCTGGTCGGCATGGCGCGGGTGCGAACACTGTGTCTCGCGGCCTGTCTGGGAGATGCCTTTCCAGACGTCGAAGGCCTCAAACGCAGTGACGTATGGCGCAGTTGCATGGTCAGCGCGGGTTACGCGCAGTGGTTGTCCAACCATCTGGGCATGGACGGCAGCCAAGCCTGGTTGTGCAGCATGATGGTGCGTTTGGGCGAGGTCATCATTGCCCAAGCCCAGCCCTCGACACTGGCCGAGATCGAACGTTTGCCTCACGCCCCCGGTGGACGCTGGGAGCGTGAAACCCGTCTGACGGGTTTCAGCGAAGGCGAGGTCACCGCAGAGCTGGCCAGGCGCTGGAATTTTCCGGCTGAAATTGTCCGCGGGCTGAATGCTTCGGCCGAGCCCATGGCCGCGAAGCCGTTCAGCCGCCTGGGCGCCATCGTGCACTTGTCCATGTTGCTGGCCGACATGTTTGGAGAGGGCGTGGAGGGGGTGGAGATGTTGGACAAACTGCCCGAAGACGTGGTCAAGGCGTTGCAACTCAATCCCGAATGGATGCGCGCAAAATTTCCCGCAGCAACCTCGTTTGTCGACGTACGTTAGCGGCATCCGGGTGACCGGCCCGGTCCGCAGGCAATGGCCGCAAGGACTAAAATGCTCTGCGCCACCGGCGCTCGTGATGACCTAGTGCATCACAAGCGCACCCAGGCTGGTGTCAGCATGACCCATTTGATTCCAACCTCGCCCTTCATAAGGCAGCGCTTCATCACCCTGCGCTTTATGAACCCGATCAATGGCCAAGCCGGGTGCAGAAGTGCCCTGTCAATGATGGGGCCGCTGAATGGATGTTGAGCTCCCTCGTATCCCCGAAAAGCTCGCAACCTGCGTCAATGAAAAAACAGTGCGATCAGGATGATGATGGGAATCGGCACACCGAGGAAAAACAGCAGCAATGAACGCATAAGGCCTCCTGAGGGTTGGTGAATGGGCAACGAGTAGGCTGCGGAGTCGAGCTTCAGAGATCGCGCTGACGTCCGCCAAAAGTGGCCGCCAGGCTGGCGATGAACGCGCCACTCAGCAAGGCAATGAACAGCCAAAGCGCCGTGGTGGCGGAGGCTTTGCGCGCTTTGTCCGCGGCCTCACGCGCCGTGGTTTCGGCATTGCGCAAAGCGGTCTGCGCACGCGCATAAGCCTCACGCACACGTTCAGTCGCTTGTGCCTCGGTGAGGCCGGTGCGTTGTGCCACCAGTTGGGCGACATAACGCTGGTCTTCTGGCTGCAAAGCGCCGGTGCGTATTGTGTTCATGAAGATGGCCGTGACCTCGGTGGCCATGGCTGCGCGGTCTGCGGTCAACGCCGGGTTGGGGGCGCCGGGAACTGCATCGGGTGTTGTGCTGGCGGGCTGGCGAAAGAGCGAATCCACCACATAGGTGGAGGGTGTCATGTCGGCTCCGGCCTTGGCGATACCCGCTGCAGCCTGCGCGCCGCCACCGACAATCGAGCCTATGACGGCGCTGAGCAACACGGCGCTGGCCAGCGAGGCAATGGCCCAGGCCAGAAAGCCGTGCGCGGTGTCGCGGAAGTAGATCTCGTCGGCCTGGGTGTCCAGCCACTGCGCGCGCAGCCGCCCCGCCAGATAGCCGCCCAGTGCTGCGGCCAGCAGTTGCGTGAAGATGACCCAGGCAATGGCGGAGATGGTGAGGGTCTCCACCCCGACACCATCTCTCGCCCACGGTGAAATGGCAGACAGACCCAGGCCGGAACCGAGGATCAGCATGATCAGCGACAACGCCGCCGCACCGGCTGCGCCGGCCAGGATCGCGCCCCAACTGACGCCGCTGACCGAGGCGCGTGAAGGCGGTGCGGGGAGCCGGTCTACCTCAGGCCTATAGGCCATGGTGGCCATGGTGTCGGCTCGCAAAGCGCTGGTGTTGTCCATGATGATGCCTCCGAGAAATGATGTGGCCTGAGTATGGGATGGGGCCTTGCTCGAAGACTGTCGGATGCACAGCCCAGACACCGTAGGCGGACGAGCCGCACCGAGGTGGCGCAAAAGCCGTCAGCGTCGCGAGCAGCGAAGGCCCTGCAGCGCGCGGTTGCGCGGGCCTGTAGTGCTGCGGAGCTGGGAAATACCGGCCACTGCCTATCTTGCAGGCAATGTGTCGCTTATGCCCTCTGCGCAAAGCGCAGCAAGCGGTGGTTGCTATTATTTTTGAGATAGCCCGGACTTACCCTCAAGCTTATCCACAGAAGCAATGCACAAGTTGTTTTGCGTCTTGTTTTGGCTGCACAGACCTACAACGCGATGGGGGCCATTCCCACGAGAAGCCCCACACAAGCAAGTCATGCTGACGAGCAATTGCTTTTTGAGCTTCACAGAGGACCGCCATGCTGGCCATCATTGTTCCTGCGCACGACGAAGAAAACCATCTCGATGCCTGCCTGGCATCGTTGGAAGTGAGCGCCAAGAATCCCGCCTTGCGGGGTGAGGCGGTGGTGCGCATCGTGGTGCTCGACGACTGCACCGACGGCACCGCTCACCTCGTGCAGCGACACGGCGCGACGGCCGTCACCATCTGCGCCCGCAACGTGGGCATGGCGCGCAGTGCGGGTGCCAGCTTTGCACTGCGCCAGGGCGCTCGCTGGCTTGCGTTTACCGACGCCGATTCCACCGTCGCCGCGGATTGGCTTGCGGCGCAACTCGCACAGAACAGCGACGCCGTGTGTGGCACGGTCTCGGTCGATGACTGGGACAGCTATGGCGAACGCATGAAGGCCCACTTCAGCGCGACCTACAACTCCTGCCACGGCCATAGGCACATCCACGGCGCCAACCTCGGCGTGAGTGCCAGCGCGTATCAAAAGGCGGGCGGCTTTGCGCCGCTGGCCTGCTCCGAAGACGTGGCTTTGGTGCGGGCGCTGGAAGCCTGCGGTTGCAGCATTGCATGGTCCGCCGCGCCGCAGGTGGTGACCAGTGCACGGCCCGCGTTCAAGGCACCGGGCGGTTTTGGCGCCACCTTGTCGCGTATTGAGCAACTTGGTCAATGGGTATTGGCACCCAAGGTCGCTGCCGCATGAACACACGTGCCATGGAACCCAACGCTACATCCCCGGCCCATGTGCTGGCCGAGCGACTGCGCCTTGGCAAGCCCGCTGAAATGCAATGGCTTGATATGTTGATCGCCGAGGGCTTGGACCAACTGCCACTGCCGGGCGCCAGCGCGACCCTGGAGCGCTGGCGCGCGTTGGCGGCTGTGGGGGCCTTTGATCTGTCCCTGGCCAAACTTTATGAAGGCCATACCGACGCCTTGGCCATCCTGGCCGAATTGGCGCCGACGACTTCTTGGCACGAGCCCAGTGCCGACGGCCCTCGCAAGGCGCAGGACTCGTGGGCCGTCTGGGCGGCAGAGGCACCTGGGGGACGCACCACCTTTGTCTCGCAGGCCGATGGCACGGTGCTGCTGCATGGCAGCAAGTTCTGGTGCTCGGGTGCGTTGACTGCCAAACATGCACTGCTGACCGCCTGGGACCAAGAGGGCACGGGTCCGCAACTGATACGGGTAAACCTGCGCGCCCCGGGCATCACGGTGGACGCCTCGAAATGGCGCGCCGTGGGCATGGCCCACAGTGCGAGTGTCAACGTCAGGTTTGCCAATACCCGCGCACAACTTGTCGGGGCGCCGGGCGACTATCTGCAACGGCCCGGGTTCTGGCACGGTGGCGCCGGCATCGCTGCTTGCTGGTTTGGCGGTGCGCTAGGTTTGGCCAGAGCGCTTCGCAGCGCCGTGACGCGCGACGCCGCGCATGCCACGGCGGCCACGGCAACCGCAGCCGCGCCCCTGCTGCGCAGTATTGCACTGGGCCAGGTCGACCTGGCTTTGCGTTCGACGGCCGCGGTGCTGCGCGAGGCTGCCGCCTGGATTGATCACGACAACTTGGCCGATGCGCGTGAGGTGGCCTTGCGCGCGCGCCTGTCGGCCGAGCAATGCGCCAAAACCGTGCTGGATGCCGCCGGTCGTGCATTAGGCGCCACGCCGTTTTGTCTGGACGAAAAGTTCGCCCAGGCGGCTGCGGATCTGCCTGTGTTCATCCGGCAAAGCCACGCAGAACGTGACCTGGCAGCGCTGGGCGAGCGAGTGGCCGCAGTACCTGAGGCCTGGGCCTTATGAGCGCAGCCACCGCCGCAGAATCCCTCCAGGTGCTGGCAGCACGCTCGGCAGCGTCCCCGTTGGCGGATGGCGCTGCGCAAGACAGTACCTCGGCAGCTACGCCCGACAGCCCGGCGTATTTCGACGCCATGTTTGCTGTGAGCGACGATCCCTGGCAATTCAAATCGCGTTGGTACGAGCGCCGCAAGCGCGCCTTGACCCTGGCCTGCCTGCCGGCACAGCGTTATGCCTCGGCATATGAACCAGCGTGTGCCAACGGCGAACTTTCGGCCGCTCTGGCGCCGCGCTGCGACCGGCTGCTGGTGAGCGACGGGGTGGACAGGGCGGTAGACCTGGCGCGGGCGCGGCTGAGCACACACAGCAACGTCAAGGTCGTGAAGGCCTGGTTGCCGGACCAGTGGCCCGAGGGCAGCTTTGACCTGATTGTGCTGAGTGAATTTTTGTTCTACCTCACACCCGCCACGCTGCACAAGTTGGCGCGTTGTGTGTTGTCTTCGTTGCGCCCCCAGGGCGTGGTGCTGGCCTGCCACTGGGTGCATCCCATAAAGGCGTGTGTGCTGACCGGCAACACCGCACACGACCAACTGGACGATCTGCTGGCCCTGCCCAATGTGTGCCAGCTGCGGGAGCCCGACCTGCGGCTGGACGTTTGGACCCAAGCCCCCACTGCTGCTGCCCTGGACGGGCTGAGCTGAGTTTTTCCGCAAGTCCTTGAGACTCCTCAACCACCACCTATCCACTCAACGAAAGGTCATCATGGCTACCCCCAAAAAATCAAGCGCAGCCGCTACCGCAAAAGTTGCTAGCAAGAGCGCCGGGCAGCAGGCGATTGAACCCAGCCTGCACCAACAGAGCGGCGGGGCTTCGCACGAAACCCAGCGTTTTGGCGAAATCGTCGCCAGACCCCATGGCCTGGACAGCAAGGTCGCGAAAACCAGCGTCATGGCCCTCAACCAGGTGCTGGCCGACACCATTTGCCTGCGCGACATGTACAAGAAACACCATTGGCAGGTGGTGGGCCCCACCTTCAATCAATTACATCTGATGTTTGACAAACATTTCGAGGGGCAGGCGGCATTGGTGGATGTGATCGCCGAACGCATACAGGTACTGGGCGGCATCTCCCTGGCCATGGCCGCCGACATTGCCGAAGAAACCAAGATCCCCCGGCCGCCACGCGGGCGCGAGCCTGCCGCGGTGCAGTTGTCGCGCTTGATCGATGCACATACCTTGATCATCAAGGAAGCGCGCGCGCTTGCAGAAAAAGCCAGCGATGCGGGCGATTCGGGCACCGACGATTTGCTGGTCAGCGAGGTGTTGCGAACCAACGAGCTTCAGGTATGGTTTTTGTCGGAGCACCTGGTCGCGGCTTCCCCGGTCTGAGCTTGGCGCTACCGGTCTAGGCAATAGGCTGTTGATGGACATCGCACCCGAGCAAGCCCACGCCGAGACGCGGCAGATTGTGGGCGAGGGCACGGCCGAGCCGGTTTGGCGCGCGTGGCTGGGCGAATGCGCCGTGCCCAGGCTTTGCTTGGACGAAGTCCTGCGAGCAGACCAGCGCCTTGTCGTCCTGGCGCCGCACCCGGACGACGAGGTGCTGGCTTGTGGTGGCCTGCTGGCCAGCCATGCGGCACGTGGTGGCGCCTGCCTGGTGCTGGCCGTGACGGATGGCGAAGCCAGCCATGCCGGATCGAAAAAATTCTCCCCCCATGCCCTGGCCCAGGCGCGTCGTGCGGAAAGCAGCCGGGGCCTGGTGGTACTCGGCGTGAGCCCCACGGCGGTTGTGCGGCTTGGCTTGCCGGATGGGCAGGTGGCGGCGCATTCCGAAAAACTCGCATCCGCGCTGCAGCTTGTTTTGCAGCCTGGCGACGTGGTGTTGAGCACCTGGCGCAAGGACGGACATCCCGACCACGAAGCCACGGGCCATGTGGCCGCCGACATCTGTGCGCAGAAAGGACTGCGCTTTTTGGAAGCGCCGGTGTGGATGTGGCACTGGGCCAGGCCTGGCCACGCGCAGGTGCCGTGGCGGCAGATGGCGGCCTTTGGGTTGAACGATACAACGCTGGCCCTCAAGTGTCGCGCATTGGCGGCGCATGCCAGCCAGCTCAAGCCGCGCGACGGGCCAGACCCAGCGCCGGTCCTGGGCCCGGCCATCCGTGAACGCGCGACGCGACCCAGCGAATATTTCTTTGAGTTGGTGTGACGGATGGCGGGCGGGGCGGCCGTTGGAACGGGCCGGCCGCGGCTGTGGCCGCGAGACACCAGGCCTGTTGCCTCGCCCGGTGAAAACCCATGGAAAACCATGATGCCGGACAGTTATCGCGCCTCGAAATGCGCCATCTTCTGCGGCGCGGGCCGGTTGCTTAAAGTCATCTGCATGTCATGGACTCGAAACCAAAGAAGCGCGTGGGCATGCGGCCTGCCGCCCAGAGCGGTTTCTGAAGACGCGCAGCATCCAGGCGCAGTCTTCGATGACGAAGAAGGCCAGCCAACAGCCGACCTTCAGCCCGAACCCCAAGCCTGAGAACAGCCCGCGTGGCCCTGTGGGCTTCCGAACAGCCCACATTCAATCGATTACTCCCAACGAGACAAGCATATGCACAAAAAATTCAAACATCGCGCACTTGCGGCCGCCATCGCCGCGATCTCGGCCACCGGCCTGCTGACCGCCTGCGGTGGCGGCGATGGTGCCAACACTGTCAATCCCGGTGTTTATGACAGCCAGTTGGCCTTTGACAAGACCAAGTACACCACCATCACGGTCACGCTGGATGGCGTGAGCACACCGGTACGCTGGTACCGCGAGGTGTGCTACGTCGGCAAACCGATGCGGCTTGCGCCCACCCAGTCCGCCGGTGCCGTGGACAACCAGGCCTGTGGTTACCAGAACATGAACATCTTCGTGCGCGAAGTCGATGCGGCCAAGCAGGACAACGCCATTTTGCTCAACGTCAACAACTCCGGCTGGTTGGCCAGCTACCAGGGTGGCAAGGGTGGCTGGGACGGCACTAGCCCCATTACCAGTGCCAACTACACCGGTGCCGACATCGTCAACGGCGGCAGCTATGTCAGCAACAGCGACACCGACAAGCGAGGCGCTGCGCTGAGCCGCGGCTTTGTCTACATCAACATGGCTTCGCGCAGCCGAGGCGCGACCGCGCCCGCAGGCGTTTTCGATGACGGCATTTACCAGGGCAAGGCGCCGGCGGCGATTGTGGACGCCAAGGCCGCCGTGCGTTACCTGCGCCTGAACGACAGCCTCATGCCCGGCACCGCCAGCCGCATCGTGGTGAACGGCACCAGCGGCGGCGGCGCACAAAGCACGCAGCTAGGTGCGACCGGCGACAGCGCCGACTATCTGCCCTATCTGAAGGCCGTAGGCGCAGCCGGCATAGACACCAATGGCAAGAGCGGGATCAGCGACAGCGTCTACGCCATCGTCGCCTATTGCCCGATTCAGGACATGGGCAGTGCCGACCTGGCTTACGAATGGATGTTCAATGTGGTGGGCACACGCGCCGCGGTGTCGGCGGACCAGAAGGCCGGGCTGATCGTGGACGCCAGCGGCAATGAGTTGGTCCGGGCCTCCAACCCCGACCCTGCAGGCAGCAGCGCACTGATGAACAAGTTCACGGCTTACCAGGCCAGCCTGGGCCTGAAGAACGACGACGGCACGGCGCTGACGTCTAGCAATATGCTGGCGGCCCTGGAGCTCGAGATCAAGAAGGCAGCCAGCGCGTATGTCAAGTCCGGCAAGGCTTTTGTGGCCTACAACAGCTTTGGCAGCGCCGCGGCCAATGGGGTCGCCGGCGGCAGCGGAACCCTTTATTACAAGAACGACTTCATCAACGTCGATGCGAGCGGCACGGTCACCAATTTCGACATGGCCAACTACCTGAAGTTTGTGGCCAAGCAGGCGCGTCTCAAGGCCGTGCCATCTTTTGACCAAGTAGGCCAGACCGCCGCCCTCGCAGCAACCGCCACGGCCGACACCACCAAGGCCGGTGCCGTGGTCAACGGCAATTACAGCGGCGGCGAGTCCAACCTGTTTGGCACGGCTGCGCAGGTCTATTCCAACTTCACCGAATTCGCCTGGAACAACAACAATGGCGGAGACGCCATCAATGCCAAGCAAAGCGACGTGGGTTTGAAGAACACCGGCTACACCTGGGCCAACAACCCTCAGCAGGCCTATCTGCTGAACCAGTACAAGATGATCAACGCGCTACCCTACATCGGCAAGACCGATGGCATCACCACGCATTGGCGCGTGCGTGTGGGCGCGCGTGACCGTGACACGTCGTTCACCGTGGCCTACAACCTCAGCCGCGCCCTGAAAGCCGATGCCAAGGTCAAAGATGTCGACTACGCGTTGTTCTGGGACCAGGGACATGCCGGCAACTACGACGTGCTGGACGCGTTTAAATGGATAGACCAGAAGCTGGCTGCCGGTAACTAAAGCCAGGCCATAGAGCCAGGCCGAACAAGTCTCAGCATCATGCTGCGACTTGTTCCGCGTCACCTCAAACGTGTGGACGATCTCGCCGTGCCCCTGGTGAGATCGTCCACACGTTCTATGCGTCGTTCACGCGCCAACTGTCGAGTGCAAAGTCGCGCTCTATGAGTTTTTCGCCCAGCAAGAAACTCTTCACCTCGCCGAGCAGCGCCACACCTTCCGGCGGATAGGCCACCTCGGGGAAGTGTGACAAGGGGTGCGAGATCTTCACCACGTCCACCGGGAAGCCGCTGACCTCGGCATGGAAGGCGTAATAGGCCTCGCTGTCGCGGCCGATGTCGGCCAGGGCCGCGCGCCGTGCGCGTGTCCATGCGCCGGCCAGGCCGGGTCGCGCCGCCAGCAGTTTGTCGGACGCCACGATCACCGAGGTGCCGCGCAGCTTGGGGTGTTGCTCGGCCTGGTCTATGACAGGGTAGCCGCGTGCGGCCAGCAGCGGGCCGGTGTCGATCTGCGCCGCAAAGGCGGCGATGACACCCTTGTCGAGTGCCGCCTCGCCGTCGCGTGGAAACATGTGGATCACTTTCACCGACTTCTGCAAGCCGTGCTCTTTCAGCAGGCCCAGCACATAGCGGTGCATGTAAGAACCACGCGCCACACCAATCGATTGGCCATCCAGCTCCTTTACGCTGCGCACGCCGTTGCGTGGTGTCAGCAGCCACACGTTCAAGCCCACGGAATCAAAACCAATCAGTTGTGTCTCCAGGCCGCGTGCACGCGCCACGATGGCGGGGGTGTCGCCGTAGATGCCGGCGTCCAGCGCACCCGCAAAGAAGGCTTCGTTCAGATCCGGGCCATTTGGGAAGTTGCGCGTCACCACGTCCTTGATACCCAGCGGCGCCAGTTCGCGCAGCAGGTAGCCCTTTTGCAGAGCCCAGCCGGTGGCCGCCGCAGGCTTTTTGCCGGGGCCGATGTAGCCCAGGCGCAGCACACTGCTGTCGGCCGTCTGGGCGCTGGAGAAGCCGGGCAGGGCGCTGGCGGCGGCTGCGCCCGCGGCGCTCAGCAGCAGGCGGCGACGGGTGGCAAAGCGTGTAGTGGAAGGCGTTGTCAGAGTAGGTTTCATGGCATCAATGCGCGCGTTTAAGAAGTTCAAAACTGGCATCAGCCGCCGCTGTGGACTGGCGCCCACGGCCCCAGCCTATGGCGTGGCGGTAGCTGCCCAGCGGGGCCTGTGTAGACGGTTCGCGTTCTTCGGCGGTGGCGCGGCGATCCGCAATCGGGGCCACATACAGCGCGTCTTCAGGGCAATACAGCTCGCACATGAAGCAGGTCTGGCAGTCCTCTTGGCGGGCGATGTGTGGTGGGCCGTTGGTGACCACGTCGAATACGTTGGTAGGGCAGGCGCTGACACAGATGTTGCAAGCAGTGCAGCGCTCGGGGCTGATGAGTTCTATCATGCGGCGACCTCGTCGCGCACGGCTTGTGTGTGGACCCAGACCTCGTCCAGCCCTCCGCTGAGCAAGCGGTGGCGTTGGCCGGGGTCGAGCACGGCATGTTCGCGGCGGCGGTGCATGCCGCGGGTTTCGGTGCGTTGCAGCGCGCTGCGGTACATCCAGCGTGCGGTGGCCAGCATGGCGGCAGCCTCGCGGGCGCGCACCGCTTCCGTCGCACTGGCCGCCGGTGCGCTTTGGCGCAGGCGGCGCCACAGATCATCGAGCCGGCCTAATGAAGCCTGCAATGCTTCGGCTTCGCGGAACCAGTTGCGTTCGTAGGGGAAGACCTCTGCCTGCACCGCGCTCACCAGCGCCTGGCTGTTATAGGCCGTGGCACCTTGGCTGGACAGCGCCACACCGCCCGCGCGTTGCAAAACACGTTGGAAAACACCTGTGGTGTGGGCGTGCTGATCTTTGCCAAACGCCGCAGCACCCGCGCCGGCCCAGAAGCCGGACGACAGCGCCCAGGCGGCGTTGTGGCTGCCACCGCCGGTAAAGCCGCCGCAGATCAACTCGCGCGTGGCGGCGTCGCCTGCCGCATAAAGGCCAGGGACGGACGTGGCGCAGCTTTCGTCCACCAGGTTGAGCCCACCGGTGCCGCGCACCGTGCCTTCCAGACGCAAGCTCACGGGGAAATGCTGGGTGAAAGGGTTGATGCCCTGGCGGTCGAATGAAACGAAAAAGTTGGGTTGCGCGGTGCGCATCCAGGCCTGGATTTGTGCATCGGCACGGTCGATACACGCGTAGACCGCTTGAGTCTGCAGTTGCTGCGCGATGACGCTGCGACCACGTGAGGAACCGGCGCCTTCTATCACCTGGCCTTGGGCGTCGTAAAACGTCGCCCAGTTGTAGAACAGGGATTTGGTGACCGACGAAAACGCCGGGCCCAGGCCATAGGCATTCGAGAACTCCATGCCAGACAGCGCCGCGCCCACCTCGGCGGCCATCAACTGGCCATCGCCGGTCAACACATTGCAGCCGAGGGCCTTGCTCAGGAAGGCGCAGCCGCCGGTGGCGATGACCACGGCGCCCGCGCGCACCACCCAGGTGTCGCCGCTTTGCCGGTTCACGCCGGTGGCGCCTGCGACCGTGCCTTGTGTGTCGACCAGCAGCTCGAGTGCCGGGCTGTGGTCGAGTATGCGTGCGCCCGATGATTTCACCTGCTTGCGCATCAGCCGCATGTATTCGGGGCCTTGCAGCGAGGTGCAGCGCAACTTGCCTTCGTCATCGCTGGGAAAGGGATAACCCCAGTCTTTCAGGCGCTCCACGTTGTCCCAGGTCTGGGCCAGCACGCGGTCCATCCAGGCGTGCTCGGCCAGGTGGCCGCCCATGGTCAGGCGGCTGGCTTTGGCCAAGGCACGGGCATCACCGTCGGGTGACACGTGCCATAGCCCCGTGCCCGATGGTGCGGTGGCGCCCGAGGTGCCACAAAAGCCCTTGTCGGCGAGCAGCACGCGTGCGCCCTGGGCTGCGGCGCTGATCGCCGCCCAACAGCCGGCGGGGCCACCACCGATCACCAGTACGTCGACTTCGTGCCTATGGCTGCCGTCGGCACCGGACAGGGCATGGCCCGTAAATTCTCTGGCACCCATTTGTTTTCAACCTTGTGTTTGTGCGAGTGCTTCACTCTAAACAGCCGCATCGCGGCACACAAAGAAGAAATCCGTTCAACGATATGCGCTTTGCTGGCGGGCCGCACAAGACCCTGTTAAAGGTCTTTTTCGGAGCGCCGAAAGACATCTGTATCGAAGCAAATGCTGCAGCCCTTACCCCCGGGAAAGTTAATAGGTAAACATACAATACGAGAACAATCTCAATAGCGAAGGAGCAGCTTTCTCATGCCAGATCAAGAAGGCCAGGATGGTGCGCCAGGAAACCAGGTGGCTAGGGACGGACTGGTGCTGTCCGAGCGGGACGGGCGCGTGCTGGCACAGATGTCGGCGGGGGAGAACCGCGCGCCCTTGAGCGCTGCCAACGTGCGCCAGCTGCTGGACCAGTCGGGTCACGGCGACTGGATGGTGCTGGACGACGGCCTTGACACCTTGCTCGAACGCTGGGGCAACCACTCGGACGCATTTGATATCGACATCGCTGAAAAACGCGATGCCTCAGTGGCCGTGACGATCGCCGGTGATGGCGCCGTGGCCTGGTTGCAGGTTTCACCTGCGCGTGGCGGGCAGGGGCTGGCGGTGGTTGACGTGGCCAACGCCTTGAAGCAGGCGGGTGTCGTTTTTGGCATTGATGAAAATGCGGTGCTGCAGGCGTGTGCCGCCGTGATGCCGGCCAAGATAGAAGCCGCCTTTCAGAGGCCGCCTCTCAGCGGCGCAGACAGCACATTCGAGCTGCTGATGCAGACAGTTGCCGACCGCGCCCCTAAAGTCAACGAAGACGGCCTGATCGATTTCCGCGAACTCGGCGACATTCCCTTTGTTCAGCCGGGTGCACCCTTGATGCGCCGCCATCCCGCCACAGCCGGAGTGGCGGGCTGCGACGTGCGCGGCAACCCTGTCAATCCTTCGCCGGGCATCAACACTCCGTATGCCAGCCCGCTCAAGGGTGTGCGTTTCGCTGCTGACGACGCCGAACTGCTGGAGGCGGATGTCAAAGGTCAGCCCGTGCGTGTGGAAAACGGCATGCTGGTGGAGGATGTGCTGTCCCTGGAAAAGGTGGACATGAACAGCGGCAACATCAGTTTCGATGGCAGCATCGAAATCAAGGGTGATGTGATGGCCCACATGAAGATCAAGGTCACGGGCAATATTGTGGTACGCGGCACGGTGGAGGGCGCGGAGCTGGACGCTGGTGGCGACATCCAGATCAACAGCGGCATCATCGCCCATTCCAAGGTCAAGGCCGCGGGGGCGGTTGCTGCGCGTTTTATCGAAAACTCCGAGGTTTCGGCGGGCACTGTCATCTCTGTCGACGACATGGTGCTGCAAAGCGAATTGCTGGCACACAACCAGATCATTGTGGGCATCAAGGCGCAGAAGCGCGGTCGCATCGTCGGTGGCAATACCCGCACCATGATGAAGGTGCATGTGCCGCAGATCGGCGCGGACGACGCCAGCGGTGTGACCACGGTGCAGGTCGGCGTCAACCCCATCCTGGAAGCGCAGCTGCTGGAGATCGAGGCGCAGATCAGTAAATCCGAGACCGAGCAGAGCAATCTGAAAAAGGTCGTGCAACACCTCAAGACCAACGGCGACAAGAACCAGCAACTGCCGCGGGCCCAAGCCGCGCTGCAGCATGCGCTTCAAGTCTGGGGCGCACGCCTCAACGACAAACAAAAGGTAGAAGGACAACTCGCGACATTCGAGGACGCGGTGATTGAGGTCGGCCGGGCAGTTGAAGGTTCGGTGGTCCTGACCTTCGGCAAACGATCACGCCGGGTTCAACATGCTTACGAGGCAGGGGTGTTCAAACTCGCGCCTAGTGGACATATCGTGCATGTGGACTCACAGGGCACGGCTACCGTGGTGGGCTGAGCCGCCGCGCGAATACACGGCATCAGGTTCAAGACACTCGGGCCATTTCTTCAAAACATGCCGCCATCTTGCTGCTGAGTTCAGATGGCCTGGCCGTACAGCAGCAAAATTGCGGCTATCGCCCTTGGCCGCAATCACACACCGCGGCTTCAGCCCGTGACGTTCCAGGCGTGGAAACTCTTGATCTAAGATGGCGTGAAGAATGCTGCTCGCGCACCAGGCATGGATGCGCCCACAACAGCAAGACAGACCCAGCGTAAAAACAGGCCGAAGCCACAAGGAAACCAGGTGACCATGGCTGATTCAAAGACCCTGCAAACTTACTCAGACGATAAAAGCAGAATCCAGTCGATTGGCAAGATGATGGGTGTTCTGGAGTGTTTTTCGACGGTGAATCGACACCTGACCCTGGCCCAGATCGCCACAATGTCGGGCATGCCGCGCCCGACTGCGCACAGGATGCTGGCGGCGATGAAAGAGATAGGCTTTATCGAACAGGACACCCGCAACGGCAGTTACGGCTTGGGCATACGGCTGTTTGAGCTGGGCAATATTGCATTGGCCAACATGGACATTCTGCGCGAAGCCAAGCCGTTCATTGACAGGTTGTGCAAGTTGTCGGGTGAGTCGTCGCACCTGGGGGTGTTTAACGGCTTTCAGGTGGTGGTGGTCGACCGTGAGGAGTCGTCAGACCGTCACCTGAGCGGTACCCGTTTGAGCGAGTCATCACCTGCCCACTGCACCGGTGTGGGCAAGGCCTTGCTGGCGTTCCAGCGCAGCGAGGTGGTCGAGCAGGTCATTGCAGCCGGTCTCAAGGTCTACACCCCAACCACCATCTCCACGGCCGGAGCGCTGCGTAAGGAACTGATCGCCATCCGCAAGCGTGGTTATGCGATCGACAACGCAGAGCACGAGGTCTGGGTGCGCTGTGCTGCGGCCCCGATCCGCAACTCATCAGGCCATGTGTTTGCTTCGGTCAGTGTGACCGGTCCGGCCGACCGCATGACCGATCACAAGATCAGCAGTCTCGCGCCGCTGCTGCTGCAGACGGCCGATGCGATCTCGCGCCAGATCGGTTACGCACAGGCCAACTGAGCGCCGCGTTCCACTCGCCGCTCGGGCGAGCGCATTTCACCAGAAGCGCGCTGGTAAACACTGATTGTTCGGGATTTCGCGGGTCGCTAAAGTTTAAAAGAAATCCGGAATGACAGTCCGGATTCCGGACAGTTGGAAACTTCTTTTCTTTTAAGACTGGAGCCGCTCCGTGCCAAGCCCTGATGTTTCACTACGCCAGCAACTCACCGGTGTGTTGCCCCCCATTACCATGCCCTTCGACCAGAACGGCGACCTTGTCAAGGGAGGGCTGCGCGAGCAGATTGACTTCATCGTATCCCAGGGGGCCTGTGGGGTGGTGGCCGGGGGCAGTACGGGCGAAGGCCACACCCTGACCGACTCCGAATATGCCTCGGTGATGCGAGAGGCATATGACGCCACTGCCGAGCGCGTGCCATTTCTTGCCGGTTTGATTGTGCAGAGCACACGTAGCGCGATTGAACGGTCCCGGCTGCTCAAGGGCATGAAGATTGCCGCTTTGCAGGTCACACCGGTCCACTACCTGTTCAAGCCCGACGCGGATGCAACGGTGGAGCATTTCCGCACCATCGCCGATGCCACCGGCATCCCTATCCTGATCTACAACGTCATTCCCTGGAATTACCTCAGTGTGGATCTGATGCTGCGCATCATGGATGAGGTGCCCGGCGTCATTGGCATGAAGCAGAGCGGCGGCGACCTCAAGTCCATCTCTGACCTGCTGTTGCGCTGCAAGCCGGAGAACGTGGTGTTGTCGGGGGTGGACGCCTTGCTTTACCCCGGATTCTGTCTGGGCATGCATGGTGCCATCTCGGCACTGACCAGCGCGGTGCCAGGTACCGTTGTGCGCATCCAGAAGGCCGTAGAGGCCAACGACCACAAGACCGCAAGAGACTTGCACTACAAGCTCAACGCGTTGTGGAATGCGCTGAACCACGACAACCTGCCCGCTTGTGTCAAGTACATCCAGCATCTTCAGGGGCTGCGCATGTTTGAGCCACGCTCGCCCATGATGCGTGTGACCGAGCAACAAAAGCTGGCCATCAAGGCCGCCTTGCTGCCGCTCCTGGAATGAACCGCGCCCGTTGCCAATCCACCCATAAGAGGAGACTGAACCATGGCTATTCACGTGACGACTCGCAAACTGCTGGCACTTGCCGCGGGCACCGCTCTGCTGTCTTCCCTGCCGTTAGGGGTTGCAGCACAAGGGGCCGCCGATTTTCCCAACAAGCCGATTGAACTCGTCGTGCCTTTCGGCGCTGGTGGCGGCACGGATGTGCTGGCACGCGTAATTGCCGAAGCGGCCAAAAAACACACCAGCCAGGCCATCACCGTATTGAACAAACCGGGCGCCAGCGGTGGTATCGGGCTGACCGAAGTGGCTTTGGCCAAACCGGATGGCTACAAGATCGCCATGGTGACCGCGGAGATGGCCATCATCCCGCACTTGGGCATCATGAAACCCATGCCCGATGACTTCACCCCTATCGTTCGGCTGAATGCCGATCCCATCGTTCTGACGGTCCGGGCTGAGGCGCCATGGAACACGATTGAGGAGTTTGTCGAGGCCGCGAAAAAGTCCAAGGATCCCATGAAGTTTGGCAACGCCGGAACGGGTGGGCTGTCGCACCTCTCGGCCGAGGCGCTGAGCCAGAAGATAGGTACAAGCTTTAGCCATGTGCCTTTTCAGGGCAATGCACCCGCCGTTGTGGCACTGCTGGGGTCGCACATCGACGCAGTGACGTCGTCGCCGTCAGAAGTCTCCACCTATGTCAACAGCGGCAAACTGAGAGCTCTGGGTGTGTTTGCCGATCAGCGATTCAAAGGTGTAGGGTTTGAACAGGTTCCTACGCTGAAGGAACGAAAAATTGACTTGTCCATGGGCACATGGCGCGGCCTGGCCGCACCAAAGAACGTGCCTGCCGATGTCATGGAAAAGCTTTCGGGCATTTTCATCAAAGCCGCGAATGAGCCGGCGGTGCAGGAATCCATGGAAAAGCAAAACCTGGGTTACTCCGTGGTGGACGGCGCCACGTTCCGCAAGCAGATCATGGCAGACAGCGCCTTGTTCAAGCAACTGATTGACAAACTGGGTGTGAAGTAAACCAATAGGTAATCAACAGATGACACGACAAGACGTTTTCGACCTGACGGATCGCGTGATTGTGATCACCGGCGGACTGGGCCAGATCGGCCGGCAATTTGCGCTGGAGTTCATTGAACGGGGTGCCAAGGTTGCCATCTTCAACCGCAGCATCCCGGATGAGGCCATATTGCAGGAACGCTTCCCGGTTGCTTCCGGGCGGGTTGCCTTTTTCAAAGTGGATATCACCAACAAGAGCTCCATTGCGGCCGGGCTGGCGGCGTTGGTCACCCGCTGGGGCGTTCCGCACGTGCTTGTGAACAACGCCGGGCTCGATACCCAGCCTAGTGCCCCGCCCGAAGTATCCGGGCCGTTCGAGGACTTCCCGGAAGAAGTCTGGCGGGAGGTTCTTGAAGTCAACATGACCGGGACCTTTCTGTGCTGCCAGGTCATCGGTGGCGCAATGGCCAAGCTGGGGCGCGGCTCCATTGTGAACGTGGGCTCGATTTACGGCATGTTGTCACCCGTCCAGGACATCTACGCCTACAAGGAAGCCAAAACCGGCAAGGCCTTCGTCAAGCCCGTGGCTTACTGCGCCTCCAAATCAGGCTTGTACAACTTCACGCGCTACTTGGCGACCTATTGGGGGCGCAAAGGTGTTCGGGTCAATATCCTGACCCCCTCGGGCGTCAGGCGCGATTCGCAAGATGCCGAATTTCAGGCCAATTACTGCCAGCGTATGCCCATGGGCCGCATGGCGGAAGAAGACGAGTTCAATGGGGCCGCCGTTTTCCTGGCCTCAGATGCCTCCCGCTACATGACTGGCTCCAACCTGGTGGTCGACGGCGGCTGGACGGCCTGGTAAACCGAAAGAAACCCAACATGATGAAAGATCTTGCCGGCATTTATCCGGCCCTGCCTACGCCCATGTTGGCCAATGGCGACATCCATTACAGCAGCTTGCGAAACCTGGTCGACTTCGAAATGGCCCAAGGGGTGGATGGACTCTACATTGGCGGATCGACCGCAGAATCGTTCCTGCTCACCGAAGATGAACGAAAAAAAGTCACCGAGACCGTACTCCATCAGGCGGCCGGAAAAGTCAAAGTGATTGTCCATGTGGGCGCCGGCGGAACAGACGCGGCAGTGCGTTTGTCCCAGCATGCACGCTCCAACGGTGCAGACGCCATTTCTTCGGTGCCGCCGATTTATTTCAAGTACACCAATGAAGAGATCATTGCCTACTATCTGGACTTGATCGAGTTGTCAGATATGCCGCTGGTCGTGTACAACATTCCGGCGTTCACCGGCGTCAACATGACCCAGGGCCCGATCCGGGAATTGTTCAAACACCCGCGCGTGGTGGCGTTGAAGCACACCAACACCAATATGTACGAGCTCGAGCGCGTGTTGGCACACACCCCATCGCTGCTCGCCCTGAACGGTTATGACGAAGCTTTCCTGTCCGGACTGTCCATGGGTGCAAAAGGCATGATAGGAAGCACGGTCAACTTCATGGCGAGGAAATTCATTGCCCTGCGAGATGCCTTCCATGGCGGCAGGAACGATGAGGCCTTCCGTTTGCAGGGCGAAGTTAATGAGATCGTCGAGACCATGGTGGAGGTTGGTGTGTTCAACGCGGTCAAGTACGCCATGACGCTGCGCGGTGTTGATTGCGGAGCCTGCAGGGCGCCGTTCAAACCGCTCACAGATGCGTCCAAGACCAAGCTCAGGCAGGTTCTGGAAAAGAATCTGGGAGAGAGTCTTCGCGCCGATTGAATCCGGGCCATGTGTGCCCGTTCTTCCGTGACAGAGATTTGTTGCGGCCATGGAGAGCTTCTTAGGCACATTGAAGCCAGCGATTTTCTGCCTGGCCAGGTTCGCCAGCACTGCCGGTGTTGGGCGAGCGTCTGCGCCCATGCATTCAGTACCATGGCCAGAAACGTGTCAGGTTCAAACCCAAAGGCCTGAAGCCCGGTAGCTTGCCGAACGCCGGCCTTGGACCACAGTCCTTTGACCGGTGATCTACTTGCCATCCGGGCGCATATAGCGCAACCTTGTTGTAGACGCGGTGGCCGAGCAAATAAGGACGCGGCCACGTGGCACCAGGCTGCGCCTCATACCTGATTCTGGTGAATGGAATGCATATTCCAGAATTGCTATATCAACTGCTATATATTCGTTTGCGTCACACACCACCCAAGAGGCATGCATGTCGATCCAATCCATCCTGAAATCCACCGTGGTCGCACTGGCGATTGTCAGCGGAGCGCCGCTTTTCGCGCAGGGCACACCGATCAATACCGCGGCGTTTGACGCGCTGGTCGCGCAGGGGCCGGTCGCTGACGCGGCCACCATCGCGTCTAGCACCTGGGCCAGCAAGGTCAAGCAGGCTGGCACGCTGCGCCTTGGCAGCACCCAAACCTCGAATCTTTTCTCGCTGCTGAACGAGAAGGACGGCAAGATTCGCGGCTTCGACGCGGGTCTGGCCCAGCTCATCACCCGCTACATCCTGGGTGACGCGGCCAAGTACCAGTTCACGCAGGTCACCTCGTCCACACGTGAACAAGTGCTCATCAACGACCAGGTGGACATTGTGTTCGCCACCTACTCGATCACCCCCGCCCGTGCCGAGAAGATCTCGTTCGCCGGTCCTTACTACACCTCGCAGGCCGGGGTGTTGGTGAAGGCGAACAACAAGGCCATCCAGTCGTACAACGATCTCGCTGGCAAGAAGACAGCCACGCAGGCTGGCTCCACCGGGCCCGCCATCCTGGCGCAATTTGCGCCCAAGGCGACCGTACAGGAGTTTCAGACGCACCAGGAGGCCCTGGACGCATTGCGTCAGGGACGCGTGGAGGCCTATGTCACCGACTACACACTGCTGCTCAATGCACTGAGCCTGGGAACCGGTGACGCACAGCTGGCGGGTGCGCCCTTTGGCGCGCAAGATCCCTATGGCGTCGGCCTGCCCAAAGGTTCGGACGGCGTGGCCTTCATCAACGCCTTTTTGAAGAAGATTGAAGCCGATGGCACCTGGGCCAAGCTTTGGACCATCTCCATAGGACAACGCACAGGCAGCACGGCCGTCCCCACGCCGCCAGCCATCCCCTGATCAATGGGCAGTGTTTCCCGGCTCCTGGCTGACTACGGGCCTGCCTTTGGGCAGGCCCTTTTGTTGACCTGGAAGCTCACCGCAGTGTCGTTCGTCGCCGGCTTCGTGCTGGGCATGGTTGTGACGGTGGTGCGGCTGTTCCCGCTGCGACCACTACGTTTTGTGTTGACCGGCTACGTCGAGATCTTCCGCAACATTCCCAGCGCCGCGCTATTGATCTTCATAGTGTTCGCGCTGCCCGATCTGCAGGTCTTGATCGACTATGAGCCCGCCGTGATTTTGACGTTGACCCTGGTCTGTTCCGCGTTTACGGCGGACTACCTGCGTGCCGGCATCAACACCGTCGATGGCGGCCAGATTGAGGCGGCACTCAGCCTGGGTATGCGCCCCATGCGCATCATCATTGCCGTGGTCTTGCCACAGGCGCTGCGCGCGGTGGTGCAACCCATGACCTCGCTGCTGATTGCACTGATGTTGTCGACCTCGCTGGCCTCGCAGGTGCCATTTCCGGGCCGTGAACTCACTGCGCTGGTGGCCAAGCTCGCCAACGACTCGGCCGCTGGCATGCCCGCGTTCGCGGTGGCGGCGGCGCTGTACGTGGCCTCGGGGCTGCTGATCGCCTGGGCTGGTGCGGCCCTGGAAAAGAAGCTGCGGATACTGCGATGAGCCGCCCTCTGGAAGATATTCTTTTTGGCGATACCAGCCCCAGAAGCGCAGCCTTGACGCGCTCCGTGAGCGCAGTTGTTTCGGCCAGCCTGCTCGGGCTGCTGGCGGCCATTGTGTTCAGGTTTTATGACGCAGGTCAGTTTGCCGCGCGATTCTGGGAATTCTTCGCCTGGCCGACGACCTGGACCTTTCTGGCCAAGGGGCTGCTCGGCACCGTGCAATCAGCCGCCATGGCTGCTGTTATTGCGTTGGTCTTGGGGCTGGTGCTGATGTTGGGGCGCATGTCACGGCTGCGGCTCGCGCGCTGGCCCAGTGTTGCGCTCATTGAGTTCCTGCGTGGTGTGCCGACGCTGCTGCTGATCTATGTGTGTTTCCTGGTTCTGCCGTCTGTCGGGATCAAGCTGAGCACGTACTGGATGCTGACCTTGCCCATCGGCCTCAGTACCGCCGCGGTGGTGGCCGAGGTCTACCGCGCAGGTGTGCTGGCCGTGCCTCGCGGTCAGACGGATGCTGCGCGAAGCCTGGGCCTGACCGAAGCCCAGGTCTTTGTCTTTGTTGTTTTCCCACAGGCGCTGCGCTACATTGTGCCGGCGCTGGTTGCACAGCTGGTGATTGTGGTCAAGGACACGACCTTTGGCTACGTTGTCACCTACGGCGAACTGATGCAGAACGCCAAGGTGCTGATCGCCAATTACCACGCGCTGGTGCCGGTGTACCTTGTGGTTGCGCTGCTGTACTGCCTGGTGAACTACGCCATATCGCGGGCGAGCAAGCGGCTTGGGCGGCCTATGCACTGATACCGCAGCCCTAGGGTAGGCCTGCAGAGCGTTGTCCTCTTCAAGCTACGTGATGGAAGGTTGCCCCCGGTCTGCTCTGCTGCAGACCGTGTGTGGCGGCCGTTAAAGCACAGCAGTATTGAGCGACTCCGGCCGCTGTGCAAGAAGATGCGATAGCCGTTGCAGACCGGCCTGCAAGCGCCCACGCTCCTTGATACTGCCCAAAGAGATCCGTATGGCATTCACCGACCCGCTGCTTGTTGCAACGGCAGCGAAGGCCTCTGCCGGCATGACGGCGATGCCCTGGCTGTTGGCGGCACGTGCCAGTTGCGAGGCCCGCCAATATGCCGGCAACTCCAGCCATACATGCAGGCCGTCTCCGGCGCCGCTGTAGCGCCCCGCCAGGATATCCCGGGCCATCCAGTGGCGCTGGCGCGCCTCGTTGCGTACACCTTCCAACAGGCCGTTCGCCGATCCGTCGACAATCCACTGCGTGGCCAGTGCAGCCGTCAGCGGCGAGGCCATCAGGGCAAATGATCTGAGCGCGGCCAGGAAACGTTCGCGTTCGTGCGGCGAAGGTATGCGCACAAAGGCGACACGCAAGCCCGGCGTCAGGCATTTAGACAAGCTTGAGACGTAATACACCTGTTCCGAGGCGTAGGTGGCAATCGGTGGTGGCGGGCTATCGGCAAGAAGCCAGTAGGCATCGTCCTCGATGATGCGTACATTGCAGCGCTTCGCGACGTTGGCCAGCGCCTTGCGTCTGTGTTCCGGAATGGTGATGGCGGTCGGGTTGTGTAATGTCGGATTGAGGTAGACCAGCCCGGGCTTGTGCTGGCGGCAGGCTTGCTCAAGCATCTCGGGCACCATCCCATGCTGATCCGCTGCCACGGCCATGAGGCGCCGACCGAATTGCGACGCTGCGGCACGCAGGCCGGGATAACCGGTGGCTTCTGCCAGGATGACGTCGCCAGGCTCCGTCAACGCAAGAATCAATGCGGCGATCGCCGCTTGCGCTCCCGGACAGAGCACAAGCTGTTGAGCGTCCTGATGGCCAAACATTGGCGCCAGCCATTTCGCTCCAGCCATTCGGTCGGAGTCGCTTCCACCGGCCAGGTGGTAAGTCATCAGCAATTCGTTGTCGGCCCTCATCAGTACCTGAGACAAACCCTGTTTCAACATGTCGTCGAAGTCCACGCCATCGGGTGGTGGCGGGGTATTCATGCTCAGGTCGAGGAGAGCGGTCAATTCGACCTTGGGCGCCGCGACATAAGTGCCTCGGGCACCACGGCCCTCCAGCAGCTTGCGGCGTCTGGCCTCGTCGTATGCGCGCGTGATCGTCGTCAGGTCTACATCCAGCTGTGCGGCCAACTGACGCTGCGGCGGTAGGCGGTCACCCGGTTTCAACGATCCTGCTGCCAGCGCCGCCTGCAATGCATCCGCAATCTGCAGAAAACGTGGCCCGCCGTGTGGCGCCAATTGCGGCAACCAGGTGGGCCAATTTTCATTTTTTATGTTTTTCATACGTGGACAGTTTGTCTCAATGTATGGAAATTGCTTTTAAGTAGTATGTCTCAGGCATGCAGTAACAGCACTTTCGCAGGGCGGTCTTTGACGCTTTCTGCGCTCAGATCTGCATTCGGCAAATCACACTGCTGTATGCCCTTGAGGTTTCATCGTGAGATGTCATGAAAGATTCAACAGCATGCCTGTGAGAATGGTTTGCGCAAAAAAAGAAGTGCTTGAGGCCGGGCTTTAAGTTAGTGCACCTCATGGTAGATAGTGTCAAGTCATAGCTTGGAAAAATGCAGAATGATGGATTGGGTCCCTATAGTCTTCGTGATATTCAAGGTTCTCGTGCTTGGCACGGGCATGTTCTTCGCCATCAAGTGGCATTACGACCAAGGGAAGAGGGTGAAGGAGAAGCGCGCAGACCTGCGCACGGTCGCCAAGGTGGCCGCAGTCTTCGTGTTATTGCTGCTGGGCCTGGTGCTTGTCACCTTTGTCCTGGCCAGGATGCTAGGTTTGGACTTGGGCTTGGCATGATGGCCTAGGATGTTCGGCCGCTATCCAGTGATTTGCTGTTCTTTGAGCCCGCCGCGCTCAAGTTGCCAGCCGCTATTGCAGTCGCGACAAGGCTGTTCCGGTTGATTCATTTTGGGGGCTTCAGTACATAGCAGCCGACCGGGCCGGTGTTGGGCAGCTCTGGGTTGAAGAATCCCTCAGCGGACTTTCTCCAAAGACAAAAGGCCAGGTTTGCCCTGGCCTTTTGTACTTGCGCGCTAGCTGCTGGATCAGGGCAGCAGTTCGAACTTCAGGTCGGCCAATGGCGTGACCTTTTCTTCACGCACCAACTTGAACTCGGTGTTCGGGCCAATCCACTTGGCCCAGATGGCGTCGATCTCGCCGGCCTTGTCCATGGCCAGCAACGCGGCGTTGACCTTGGCCAGCAGCACGGGTTCATCCTTCTTCATGCCCACACCAATCGGCTGGAACACCATAGGGTCCTTGATCATCTTCAGCTCGACACCCGCAGTCTTGGACTGGTTCACCAGCTTGGTGATGGTCATGGTGTTGGCCACCACACCGACCGACTTGTTTTGCTGCACCGCCATGTAGGCCGAGCCGGTGTCCTGGAAGGTCACGGGTTCAGAACCGTTCATCTTGATCGACAGTTCCGACGTAGAACCCTTGGTCGAGCTCAGGCGCTTGCCCTTGTATTCGGCCTTGGTGGTGGCGGTGTCGGTGGCCTTCACGGCCAGCATTTCCTTGGCGATGTAGTAGGGGTCGCTGAACTGGATTTGCTCGCCACGGCTCTTGGTATAGGCCAGATTGGCCACGGTCAGGTCGACACGGCCCATCTTCACTTCGGGCACACGGGCTTCAACCGACAGCGGTGTGATCGTGGCCGTCAGGCCCAGGTGTTTGGCCAGGGTGTTGCACATGTCGACATCGAAGCCCACCATCTCGCGCGTTTTCGGATCGGGTGCGGCGAACGGCGGCACGTCGGCAAAGGTGCCGCACTTGAGTTCCTTGCGCTGGACCATGTCCTGCCATTGGTCGGCCTGGGCGGCGAAGCTGAGTGCGAGCAGACCGGCGATCGCCGTCATGCGGGGAAGACGAGAAGCTTGGAACATGGTGGACTCCTGGGGATAAAAGAAAAACGCTGGGGTGGGGGGAAGGGCGCTGGGTTGGGGACTCAATGCGCCCGCAGGTCGGACAGAAAACGTTTCGCTCGGGGATGCTGTGGGTTGCTGAAGAACTCTTGCGGCGTGGCGGTCTCCAGGATGCGGCCCGCGTCCATGAACCAGATCTGGTCGGCCACTTCGCGGGCGAAGTTCATCTCGTGGGTGACACACATCATGGTCATGCCGTCGTTGGCCAGGCCACGCATCACCTGCAACACCTCGCCCACCATTTCGGGGTCGAGTGCGCTGGTGGGTTCGTCGAACAACATCGCGGGCGGTTCCATCGCCAAGGCGCGCGCAATCGCCACGCGCTGCTGCTGGCCGCCCGAGAGCTGCGCCGGGTAGGCGTCGGCCTTGCTGGCCAGGCCCACGCGTTCCAGCAGCTGCTGTGCCTTGGTTTTGGCATCGCTGCGGTTCACGCCGCGCACACGCATGGGCGACATCATGATGTTCTCCAACACCGACAGGTGCGGAAACAGGTTGAAGCTCTGGAACACAAAACCGATGCGGCTGCGCAGGCGGTTCAGCGCCATGCTGGTCATGGGCGCGTGGATGTCGCTGCCATCAAACAGCAGTTGGCCCGACTTCACTTCTTCCAGCCGGTTCACCGTGCGGATGAGTGTGGACTTGCCCGAGCCCGAAGGCCCGCACACCACCACCACTTCGCCTTTCTTGACCTCGGCATTGATGTCGATCAAGGCGTGATAGCTGCCATACCATTTGTTGATTTCGTTGAAGCAGATCATGGGGAACTCTCAGGATGCGTGAAATGGTGTGGTCAGGTTTCAGCCGGTGCGGCGGTGGCGGGCAGAGCGGCAGGAGCGGTACCAAGTTGCCCCTGGCGCTTGCGCATCACACGCCGCTCCAGCCACTTGGCCAACTGCGTGAGGCTGTAGCACACCACGTAGTAGGTCACCGCCAGAATGAAAAACACATGGAACGGCTTGGTCAGCAACTGGTTGTTGATCTGGTTGGCCGCGAAGGTCAGCTCCTGCACGTTGATCACATAACCCAGCGTGGTTTCCTTCACCGCCGAGACAAACTGGCTCAGCAGGCTGGGCAGCATGTTGTAGAGCGCCTGCGGCAGGATCACCGCCCACATGGCTCCCAGGTAGCTGTGGCCCAAGGCGCGCGCGGCTTCCAGTTGGCCACGTGGCAGGGCTTGAATACCGGCACGCACCACTTCCGAGAGGTAAGCGCCTTCGTAGATCACCAGCGTGCACAGCATGGTGGTAAAGCCCGAGACGTTGCGGCCAATCAGCAGCGGCACCAGGAAGTAAACCCACAGGATGACCATCAGCAGCGGCACACCCCGCACCACATAGACCAGGGCCGTGGTGGGCCAGCGCAAGATGCGCCAGGGGGACAAGCGCGCCAGTGCCATCAGCACGCTCAGCGGGAAGGCCAGCGCAATGCCCAGTACCGACAGCACCAGCGTGCAGACGATGCCGCCCATGGGCCCATTGGGATACTGGCCGACCAACAGCAGCAGCCAGTTGTCGCGAAGAATGTTGTAGAGATCGATCATGACAACTTCGCCTATCGTGCGCCAGCAATGCTGTAGCGCTTGGACAGCCACGCACCGGCGGCCATGATCAGCAACGAGAAGCCCAGGTAGACCAGGGTGGCCACCAAATAGGCTTCGAAGGTGCGGAAGCTCTGGCTTTCGATTTCCTTGACGGCGTGGGTCAACTCGGCCACACCAATCGCCATCGCCAGGCTGCTGTTCTTGAATAGCGAAACGCTGTGGTTCACCAGCGCCGGCACGGCGTTGCGCACCGCTTGCGGCAGGATTACATAACGCATGGAACTGATGTAGCTGTGGCCCAAGGCACGCGCGGCTTCGGTTTGCCCATCGGGAATCGAGCGCAGGCCCGAGCGCAGGTCTTCACTGAAGTAGGCTGCCTGGCACAGGCCGAGCGCGATGATGGCAAACAGGGCTTCGCCGTTGTGCTCGGACAGCCAGGCCTGCACATCGTTGGGCAACAGGCTGGAGATGCCGAAGTACCACAGCATTAATTGCACCAGCGTGGGCACATTGCGGTGGTAGGACACATAGGCTTCCACCGCGCGTTCGGCGATGCGGCTGGGCGTGAGCCGCACAACCAGCAGCACCAGGGCCAGGGTCATCGCCAAAAGCCAGGAGCCCGCGGCAATTTGCAGCGTCATCCGCATGCCCTTGAGCAGCATGGCGCCGAACTCGTCGTTCAGCAGGATGGCCATCAGGTCGAAGTTTTTCATGCGTGACTTCTGAGGGACGTGGGGAACATCTTGAGGGCGGAAATGCGCGCGGCCTCAAGCCTGTGGGCGTTCTGGGCGCGTGGTCGACAAGCCGCCGGGTACCTGCAGCGTGGGGGTGATTTCCATGTGGCCCACGTTGACGGCAATCGGTGCAGCAATGGCGAAGGCAATGGCGTTGGCAATGTCTTCGGCCTGTGGCAACTCAAAGCCTTCGACAAAGCGTTCACGAATCTCGGCGCTGTCGCCATGCACGTGGGCAAAGATGTCGGTGGCCACGCGGCCGGGGCAGATTTCGGTCACGCGCACACGCTTGCCGTAGGCATCGATGCGCAACTGGCGCGACAACATGCTCACCGCCGCCTTGGTGGCGTGGTAGGTGCTGTTGCCACCGAAGTTGTAGGCCGCCGCAATCGAACTGATGTTGATGATGTGGCCACGGTCGCGAGCCACCATGCCGGGCAGCGTGAGGCGGCAGATGTGCAACACGGCGCGCAGGTTGACGTCGATCAACAGGTCTATGCCTTCTTCGTCGGCCTTCAGGATGGAGCCAGGGCGGTCCACACCGGCGTTGTTCACCACCACGTCAAAGGCCACCTCCTGGGTCAGGCGCGTGACGCTGGCCAGGTCGCTGACGTCGATGGCGTGGGGAATGCAGCCGGTGCGTGTCGCCAGTTCGCTGAGCTTGCCTGCGCTGCGCGCCAGGGCGTGCACTTGCAGGCCCTCTGCACACAGACGTTCGACGGTGGCCGCGCCTATGCCCGAGGAGGCGCCGGTCACGAGGGCTGTTTTGTAATCGGAAAAAGGCATGTCAGGTTTCTTTCTTTTCGGGGCGATAGGGACAGCGTTACTGGTTTTTTGCAGCGTGCCGTGTCTCGTATGAACTCACTTTATCGGCGCGACATCAATCGCGCCAAGACGGATTGGCTGTGAGGCGATAAGCTACCCTTATGCTGCGCCGCAACAGTGCACGGCCAGACGCGCAGGCGCCAAATTGGTGCCATGTCTGGGGTGGTGTTGCAGACCAAATCCGAGGCCGTGTTGGGCCTCATTTGGGGCGCAGAGAAAAGGGCGCTGGCCGCGTTCATGGCGCTGCTGGCGACTGCCGCGAGATGGGGACGATACGTCCGCCCACCGATTCGATCTTGGCCCGCACAGCAGCCGCCAACGCCACGGCGCCGGGGGTGTCGCCATGCAGCAGGATGGAGCTCGCACGCATGGGTATTTTGCGTCCGCTGTACGCGGTCACGGTACCTTCTTCGAGCAATTGTGTGACGCGGGCCAGCACCTTGGTGCTGTCGTGTATCACCGAGTCGGGCAGCTTGCGTGGCACCAGCAAACCGTTGTCGTCGCAGGCACGGTCGGCCAGGAAACTGCTGGCCACACGCAGGCCGTGGTGGTCACCTGCGCTTTCAATTGCCACGCTGGCCGAAGAGCTGATGATCAAGCCCGGATCGAAGCGCGCCACGGCTTCCACCAGTGCCATGGCCAGATCGGCATCGGCCGCTGCCATATTGCCCAGTGCACCATGAAAGCTCATGTGTGTCATGCGCCGGCCGCAGGCTTGCGCAATGCCGGCCAGGGCACCCAACTGGTACACCACAATGCTGGCCAACTCGTTTGTATCGATCTGCATGGGGCGGCGGCCAAACCCCCCCAGGTCGGGAAAGCCCACATGGGCGCCGATGTCTATGTCTATGCCACGCGTGGCCGCCAGGCGCACCGTGCGTTCCATGATGACCGGGTCGCCCGCATGAAAGCCACAGGCGATGTTGGCTGATGAGATGATCTTCAGCAGTGCCTCGTCGTCGCCCATGCGCCAAGGGCCGAAACCCTCGCCCAGGTCGGCGTTCAAGTCGATGTCCATTGCTTGCTCCTTAAAACGCGTTCACTTAGGGCGCGACGCTGATGTCGACCAGCGGTGTGCCGTAGCCCAGCGTGCTGCCCGGCGGCACGTGCCAGTCGCCGGTCCAGCCGTCGCATGGGGCACGCACCGGCAGCAGCAACAGGCCCACCTGCATCAGCGCGATCAGACCGCCGGCTTGCACCGTGCTGCCGGGCGTACACAGGGGTGTGTTGCGGCCCGGAATGTGATCGAGCAAGACGCCCAGCGAGCCCGCACGCACGCTGACGTGGTCGGCTGAGACTGCTGCATTCGATGTCGGGGCTGCTTGCTGCTCAGGGGCAGAACCATCACGGTGAATTTCAATTTGTAGGTTGGGGCCTTGCAGCTCCAGCAAATCGATGTCGGTGGCGGCCAACCATTCGGCCAGTTGGCGGATGTCTTGGGTCTGCATCGTCAGCTCCTTTGTAGCGCCCAGCGCTGCAGTTCAATCAGGCGGCGCACCTCGTCCAGCCAGGCTTGCACTTCGTCGAGTGCGGCGATGGCAGATTCATAAGTGGCTTCGATAAAGCGCACACGGCTGCCTATGGCTGCCTGTCCAAGCCGCCACAGGTCGGCCTCGATCACGGTGCCAAATTTCGGGTAGCCGCCCGAGGGTTGGGCGTCGCGCATCTGCACGATAGGCTGCCCGCTGGAAGGCACCTGGATCACGCCCGGCACAATGCCGTGTGAGCGAATTTCCATCGCCGCTTTGGGCACCAGCGGTGTGCCTTGCATGCGGTAGCCGTAGCGGTCGCTTTGCGCCGTGATCTTCCATTCACCGGCCCAAAAGGCCGCGCGTGAATCTTCTTTGAAGCCGGTGTATTCGGCGGCGGGCAGCACACGCATGGCGGGCAGGCCGTCAAGGGTCAGCGGCAGGGTCAGCGCGGGTGGCAGAACCCCAAAATCTACCGCAGCTGCAAGGCCGGGTTTGTCGGCGCGCAGCACATCGCCTTGGCGCACGGCGCGGCCATCGAAGCCGCCAAAGGCGCCGCGCAACTGGGTGCTGCGCGAGGCCAGCACCTCAGGCACGTCAACGCCGCCAGCCAGTGCCACATAGGCGCGGCTGCCGGTGCCGGCGAGCGGCAGGCTCAGCGTCAGCACCTGGCCCTTGCGCGCCTGGTGCACCCACCAAGGCGCAAGCATTTGCTGGTCGAGCCGCGCCTGGCAATCAGCGCCGGTGAGCGCGAAGGCACAGTCTTCGGTGAAGCGCACTTGAAACGGGTAGACCGGCACTTCGAGCGCGGCAGCGCCCGTGGGGTTGCCTAGCAACAGGTTGCCCACGGCCAGGGCCAGTTGGTCCATGGCACCGGCCGTGCCCACGCCAAAGCGCAGGCTGCCCAGGCGGCCCGCGTCCTGTACGGTGGCGAGCGCGGTGGAGGAAAGAAATTCAATCATTTAGGGCCTGTTAGCACCATGGATGCAAGTGCGAACGTGGTTAGAAAAGCGCCAATCAAGGCGCGGGGTGACGGCCAGGCGTTCGCCTGGCCTAGACCTGCAACGCGGAGTGGCGGTTTTTTAACCACGTTCCCTCCGGGTTGCAGCCCAAAAGACCAGCCGCAGCGTTGCAAAGCCTGGCCGGGGTTCACCCCGGCTGCGTTTTGCGCCTCGCCTCTGGCCCTTTGAACAGCAACGCATCTTGTATCCATAGTGCTAACAGGCCCTAACGATGTCCTGAACACGAAAGCGCACACAGTCGCCCGGCTGCAACACGGCCGGTGGGTCTTGCTCGGGGTGGAAGAAGTCCATGCTGGTGCTGCCAATGGTGTTCCAGCCGCTGGGGCCGGCCGAGGCCGACACACCGGTCTGCACACCGCCGATGGAGACCGAGCCGCCCGGCAGGTTGACGATGGGCACGGCGCGACGCGGCGTGGCGATGCGCTCGTCCATGCCGCCCAGATAACAGTAGCCGGGGTGGCTGCCCAGCGCATAAACAGGGTAGAGCGGCGCGCAGTGAAGTGCCACCACTTCGTCTATGCTGAGGCCGGTGTGCGCCACCACATCGGCCAGGTGTGGGCCACCCGCGCCGCCATACACCACCGGCAGTTCGATGATGCGGCCTTGCAGTGGCAGCGGGGCCGTAGATTCCCAGGCCTGCAGCACGGTGTTTTGCAAGGTTTGCAACGCGGCCAGTGTGCGTGGGGGCCGGGCGAAGGTCAGCATCAGGTTGTTCATGCCGGGCACGGCTTCACGCACTTCGGGCAGGGCCTGCAGTTGACCGGCCATGGCCCAGATGCGTTGCTGTGGCGCCAGCGCCAGGGCGCCCGGCGCTTCAAACAGCAGCGCCGTGGTGCCCAGCAGCGTGACGTTGGGTAGGGTGGTGTTGGCGTTATGCATGGGCGCCTTTAATTGCTTCAGAGTCTTTGGCGGCTGTGCGCTCGGCACTGCGTTGCTGCAGCCAGCGTTCTAGGTGATGGATGTCCACGCCGCCTTGCTGGAAGCCACTGTCTTCGATGATGTCGCGGTGCAGCGGCAGATTGGTGTCTATGCCGCCAATGTGCATCTCTGCCAGTGCCAGGCGCATGCGTGCCAGGGCATCGGCGCGCGAGCTGCCATGGACGATGAGCTTGGCAATCATCGAATCGTAGTAGGGTGGCACACGGTAGCCCGCGCAAACGTGCGAGTCGATCCGCACCCCAAAGCCGCCCGGGGGCTGCCAGGTGCTGATGCGGCCGGGTGCAGGTGCAAAGGTTTCCGGGTTCTCGGCATTGATGCGGCACTCCAGCGCGTGGCCAACGCAAGCCACCTGGTCCTGCGTCAACGCCAGATGCTCGCCGCGCGCCATGCGGATCTGCTGCTGCACGATGTCTATGCCGGTGGTCATCTCGGTCACCGTGTGTTCGACCTGCAGACGTGTGTTCATCTCGATGAAGAAGAACTCGCCGTCTTCAAACAAGAACTCAAAGGTGCCCACGCCGCAGTAGCCGATCTGGCGGCAGGCTTGGGCGCAACGTGCACCCACGCTAGCCAAAAGAATCGGGTCTATGCCGGGAGCGGGCGCTTCTTCCAGCACCTTTTGATGGCGCCGTTGCAGCGAGCAATCGCGGCTGCCCAGCCACAAGGCGTGGCCGTAGCGGTCGCACAACACCTGGATCTCCACGTGGCGCGGGTGGCCGAGAAACTTCTCGATGTAGACCTCGGGGTTGCCAAAGGCGCGGCGCGCTTCTTCGCGGGTCAGGGCCATGGCGTCCAGCAACTCGCCCTCGGTCTGCACGATGCGCATGCCGCGCCCGCCACCGCCGCCGGCGGCTTTCACCATCACCGGGAAACCGATGTCGCGCGCAATCTGCAGAATGGCGCCGTTGTCGTCGGGCAGCGAGCCATCGGGCCCGGGCACGCAGGGCACACCGGCCGCGCGCATCGCACTCTTGGCCGCCACTTTGTCACCCATGGTACGAATGCACTCAGACGGCGGGCCTATGAACACCAGGCCGGCTTCTTCTACCCGCGCGGCAAAGCCGGCGTTCTCGGACAAAAAGCCATAACCGGGATGGATGGCCTGCGCGCCGCTGAGCTTGGCCGCGTACAGGATCGCGGCCTGGTTCAAGTAGCTCTGGGTCGGAGACGCGGGGCCAATACACAGGGCCTGGTCGGCCTGCGCCACGTAGGCCGCATCGCGGTCGGCTTCGGAGTAGACGGCCACGGTGCGCAGCCCCAGGCTGCGGCAGGCGCGCTGAATGCGAAGGGCGATCTCGCCGCGATTGGCGATGAGCACAGTATCAAACATGGTGTTCCTCGCGGCTCATCTCCCAGCGCGCTGCGCGCGCCAGCGCAATTTGCTTCGCCACGCCTATGGCGTGAACGCCGCGATTGGCGATCAGTATGGTGTCAAACATGCTCAACCCAATCGCAGCAATGGTTGACCCGCTTCTACTTCCTGGCCCGACTCGACCAGCAGGGCCTGCACCGTGGCATCGTTTTCGGCGCGGATCTCGTTGAAGACCTTCATGGCTTCCACCACACACACGACTTGCCCGGCTTGGATCGATTGGCCTGCGGCCACGAAGGGCGGTGCGTCGGGGGAAGGGCGCCAGTGCACCACGCCATACAAAGGGGTGGTGATCTCGTTGGCGGCCGGCGCCACGGGCGTGGCGACGGGGGCTGCCACCTGTCGCGGCGTGGCTGTGGCCACGGGTTTTGCCGGCGGCTGGCTGGTGGGCGTGGGAGGGCCTGCCTGCGTGGCGGCTGCAGCCGTACCCCCCTTTTTTCGTACCAGCCGCAGCTGGATGCCGTCGCGCGTCAGCGCCATTTCGCTAAGGTCAGACGCGGCCATGGCGTCTATCAATGCCTTGATTTCCTGTAGATTCATCTCGGTTTTCCTGCCCTCGCGGGCGGCGTTCACACGCTGTGGTTCAACGTGTTCAATGCCTCTAAGTTACCGAGAGATGGCCCGCGACGCCAAGACCGTTTGGCTTTGCCGGGATAAGAGCGCCTTATGGGCGGCTCGACAGCGGCTCAGTGCGTGGGCGCCAGGGCCTGTGCGGATTCGGTGATGGCGCCAGGGGCCGCGTCCACCAGCAGATCGTTCACCAGTTCGAGCAGAATCTCGCGCACGGCTTGAGCGGGCTCAGACAACGGCAGGTGGTCCGACTGGCACAAGGCCAGCGGCGCTTCGATCACGGGTTCGACAATCTTGCTCTGCCAGGCCATGCCCGACGCGACAAAGCTGCGCGCGATAGAGGCCGGCAGAATTGTCGAACCCAGGCCATCGGCAATGGCCGCCGTGAGTGTGATGGCGGACTCGACTTCGGCCACCACACCTGGCGTCATGCCGGCGCGCATAAAGGCTTCGTTGACCAGTTTGCGCACAATGTTGTAGGGACGTGGCAGCAGCAACTGCACATCGGCCAAGGCTTCAAGCCGAATGTTTTCACCGGGTTGCGGTTCGGTGGCCGGCCCCACCAGGTACAACTCTTCCTTCACCAGCGGCAGGAACTTCAGCCCGTGTATGGCTTTGTCGCCATACAGCACGGCCAGATCCATGCGTCCGTTCATGATGAGTTCACTCAGCGTGGTGCCGTAGTTTTCGTTCAGGTACAGCAGGATGCCGGGATGGCGCGCACGCACACGGCGCAAAAGGGGCAGCGCCAGCGTGGCGGCGGCTGTGCCCGGGGCCACGCCCACCGACACCTGGCCCGAAAGCCCCAGGCCGGCGGCGGCCATGTCACTCATGGCCTGGTCACATTGGCGCAGGATGATCTGGGCATGGCGGTACAAGGCCTTGCCGGCTTCGGTGGGGGTGACGCCGCGTTGGGTGCGCACCAGCAGTTGTTGGCCGACTTCGGCTTCCAGTGTGGCGAGTTGCTGGCTCAGGGCTGGCTGTGCGATGAACAACACTTGGGCAGCCTGCGTCAAGCTGCCGATGTCTACGATTTTGACGAAATATTTGAGGCGGCGCAGATTCATACGCGAGATGCAAGCAAAAGGCGAGCCTAACATTCCCTTATGGACAAAGAGCAGGGGGCTAACCCGATGCACAGTGGGGGCGCAAGTCTTGTCATAAGCTCCTCCTATATCTCCAGAGCGATCTTGTCTTGGCTTTCCAAAACGACTACGCGTAACGTTCGGGCCTATCCGAGCGCCATGTGCACCCATCAATGCCGTGGCTTTGCCGATTTCACAGCCCGAAGGAAATGCCGTGTCCCGTTCCAGAATCGCCGCGCGCGTGCGCCGCATCAAGCCATCCCCCAGCAGTGCCGCCGCCGACCGCGCCAGCGAACTCCGCCGCCAAGGCCGCGACATCGTCAACCTGGTGGTGGGTGAACCCGATTTCGATACCCCGGCACACATCCGCGATGCGGCCTGCGCGGCCATTGCGCGTGGCGAAACCCGCTACACCATGTCGGCCGGCACCCCCGCGCTGCGCCAAGCCATCTGCGACAAACTGCTGCGCGAAAACGGCCTGCAATACAAGCCTAGCGACGTGGTGGTGACCTGCGGCGCCAAACACGCCATCTTCAACGCCCTATCGGCCACGCTGGAGCCGGGCGACGAGGTAATCATTCCCGCGCCGTACTGGGTGTCTTACCCCGACATGACGCTGGCCTGCGACGGCACACCCGTAGAGGTGGTCTGCCGCGAAGACGATGGTTTTCGCTTGACGGCTGCGGCACTTGAAGCCGCCATCACGCCCAAGACCCGCTGGCTGTTGCTGAACTCACCCACCAACCCCACGGGTGCGGCCTACAGCGCGGCCGACCTGCGCGCCCTGGCCGACGTGCTGTTACGCCATCCGCAAATCTTGCTGATGACCGACGACATCTATGAACACATTCGCTTCGACGGTGAAGTGTTGCCACACATCGTCGCCATCGAGCCGCAACTGCGCGACCGCACGGTGGTGATCAACGGTGTGTCGAAAACCTATGCCATGACCGGTTGGCGCATAGGCTACGCGGCCGGTCCCAGCGATCTGATCGGTGCCATGGAAACGCTGCAGTCGCAATCGACCAGCAACGCCTGCACCATCAGCCAGGCGGCCGCGCTGGCCGCACTGCAGGGTGACCACAGTTTCCTGAAAGACTTTGTGGCGGTGTACCGCCAACGGCGTGACCGCGCGCTGGAGTTGATCAACGCCATTCCCGGCCTGAGCTGCCGCACGCCCGGTGGCGCCTTCTATTTGTTTGTGAACTGCAGTGGCCTCATAGGCCGCACCACGCCCCATGGCAAGGTGCTGGAAAGTGATGTGGACGTTGCGCTGTACCTGCTGGATGCCGAAGGTGTGGCCATGATCCCCGGTTCTTCATATGGCGTGGCGCCGTACTTCCGCATGTCGATCGCCACCAGCATTGCCGTCATCGAAGAAGGCTGCCTGCGCATAGGCCGTGCGGCCGCGGCGCTGCGTTGATTATTTCTATTAAAACGAGACACGAAAGCACACCCATGGAATACAAAGCTCTGCGTAAAAACGCCTCTGCCCCACAAGTCGCCGCCAAGGTTCTAGAAGCCTTGCGGGACCTGCCAGTCGCCGCCCTCAGCGACAACATGCACCGCAACATCGGCACCTCGGGCCTGCACCCTTACCACCGCCCGGGCAAACAAAGCATGGCCGGCACGGCCGTGACCGCACGTTCACGCGGCGGCGACAACCTGACCTACTTGCGCGCGCTGGAGTTTTGCCGCCCCGGCGATGTGCTGGTGGTGGATGCCGGTGGCGATTTGAACAATGCCGTGGTCGGCGGCATCCTGTCGTTTTATGCCGCGCAGATTGGTTTGTCGGGTGTTGTGCTGGACGGCGCGATCCGTGACGTGGCCGAGATCCGCGAACGCGATTTCCCGGTCTACGCCCGTGGCGTGACGCACCGTGGCCCCTACAAGGATGGCCCGGGCGAAATCAACGTGCCCATCAGCGTGGGCGGCATGGTGGTGAACCCCGGTGACATCGTGGTGGGCGACCAGGATGGTTTGTTGGCCATTCCTACCGACGGTGTGGAGCAGTTGATCGAGAAGGCGCGTGCCGTGCTGGTGGCGGAAGAAAAAACCATGGCCGCGATGCGCGAAGGCCGTTGGGACCGCAGCTTCATCGACGTCCTTGAAGCACGCTGCAACAACTGATTTCACCTCTCTCGATTGCCTACATTCCATGCGACCTTCCGTACTGGCCACCCGCGCCACCTTCCCCGACATCGCCGACCGCCTGCGCGCCCACTTTGATGTCACCGACAACCCCAGCGACACCATCTGGAGCCGGGCCGAGCTGATCGCCCGGCTGCAAGGCAAGGCCGGAGTGATGAGCACCGGCAGTGAACGTATCGATGCGGATCTGCTCGACGCTTGTCCCGATCTCAAAGCCGTATGTAATGTGGGCGTGGGCTACAACAACATCGACGTTGCGGCCTGCACCGCGCGCGGCGTAGTCGTGACCAATACGCCCGACGTGTTGACCGAAACCACGGCCGACTACGGCTTTGCGCTGATGATGGCGACCGCGCGGCGTATTGCTGAATCCGACCGCTTCGTGCGCTCAGGCGAATGGACTAAAACCGGCATCCACGACCACTTTGTCGGCGGCGACATCCAGGGCGCGACGCTAGGCATTCTGGGCATGGGCCGCATCGGCCGTGGCATTGCACGGCGCGGTGCGCTCGGTTTTGGCATGCGTGTGGTCTACCACAACCGATCAAAGCTCGATGCCGCGCAAGAAGCTGAATCGGGCGCGCAGTACGTCGACAAGGCCACGCTGCTGAAAGAGTCCGACCATCTGGTCTTGGTGTTGCCGTATGCGCCCTCGTCGCACCACGCGATTGGCGCGGCCGAGTTGGCGCAGATGAAACCCACGGCCACGCTGACCAACATCGCGCGTGGTGGCATTGTCGACGACGCCGCACTGGCGGCGGCATTGCGCGCGGGCACCATCGCGGCAGCGGGCCTGGACGTGTTTGAAGGTGAACCCAAGGTGCATGCCGATTTGCTGACCGCGCCCAATACGGTGCTCACGGCGCACATCGGCAGTGCTTCGGTGCGCACGCGGCGCGCCATGGCGGCCTTGGCCATAGACAACCTGATCGCCTCGCTGGGCTTTGGCCCGCAGGCCGGTGTGCCGCTCACGCCGGTCAACAGCGTCAAACCACAAACACGAGGCTGACATGGCTGCACTGATGCATACAACGGGTGCCCCGGCTCCCGAGATGGCGGCCGCCTGCCGTTTGTTGGTGATGGGTGTTTCGGGCTGCGGCAAATCGACCCTGGCCGCGCAATTGGCGCAGGGGCTGGGCGGCCAGTTGATCGAAGGCGACGACTACCACCCGGCAGCCAACGTCGACAAAATGCGGCGCGGCATTGCGCTGGATGATGCCGACCGTTGGCCCTGGCTAGACCTGCTTGGCGCGCGTTTGGCGGCGGCCAGCGGTCCGGCCGTGCTCACCTGTTCAGCCTTGAAAAGAAGCTACCGCGATCGCCTGCGTGCGGCGGTGCCCGGCCTGCGCATTGTTTTTCCGCAGTTGGATTTGCCCGAGGCCACACGCCGCCTGGGCGCACGCAAGGGCCACTTCTTTCACCCCAAGCTGGTGGTCAGCCAGTTTTTGACACTGGAGCCACCCGTGGGTGAGCCCGATGTTTTTCGGATTTCGGCGCTGCTGGCGATATCCGACCAGACCAGAGCCGTTGCCCACTGGCTGCAGTCCTCCACAGCCGAAGGAACACCTTTGGCTTTTTCTCCCACAGATTTGGCTTTGCTGTGAATACATTTCTTCAAAAATTCGACCTCACCGGGCGCACTGCGCTCATCACCGGTTCTAGTGCAGGCATTGGCTTTGCGTTGGCGCGTGGCCTGGCGCAAGCTGGCGCCGCGATTGTGCTCAACGCGCGCAGCAGCGAAAAGCTGGAAGCTGCCGCCGCCACCTTGCGCGCCGAGGGCGCCACCGTACACACCGCCGCATTTGATGTGACCGATGGCGCGGCTGTGGCCAAGGCCGTGGCGCAGATCGAGAGCGACATCGCACCCATAGACGTTTTGGTCAACAACGCGGGCATGCAACGCCGTGGCCCGCTCGACCAGTTTGAAGAAGCGCAGTGGCACGAACTCATGAAGACCAACGTGGACAGCGTGTTCCTCGTCGGCCAGGCCGTGGCGCGCCACATGATCCCGCGCGGGCGCGGCAAGATCGTCAACATCTGCTCGGTGCAGAGTGAGCTGGGTCGCCCCGGCATTGCACCCTATACCGCCAGCAAGGGCGCGGTGAAGATGTTGACCAAGGGCATGGCGATTGACTGGGGTCAACATGGCATCCAGGTCAACGGACTGGGCCCGGGCTATTTCAAGACCGAGCTGACAGATGCGCTGGTGAAGAACACCGAGTTCACACAATGGCTGGTGAACCGCACGCCATCACGCCGCTGGGGCGATGTGGAAGACCTGGCGGGCGCGGCGGTGTTCCTGAGCAGCGAGGCCTCCAACTTTGTCAATGGCCACATCTTGTACGTCGATGGTGGCGTGACCGCCACGCTCTGAAAGGATTACTCTTATGGAAGCCCTTGTCATTCACGCCCCCGGCGACTTGCGCGTCGAAACCTTTCCGACGGCCGAGCTGGGCCCCGGCCAGTTGCGTGTGCGTGTGCGCTGCGGTGGCATCTGCGGCTCGGACCTGCACTACTACCAACACGGCGGCTTTGGCACCGTGCGCATCCAGGAGCCCATGGTGCTGGGCCACGAGGTGGCCGGTGTGATTGACGCCGTAGGTGAAGGCGTGGTCGGCTTCGCGGCGGGTGAACGTATTGCGGTCAGCCCCAGCCGGCCTTGCGGTGTGTGCCGCTACTGCCAGGAGGGTTTGCAAAACCATTGCCTGGACATGCGCTACTACGGCAGCGCCATGCGCAACCCGCATGTGCAAGGTGCGTTTCGCCAGGAGATCGTGGTCGAAACCCACCAGGCACACAAACTCACCAACAACGTGAGCGATGGTGAGGGTGCGATGGCCGAGCCGCTGTCGGTGGCGCTGCACGCGGTGCGCCGCGCCGGGCCGCTGGTGGGCAAGAAGGTCTTGGTGACCGGCTGCGGGCCGATTGGCGCGCTGCTGATCATCGCCGCGCGGCGCGCCGGTGCCGCACATATCGTGGCCACCGACGTGAGCCAGCACACGCTGGGCAAGGCATTGAAGGTGGGCGCCGACGAAGTGGTCAACGTGGCCGAAGAAGCCGAAGGCCTGAAACGTTTCACGGCCGACAAAGGCACATTCGACGTGTTGTTTGAAGCCAGTGGCAACGAACGTGCGCTGCGTGGCGCACTCGAAGCGCTGCGCCCGCGCGGCATCATCTTGCAGGTGGGCCTGGGCGGCGACATGAGCTTGCCGATCAACATGATTGTGGCCAAGGAGTTCGACCTGCGCGGCGCCTTCCGCTTCCACGAAGAGTTCGCCATGGCGGTGAATTTCTTGAACAAGGGCTTGATTGACGTGAAGCCACTGATCTCGGCCACGCTGTCGTACCGCGACTCGGCCCGCGCGTTTGCGCTGGCCGCCGACCGTTCACAAGCCATGAAGGTTTTGTTGAACTTCGATTGATGGTTGGTTTATGGCGATGCGGTGGCATAACCCACCGCAGGTTCTGAGAATTTCCAAGGAGACACCATGCTGATAGGCGTGCCAGCGGAGACGGTAGCGGGGGAGCGCAGGGTGGCGCTGACCCCGGA
>NZ_JBMOXA010000034.1:0-47448 GCF_049316285.1 Variovorax sp. HJSM1_2 | reverse complement strand
TAATTGCTCGTGCGGCTTGACCCTATAACTTTGATCGTCAGATCAGGGTGTTATGCCAAGTTGACGCATTCAAAAAATACCAACCGGTACGCTGCAAAAGCTAACCCGGTGCTGATTAAATCTCTATGAATTCGCTGTGCTGACATGTGTCAGTCCAGCAAACAGTTATGCCTGATGACCATAGCGAGTTGGTCCCACTCCTTCCCATCCCGAACAGGACAGTGAAACGACTCCGCGCCGATGATAGTGCGGGTTCCCGTGTGAAAGTAGGTCATCGTCAGGCTATTATCTAGAAACGCCCCAGTCTCCAAAGGACTGGGGCGCTTCGCTTTGGGGCGAGCGAAAATAAATCACAGCGTTTCATTACATTGCCTATCGAACTCCCCATGCCCAGCCTATTGGTCCAATATTGATTGGACTCAACAGGGTTAATGGAGCTGAGATGCTGGCTCTGAAAGTTGGAGGTCCATATGAGTGCTGATCAATTCAGTTTGCCGGGCATGGATGAAGACCAGCCAAACTGTCCTCTGGATCATGTGACAACGACCAGAGGCAGCGCTAACGGCTATTCGCTCTTCTTTGCCATTTTTCCCGAGCAACAGGATACGAGCCAGTTGGTTGCCGCGGCTGCAAAGTTGCAATCACAGCATGGGCTCAAGGGGCGCTTGCAAGCTGCAGAGCGCTTGCACATTTCTCTCTACAGCGTTGCCTCGTTCGAAAACGAACTACCTCAACGGGTAGTGGATGCTGCCATCCGTGCGGCGGAAAGTGTGGCGTGTTCTTGCATACCGATAGTCTGGAATCGAGCCGCACACTACCCGCACGGAGACGGGTTCATGCTTTTAGCTGATGAGGCCACGCAGCAAGCCGTTGCCTATCTGCAAAAAGCACTCGGTTTGGCTTTGCAGCGTACCAACGTGAAAGGGGCACGCTCGACGGGTCATGCGCATATGACCTTGTTGTACGACTCAGGCGCCGTTCCGCTAGAGAGCCCGCTGGTCGCTCCGATCACATGGACCGCGACCCGCTTTGCACTGGTCATCAGTCATAAAGGGCTTAGCCACTACCAGTGGATTGGCGAGTGGCCACTACAGAGCGCCTCGGCTTCCGCAACCTAGCCACTAGCAACTTGAGCTGGTATTAGAGAGTCCGGACACTCCGGGATTACGGCTCAAGCGCTGTGCCTGCTCACGCATGCATGGCCATTAAAGCGCTTCAAATATGCGCAGGGTGCTATTCTTTTAGATAGCTTGATGTGTGACCAGTCCCGCCAAATCGGCCCAGCCGGTTAGCATCAACCTCGCGCCGGCGACATTGGTCGCGCAGGCTACGTTGTGTACGTCACAGGCGCGCACCAGAGCGTTGATGTCGGGCTCATGGGGTTGTGAGGTCATGGGGTCGCGCAGAAAGATCACTGCGTCGACCTGGCCGATTGCCAAACGCGCGCCGATCTGCAGGTCGCCACCGAGCGGCCCACTCAGCAGGCATTCCACCTCCAGACCCAACTCCCGCTGCAAGCGGCCGCCGGTTGTGCCGGTGGCCATGAGGGTACAGGTTTGCAGGTAGGGCCGAAACTCCGCTGCCAGTTGCAGCATGTCGTTCTTTTTGGCGTCGTGGGCGATGAGAGCAAGGTTCATGGCTGGGATCTTATCGCGACGATTTGCCGGCGGCTGCCTTCACCGTTGTGGAGATGTTCATTGGCGGCGCCGAACCCCTGGATTATTTTCTACCGCCAGGGCCACCGACGGGCGAGCATGCTGCCACGTGCTTGTCGGCGATGGGCGGTATGCGTACCTTCTTGCACAGCAGTTTGAGGGCTCTGCTATCGAGTTGCTAGCTGTGTTTGCAGGGCTATTGCGCTCAAGAGCTTCATTTGATTTGAATCTTCAGGAACCTTTGGGGACTGCGTGTGCTCCTTTGAGGGGGCCCCCTGTTGCGGGTTGGGCACCTTCCCTGAATCAGTTTCACCCTAAGGAATCGAAACCCATGCTCCTAAGCCGTACCGTTGCGCGCGTTGTATTTGTATTTTTCATAGGCTTGTTCTCTTTCATCGGGGGGGCGGCGGCAGCGCGTGAGATGGTCAGCATCAAGGGGGCCGTCGCCAACTTGCGCACGGCGCCAAGTACACGCGCGGAGGTCGCGTGGGAGTTGCAGCGCGGCTACCCGCTGGAAGTGCTGCAACGCAAAGGCGATTGGCTGCAGGTGCGCGATTTTGAAAACGACCGTGGTTGGATTGCGCGCAGCACGAGTACCAAAACGCCGCACCATGTGGTCAAGGCCAAGGTCGCCAATCTGCGCAGTGCTCCAAGCCAAAGTGCGCGCGTGGTGGGCAAAGTGCAGCGGCTGGAAGTGTTGCGCACCGTGCAGAAAAAGGGGGCGTGGGTAAAGGTGAAGCGCAGCAATGGCCAAACGGCTTGGGTGGCCGCAAGTTTGTTGTGGGGCTGGTAGCGCCGAACCAACCGAGGCCGGATTGGTCATTGCTGCCAGGAACCTCAAGCTTTGCGCACCGTCAATCAAAAATGAAACTTCGCTCAAAGATTGAGTAAAAATGTATCGCAACCCTACAATGCTCGTTTGCTGCCACCACGGCCGTTCCAGTGAGGAGCTAGCGTTTGCGTTCAGAATCACCTGCGTACCGAGCCGATCCCGTTGCGGATGGCGTCATTGCCGAAATCTTGGGCCCTTGCACGCCCAGCCCTCTCGCGCTTAATGCCACAGATTGGATCCATGCTTGCGCCGAGCAGTGGACGCATATTGGGCAGGTCAACCGATGCATCGCCACGTGGACCAGCAACGCTGACCTGCAGGCTTGGCAGCCTCCTCCAGGGGTGGAGCCCCACGTAGCGGCGGCGTTGCGGCGTTACCTGAGCGCGGGGCAGGATCTGCCCGATTGGGCCGACCCCGTGCGCATCCAGCGGGCCGAAGAAATCTTCATGGACTACGGTGCGCTGTCCTGCGTGCTGTTGTTTTGCTCCAGCCTGCCCGAGTGTTACGTAGTGCCCGATCTGGCCTCCGTGCTGCACGAGACGGGGCAGTTGGAGAAACGCACTGAGTACCGCATCCGCTCCACCGCCGCAATGATTTTTCCGGTCATGATGCGTGGCGGGTTGACCTTGGGCACAGGCGGCGGTGTGGCGCAGGTATTGAAAGTCCGCTTGATCCACGCCATGGTGCGCCATCTGATCCTGCACGACAGCCCCGAGGCAGCGCTCGCGTCGCCGACACATGGCAACGTAGCTTCGCTGGAGTCCAAGCCGCAAGACATGTACCAAGCCTTGTTTGCGCGTGGTTGGGTGGCGGATGACAACGGTCTGCCATGCAACCAGCAGGAGCTGGCCTACACCTTGCTGACCTTTGGTTATGTGTTTCTGCGCAGCATGCGCCGGCTGGGGATAGGCCTGACCACGCAAGACGAAGAAGCATATTTGCACGCCTGGAACGTAGTCGGCCACGTCCTGGGTATTGAGCGCGGTTTGATGGCCGAGACCATGGCCGAGGCTGAGGCGCTGTTCACACGCATGCAACTGGAAGGCTGCGCGCGCAGCCTCACGCCAGATCCACGCCCGCCTCTGGCACAGGCGCTCATGAACACCATGAAGGAGGCGATTCCCTGGCGTCTGGCAAATGCCTTTCCGGTGTTGATGACGGGCTACCTGTGCGGCCGCAAAACCATGAAGGCACTGGGCTTGACCGGGCCGGTCGCGCTGGCGTCCTGGGCCGCGTTTGTGCTGCTGATGTGGCTGATCCGCGGGTTCGACTGGCTGGTGCGTCTGGTGGTGCCGAGCTTCTCGGTGTCGCGCTTCCTGTCGCGTGTGGTGGGCTATCAGTTGCTCAGCAAAATCCTGATGGACCAGACCCGTCCCTTGAAGCTTCCGGATGCCTTGCTGACACAGGTCAGCGGCATGGTCGACGGCTGGGGCAGTGACCCCAAGGCTCCGCAGTGGCTTAACACGCTGGAAGACCGGCTCACCACGCCGGGTGGCTGGGCACCTTCTGTTGCGCCGGCCGCCGCAGCTTCGGTTACGTCCTCCGACCAGACCGCCTGACACCATGTGCGGCATGCCCCCTCTTCATTCCCTTGTGCGGCTGATGTGCTGCTGGCTGCTGATGGTGTTGAGCTTGTCTGCGACGGCACAGACGGCCGCGCTCAACGACGCTGGCAAGGTTTCGCAGGCGCCTCTGTTGCTGCACGCCGACAGCAGCCGCGTCGACTTGTGGCCCACGGTCAGTGTTTTCTTCGACACGCAACATGACCAAAGCGTCCGCACCCTGATGGATGCGCCCCAGGTTTTTGCGCCGCCCACCACGGCACATTCCACGCTGGGCCTGCGCAAGGAGCCGGTGTGGTTCAAGGTGCCTTTGCGCGTGGCGGTGAACGCCAAGCCCTTGTGGATGCTGGAGCTGGACTACGCCGTGCTCAACCGCATCGATGTCTATCTGGTGCAAAACCGACAGGTGTTGTCTCACACCTTGTTAGGCAACCTGCAAACCTATACCGGCACCGAGCGGGTGGGGCGCTCGCATGCCACCATGCTGCATCTTGATCCCGGGCAAGACTACGAGCTGCTGGTGCGCGTGGAAACGGCCGGCGCGATGATTGTGCCGATGACGCTGAACCGTCCCTCCACCTATATGCGACACGCGCTGGCGGAGCAAATGTTGCAGGGCTTGATGGTTGGTTTGTCGCTTTGTCTGGTGGTCTACAGCTTGACCAACTGGTTTGGCCTGCGCGACCGCATCTTCCTGAAATATGCCCTGCTGGTGCTGGGAGGCTTGCTGTTCTCCATGTTGCAGTTCGGCGTCGGCGCGCAGTTCCTGTGGACCAACAGCCGATGGATGGAGACCCACATGGCGGTAATTTCCGCCTTGATCTCGGCCTGTGCATTTTTTCTGTTTTTTGAACACGTGCTGGCAGGACCGGATGCGCCGCGCTGGTTTTCTCCGCTGATGAAAACCGGCGCATGGCTCACCGTGGTCTTCATGGTGAGCCATGCGCTAGACCTGATCAACACCCAGACCAGCAGCAACATCGTCGGCATATTGGGCATCGTGCCCACGCTGGCGGCCTTGCCTGTGGCGGTGAGTGGCCTGCGCCGTGGCAATACTTTGGGCATTTATGTGGTGTTGGGTGCGCTGCTGTACTTTGCCGCCGTGATCACCATGACTGGTGTGATTTTTGGTCGTCTGCCCATCAGCTTCTGGACACAGCACTCGGTGCAAATGGCGACACTGCTGGACACCGTTTTGTTGATGCGGCTGCTGAGCTTGCGTTCGCGCGAAATGCGTCGTGCGGCGGAACAAGCCAGCGAAGAGCGCGATGCCATGCGTTCCCTGGCGCACGCCGATCCGCTGACCGGCCTGCCGAATCGCCGAGGGCTGAACACCGCCCTCACGGCGGCGTTACCGCACAGCGGTGCGGGCAAGTTTTTGGCGGTGTTTGTGCTGGACCTGGATGGCTTCAAGCCTATCAACGACCAATACGGGCATGACGTGGGTGACGAGCTTTTGGTGGCGGTGGCGCAACGCCTGCAGCACATGGTGCGCAGCTCTGACATCGTGGCCCGCGTGGGCGGTGATGAGTTTGTGGTCATGGCCAGTGGTCTGCACAAGCTGGAGCAGGCCAGCGAATTGGGCCACAAACTGCTGGAGGCGTTTCATGCGCCATTTCAACTGACCCAGCACCGCTGCAAGGTTGGTTTGACCATTGGTTATGCACTGGCGCCGCTGGACGGCAACGATGCCAAGACATTACTCAAGCTGGCCGATGCCAGCATGTACCAAGGCAAACAGGACGGTAAACATTGTCTGCGCCGTCTGGAGCACGGCAAGCCGGGCCTGACGATGAGCGAACTCGGCACGTCTTCTACCGCAGCGGCATAAGAGCGGCGCTCAGCGGTCGAGATGCGGCGCGCCCAATGGTGATGGGCGTGTCACCACGGGTGGCTCCCAGGGCTCCTTGGCGACACTGCGCAAACGCAAACCCATGAAGAGCAGCAGCACGCCAAAAACCATCACATAACACGCTGTGAGCCACACCAGCGCCACGGCTCCAGCGGCGGGGTCGATCAGCATCGCGGCGCCAAACAGCACCGACACCACGCCGGACAAAATCAGCATCCATTCGCCGCGCATCGACTTGCGCACGCGAACAGCCGCCACAATTTGGAACACACCCATGGCCAGCGACCAACAGGCCACAAACAGCAGCAGCGTCAAGGCGGTCACGCCTGGCCAAGCGAAGGTCACCAAGCCAACCGCCACACCCGCCACACCGACAATGGCCAACGACCACCAAGGGCGGTTCTGCTCGCGTATCTGGTAGGCCGTCACCAAACTGATCAATCCGTCCATCAGCGCATAAGCGCCCCAGCACAGCGTCAGAATCTCCAGCGTTTGCACTGGCATGACAAACGCCAGCAGGCTCAAAACAATAGCCGCCAAGCCGCGAACCACAATCCAGTGCCATTGGCGGCTCATCTGCATTAAGAAATAGTCACGTTGCATGGCTCGTCCCGGGAAATCGTCGATGGTGCACTTTGCGCGCAATTCAAGCTGACTTTGCCACGTAATTTGGATTTTTCAAAGTGTTTGTCGTTTGTGTGCTAATGCCAATGTGTATGCAGCATTGCCTCGCCAACACAACAGAAAACCTTTGAAATTCGTCTCACCAAGGTTTTTGAAGCAAAAAGCTACTGGAAAATAAAGGGAAAACCCTTATATTTGGCGGATGTCGTCATCCGCGCCAATACCGCCTCAATCCAATGCCCAATCGGCACCCGTGGCTGCCACAGCTGCAGTCAAGCCAACATCGTTGGCGGGATTTTTCGCGCCGAATACCAAGACTGCCTGGGCTGCTTCGGTGCCAGTGCGCACGCTGGGACCGGCTCACCGGGAACGTATTGCCCAACATTTGTTGGCACTGGATACACGCGACCGCTATTTGCGCTTTGGCTACCCGGCCAGCGACGAGCAGGTCAGGCGTTATGTGGACGGCATGAATTTCGGTGTTGACGACGTTTTTGGCATCTACAACCGGCAACTCCAGTTGATCGCGGTGGCCCATCTGGCGTTTACCGTGAACGAGAACCTGTCATCAGGCGCCGAGTTTGGCGTTTCGGTATCGCCGCACGCCCGTGGCCGCGGCTATGGTGCGCGCCTGTTCGAGCGCGCAGCGCGCCACGCGCGCAACGAAGGTGTGGCGGTGCTGCACATCCATGCGCTGAGCGAAAACCGCACCATGCTCAACATCGCGCGGAATGCCGGGGCCACGGTGGAGCGCCATGGTTCCGAGGCTGAAGCCTTTCTGCGGCTGGCACCGGCGACCTTCGACAGCCGGGTGACGGAAATGGTAGAAGAGCACCTGGCCTTCACCGACTACAGCCTGAAAGCGCAGGCCAAACAATTTCGACGGTTCTGGCGCGGCTTGCAGTCGGCTTAAAGGCCGTCCATGCACTGCCGCTGAATGAAAATCCGCGCGCCCCGATTGCATACTGTGAAGTATTCCGCATCACGCAGTGGCAATCCGCTATCCTTACGCTTCTTCCACAACCGCACGTCCTGCAACTTCGTCTGTGTCAGACCCCTATCCCGCGCGCTCCTCGGCTCTACCTGACCGGGAAGATAAGCGCAGTTTTCTGCAAAAACTGGCTGAGTTCATCCACCCTGGGCCCGACTCTCGGGCGGAGTTGATCGAAACCCTGGCCGAAGCTGAAAACAACGACGTCATAGGCGCCGAATCTCGGGTCATGCTCGAAGGTGTGCTGCGTATGGCAGACCAGACCGCAGGCGACGTGATGGTGGCCGCCACCCGCATGGACTGCTTGAGCATCGATGCCCCCTACGAGGCCTTGCTGCACCAGGTGATCGACACCGCGCACTCGCGCTTCCCGGTGTATGAGGGCGAAAAAGAAAACATCATTGGCATTCTGCTGGCCAAAGACCTGCTCAAACTGCAGCGTGCGCCAGAATTGAATTTGCGTGCACTGTTGCGCCCGGCGGTGTTTGTGCCCGAGTCCAAGGGGCTGAACGATTTGCTGCGCGAGTTTCGCGGCAACCGCAACCACCTGGCCATCGTGATTGACGAGTTTGGCCGCGTGGCCGGGCTGATCACGATTGAAGATGTGCTGGAGCAAATCGTCGGTGAGATCGAAGACGAGTTCGACATTGCCGAAGACGAAGGCGACATTTTTGGCCTGGCCGACCGCACCTACCGTGTCAGTGGCGACACGCCCATAGAGCGTGTCAACGAAGCGTTTGGCGTGCACATCACCAGCTCCGACCCCGAAGACGCGTTCGACACCATCGGTGGCCTGATTTCGCACGAAATGGGCCATGTGCCCAAGCGTGGTGAACATCTTGCATTGGCCGGATTGAATTTCGTGGTGCTGCACAACAAGGGTGGCGCCGTGCGCTGGTTCAAGGTCTCACCGGTGCAGGACGCCGACCTCACCGGTTGATGCATAAGTTGGTCGCGCACCACCGGCAAGCAGCGCCGGGCTGGATGGCGGGCCGGCCGGCTTGGCTTGCCGCCATCGGTGCCGGGCTGGCGCAGGCCGCCTCCATCGCCAACCCATTCGATGGCCAACCCGTGTGGTGGCTGCAGATTCTGTCGATGGCTGGGCTGGTCGCCTTGTTGGAAGCCGCTGCCACGTGGCGTGGCGCCGCTGTGCGGGGCTGGTTTTTTGCCACCGCGTGGCTCACGGGCACGTTCTGGTGGCTGTTCATCTCTATGCACACCTACGGCGGCCTGGCGGCCCCCCTGGCGGTGTTGGCGGTGCTAGGCTTGGCCGCGACCCTGGCTTTGTATTACGCCTTGGTGTGTGGCTTGTTCAAGGCCTTGGCGCCGGACAACCATGTGGCACGCGCTATTGTTTTTGCAAGTCTTTGGCTGCTGGCCGAACTCGCGCGTGGTGTCTGGTTCACCGGTTTCCCTTGGGGCGCGGGCGGTTATGCACACCTAGACGGCCTGGGCCTTTTGGCACGCTACATCGGTGTTTATGGCATAGGCTGGGTGGCCTCGGTGCTGGCCTGCCTGCTGGTGGCGGCGGGACGGCAACGCCAAGCGACGCACAAAAGTGGCCCGGCCATAGGGCTGTTTGCCGTGCTGCTGTTGCTGGCCGTGGCCTCGCGCCTGGGTGAGCCCGGAGCCGAACCCGAAGCCGCCACCACCAACGACCGCCTGCAGGTCTCGCTGCTGCAAGGCAACATCCCCCAGGACGAAAAGTTCGAACAAGGTTCGGGCGTGGTCACGGCACTGCAGTGGTATGGCGAGCAGTTGGGGGCTGCGCGTACCCCGCTGGTGGTGGCGCCAGAGACCGCGCTGCCGTTGCTGCCGCAGCAACTGCCTCCCGGGTATTGGGACGGCTTACAAAAACGCTTTGCCACGGGAGAGCAGACCGTCATGCTGGGTTTGCCACTAGGCAACCAGCGTGACGGCTACACCAATGCGGTCATGGGTTTCCAGCCCGGAGTGGCCGAGCACTACACCTATGCCAAGCACCACCTGGTGCCGTTTGGCGAGTTCATTCCGCCGCTGTTCAAATGGTTCACCGAGCTGATGAACATCCCGCTGGGTGACTTCAACCGGGGCGCGGTGGGACAGGCCTCGCTGACCCTGCAGGGCCAACGCCTGGCGCCGAACATTTGCTATGAAGATTTGTTTGGTGAAGAGCTGGGCGCACGTTTTATCGACCCGGCGCAGGCGCCCACCATCTTCGTCAACTTCAGCAACATAGGCTGGTTTGGCGACTCGCTGGCCATAGACCAGCACTTGAGCATTTCGCGTATGCGGGCGCTGGAGTTTGAACGCCCCATGATACGCGCCACCAACACCGGGGCCACGGCCATCATCGACCACCGCGGGCGAGTGACGCAGCAACTGCCGCGCCTCACGCGTGGTGTGCTGGTGGGTGAAGTGCAGGGGCGTGGCCTCTCCGCCGAGACCGGCTGGCAGATCACACCGTTCGCCTGGTGGGTCTCGCGCTTTGGGCTATGGCCACTTTGGGCCTTGGGTGTGTTGGGCCTGGCTTTGGGCCTGACGTTACGTTTAGTAGCACGCCGCCCCTGCGCGTAGCGGCAGTATGGTGCATCCGGCGCATGGCCGGATGCCGCATCAGCATGGTTGCAGGCACCCACAAACCAGCGTCTTGTATTGCAATAGCGGCTCTCGTTCCCCTGTTCCAAAACTGCAAAAAAAGGACGCTTCCATGTATAGCTCTACCCGTTTGCGCGCTTACGCCGCCGCAGCTGTTTTGCTCGCCGCCACGGCCATAGCGCAGGCCCAGACCGCTTTGCCAAACGTGGTCATCCTGGCCACCGGAGGCACCATCGCCGGTGCTGGCGCCTCGGCCATCAACAGCGCCACCTATGCGGCTGCCAAGGTTGGCGTTGACAAGCTGATTGCCGGCCTGCCGGAACTGGCCAAGGTCGCCAACGTGCGTGGCGAGCAGGTGTTCCAGGTGGCCTCGGAAAGCCTGACCAACGACAACCTGCTGACCCTGGCCAAACGGGTTTCGGCGCTGGCCAAACAGCCCGACGTGGACGGCATCGTCATCACCCACGGCACCGACACGGTGGAAGAAACCGCGTTCTTCCTGACACTGACCGTGCATACCAACAAGCCCATCGTGATGGTGGCGTCCATGCGTCCGGGAACCGCGCTGTCGGCCGACGGTGCGTTGAACCTGTATGACGCCGTGAGTGTGGCCGGCAGCAAGGACGCCATGGGCAAGGGTGTGTTGCTGACCATGAACGACAGCATAGAAAGCGGCCGCGACGTCAGCAAGAACTTCAACATCAAGCCCAGCGCCTTTGTCAGCCAATGGGGTTCGCTTGGCATGGTGGTGGAAGGCCGCAACTACTGGTTCCGTGCGCCTGTGAAGCGCCACACCATGAACTCCGAGTTCGACATCGACACCATCAACAGCTTGCCGGCCGTTGAAATCGCCATGGGCTACGAAGGTGTGGCTTCCACCGCCATCGACGCGCTGGGCAAAAGCGGCATCAAGGCGCTGATACACGGTGGCCCGGGCAACGGTTCGGTGGCTGACCGCATCGTGCCCAGCCTACAAAAGCTGCGCACCGATGGCATCGTGGTGATCCGTTCGTCACGTGTGCCGGATGGTTTTGTGATCCGCAACGCCGAGCAGCCGGATGACAAATACGACTGGGTGGTGGCACACGATCTGCGCCCACAAAAGGCGCGCATTCTGGCCATGGTGGCCTTGACCAAGACCAGCGACACCAAGGAGCTGCAACGTATCTTCTGGGAGTATTGAGCTTGCCGCGCCGCTGACGGCGCTTGATCAGCCCTGAAAACCTGGCGTGTTAATCGATGCGCCAGGTTTTTCGTCTTTCAGTGCGTTGGCTTGTTTTCGGCTCTTCGTCATCTTTGCCATTGATTGGCCCTGGCTCAGGCGTGGGCAAGCGGCCCTCGCGCCAATCTCTGGTCAACTGGCGTGCGGCGCGGCCGGCGGCGCGGCGGCGTTCGCGGCGACGTTTGCGGTAGACCCACCAAGCCAGCGTGCCGCCCAGGAAAATGAGCAGTGCGATCCAGCAAAGGGCGATGACCAACGTCCAGAATACGTGTACTTGCTCTTCCATGGGTGGAGTGAATACCGGTGAGGTGATGCAGGGCGGGCTGCGGCCGGCCGCGGGCGCATACAAGGCCCTGAGTTTGTTTCATTATGAAACATTTGTGATGCGGCCTTGCGCACAGACTGGTCTAGATGACTTTTGCCGTGAAAAAAATCACGTCTTCGCGTCTTCCGTACCACAGGGCGACTCGCCCGTAAAATGTTCCTTTACCCCGGACGCGACTTGCCCGTGGAGCCATGGGCTTCGCGGTGAGGCTTCCGTTTTCTGCGGCAACGCAGTTGCACCCACTTGCCAGACCTTCATGTTGACATTCCAGCAAATCATTCTGAAATTGCAGTCCTATTGGGCTGACCAGGGTTGCGCACTTTTGCAGCCTTATGACATGGAGGTCGGCGCTGGTACGTCGCACACAGCTACGTTTTTGAGAGCAATCGGCCCCGAACCCTGGAAAGCCGCCTATGTGCAGCCCAGCCGCCGCCCAAAAGACGGCCGCTACGGCGAGAACCCCAACCGCCTGCAGCACTACTACCAATACCAGGTGGTGCTCAAGCCCGCGCCGGCCAACATCCTCGAGCTCTACCTCGGCTCGCTTGAAGCGCTGGGTTTTGACCTGAAGAAAAACGACATCCGTTTTGTCGAAGACGACTGGGAAAATCCAACCCTGGGCGCCTGGGGCCTGGGCTGGGAAGTCTGGCTCAACGGCATGGAGGTCACGCAGTTCACCTACTTCCAGCAGGTTGGTGGCATCGACTGCAAGCCGGCCACCGGCGAAATCACCTACGGCCTGGAGCGCCTGGCCATGTACCTGCAGGGTGTGGACAACGTCTACAACCTGAAGTGGACTGAAAACCTGAGTTATGGCGACGTCTACAAACAAAACGAAGTCGAACAATCGACCTACAACTTCGAGCATAGCGACGCCGACTTCTTGTTCACCGCCTTCAATGCGCACGAAAAACAAGCCAAGCACCTGATGGAGCAACAGCTGGCGCTGCCGGCCTATGAGCAGGTGCTCAAGGCCGCACACAGCTTCAACCTGCTGGACGCACGCGGCGCCATCAGCGTGACCGAACGTGCTGCCTACATCGGCCGCATCCGCAACCTCGCGCGCAGCGTGGCGCAAAGTTATTACGAGAGCCGCGAGCGCCTGGGTTTCCCCATGGCACCACGCGAATGGGTAGAACAAATGAGCAAGAAGGCTGCTTGAGAAGAGACATGACAAACATGACCACGACCACCGCCAGCACCCAAAACCTTCTTGTTGAACTGTTTGTTGAAGAGCTGCCGCCCAAGGCGCTGAACAAGCTGGGCAACGCTTTTGCCAGCGTGTTGTTCGACCAGCTGGCCGCCCAGGGCCTGACCGCCGCTGGCGCCAAGCTCACCGCTTACGCCTCGCCACGCCGCCTGGCTGTGCACATCACGCAAGTCGCCGCACGTGCCGAAGACAAAGCCGTGTCGCAAAAACTCATGCCCGTGAGTGTGGGCCTGGATGCGGCTGGCAACGCCACACCCGCCTTGCTCAAACGCCTGGGCGCACTGGGTGCCGGCCCGGAAGCCGTCGCCGGTTTGAAGCGTGCCGTGGACGGCAAGGCCGAAGCGCTGTTTTACGACAGCATGGTGGCTGGCGCTGCGCTGGCCGATGGCCTGCAAAAGGCTTTGGCCGAAGCCATCGCCAAGCTGCCGATTCCCAAGGTCATGTCTTACCAACTGGAAACCGGCTGCGAGCTGCCAGGCTGGAGCAGCGTGAGCTTTGTGCGCCCGGCGCATGGCCTGGTGGCCCTGTACGGCAACGACGTGGTGCCCGGCGTGACCGCCCTGGGCCTGACCGCCGGCCGCAACACCCACGGCCACCGTTTTGAGGCGCGTGTGGATCCCGTGGTGCTGGCAAATGCCGACAGCTACGCCAGCCAACTGCGCGAAGAGGGCGCCGTGATCGCCAGCTTTGCCGAACGCAAGGCCGAGATCACACGCCAGTTGGCGGCCGCTGCGGCCAAGATTGGTGGTGGTGTGCAAGCGATTGAAGACGACGCGCTGCTCGACGAAGTGACCGCCCTGGTCGAACGCCCGAACGTGTTGACCTGCGCCTTCGAGACCGAGTTTCTGGCCGTGCCGCAAGAGTGCCTGATCCTCACCATGAAGGCCAACCAAAAGTATTTTCCGCTGCTGGACGCACAGGGCAAACTCACGCACCAGTTCCTGGTGGTGAGCAACATCGCCCCGGCCGATGCCAGCGCCGTGATCGGCGGCAACGAACGTGTGGTGCGTCCACGCCTGGCCGACGCCAAGTTCTTCTTCGACCAAGACCGCAAGAAGACCCTGGCCTCGCGTGTCGAAGGCCTGGGCAAGGTGGTTTATCACAACAAGCTGGGCACCCAGGGTGAACGTGTGCAGCGCGTGCGCGCCATTGCCGCCGCGATTGCGCAGCAACTGAAGTTTGACGCCACACAACTGCAGCAAGTCGACCAGGCCGCACAACTGGCCAAGACCGACCTGGTGACCGACATGGTGGGCGAGTTCCCCGAACTGCAAGGCACCATGGGCCGTTACTACGCGCTCAACGATGGCCTTTCCGAGACCGTGGCCGATGCCATTGAAGACCACTACAAACCACGCTTTGCCGGTGACAGCCTGCCGCGCAACTCCGTGGGTGTGGTCAGCGCGCTGGCCGACAAACTGGAAACCTTGGTTGGCATGTTCGGCATCGGCAACCTGCCCACCGGCGACAAGGATCCGTTTGCGCTGCGCCGCCACGCCTTGGGCGTGCTGCGCATGTTGACCGAACAGGAGCTGGCGCTGGAACTCGCGCCGCTGGTTGCCGCCGCGTTTGCCGCCTTTGGCGACAAACTCACCGGTGATGTGGCTGCGGCCCAGCAGGCGCTGCTGGCCTTCATCTATGACCGCCTGGCCGGCTCGCTGCGTGAACAAGGCTATAGCGCGCAAGAGGTGGACGCGGTGCTGGCGCTGCAGCCGCAACGCCTGGCCGAAGTGCCCAAGCGCCTGGCCGCCGTGCGTGCCTTTGCCGCCTTGCCCGAAGCGGCGGCGCTGGCCGCAGCCAACAAGCGCATAGGCAACATCCTGAAGAAGGCCGGCGACACCGAGGCCGATGCCCACGTGAGCGAAGTGTTGTTGCTGGAGCCGGCCGAGAAAGCCTTGTTTGCCGCCACACAAAACATAGCGCCGCAGGCGCATGCCTTGTTTGCCAAGGGCGACTACACGGCTTCCTTGCAGGCGCTGGCCGCACTGCGTGCGCCTGTCGACGCGTTCTTCGATGGCGTGATGGTGAATGCAGAGCAGCTTGACCTGCGCCTGAACCGCCAGGGCTTGTTGAAGGTGCTGCACCAAGCCATGAACCAGGTGGCCGACCTGTCCAAACTCGCGGCCTGAGTGCCGTTTTTTTCCGGGCCCGCCATGAAATACATCATCCTCGACCGCGACGGCACCATCAACGAAGACAGCGACCAGTTCGTCAAGTCGGCCGATGAATGGATTCCCTTGCCTGGCGCGCTGGAGGCGGTTGCGCGCCTGAACCACGCCGGTTGGCATGTGGTGATCGCGTCCAACCAATCGGGCCTGGGGCGTGGCCTGTTTGACGTGGCTTCGCTCAACGCCATGCATGCCAAGATGCACCGCCTGCTGGCCGCCATGGGCGGGCGCATCGATGCCGTGTTTTATTGCCCGCATGCGCCGGGTGATGCTTGTGTCTGCCGCAAACCATCACCCGGTTTGTTCGAGCAGATCGGTGAACGTTTTGGCACCGAACTCGCGGGCGTGCCGACCGCAGGCGACAGCGCGCGTGACCTGCAGGCCGGTGTGGCTGCAGGCTGCGAGCCCCACCTGGTGCTTACCGGCAAGGCGGCACAATACCGTGGCCGCAATCTGCCCCAGGACTTGCCGGCCGAGTTTCCCAAGGGCACTTTTGTGCACGAGGACCTGTCGGCCTTTGCCAACTTCATCATCGCCCGCGAAACCGAGGCCCGTGCCGCCGCAGCGGCGTGAGCCTTGGCGCCATTTGCGCTACTATTTGCTACTGAATCGGTAGCTGTCTGCGCTGATCTACATTGCCACAAGAGCCAATTTAATCTTATGTCCTTCATCCGTTCGGTTTTGCATTTGTTATGGATGGTCGTGACCGTTGTGCCGTGGGCGTTGGCGGTGCTGATCGTCTCGCCGTTTCTGTCATCCACCAAGTTGTATTGGATGTGCGCGCGCTGGCTCAAGCTGGCGGTGGACGGGGGCACGGTGATTTTGGGCATTCAGAACCGCATCACCGGCTTTGAAAACCTGCCCATCGAAACCAAGGCACCGGCGGTGCTGCTAGTGAAGCACCAATCCACCTGGGAGACGTTTGTGATGCCGGCCATCATGCCGCACCCCTTGGCCTATGTGTTCAAGCGCGAGTTGTTGTATGTGCCGTTCTTCGGCTGGGCCATGGGTCGCCTGGACATGATCCACATCGACCGCAGTCAACGTGCCAAGGCGTTCAACAAAGTGGTGGAGCAAGGCCGTCGCCTGCTGGCCGAAGGCACCTGGGTGATCATGTTCCCCGAAGGCACGCGGATTCCACGCGGCGAGGCCGGGCAGTACAAATCGGGCGGCACGCGGCTGGCCATAGAGTGTGGTGCGCCGGTGATTCCGATCGCCGTCACCTCGGGCAAATGCTGGCCACGCAAAGCCTTCCTGAAGACACCTGGCATTGTCGACATCTCCATAGGCAAACCGATTCCAAGCGAAGGCCGCAAGGCCGATGAGTTGATGCAGGAAGTGCAGACCTGGATAGAAGCCGAAATGCGCCGCCTGGATCCCGAGGCTTACAACAAGTAAGCGTACGCTTCACACATGCCCACCAGCAAGCTCAAGCAACTGCTGCAATACACGCTGGATTTGTTCGAGCCGGCGTTGATGCCTGCGCCCGCACCCGAGCCTGCCTCTACGCCCGCGCCACCCAAGCCTCGGGCGCCGCAGCGGCCACGCATCAGCCGCAACAAAGTCGCTGAGCCCGCAGGCGCGGCGGGCCTGGCAGGTACCAAGCTCGAACCGGTGCGTTTCCATCACCCGCGCGCCAACCGTTTGGCGCACCTGCCGGGTGCCGAAGTCGGCTTTGAATTCAAGCGCGCCAAGCGCCGCACCATAGGTTTTCTGGTAGGGGTGGACGGGCTTACCGTGCGCGCCCCCAAGTGGGTGCCGCTGGCCGAGGTGGACGCGGCGGTGATGGAGAAAGCCGGCTGGATTCTGCAAAAGCTGGGTGATGCGCGGATACGCGCCCAACGCCAGGAAGGTGCACGCATAGACTGGCGTGATGGCGCCGAATTGCCTTTCCTGGGCGAGCGTGTGCTACTGGTGCTGGACCCCACCCAGGCGCTGGGCAAGGCTGGCGCCGTGCTCGCTGCTGCGGGTGCCGAAGGGCAGCCACGCCAGCTCCTGGTGGGCCTGCCGCAGCACGCGCAGCCGGCGCAAATCCGCGATGTAGTGCAGGCTTGGCTGATGCGCGAGGCCAAGGCCATCTTCCTGGCGCGCCTGCAGCACTTTGCGCCGTTGCTGGGGGTACAGTGGCAAAAACTCAGCCTGTCGAATGCGGGCACCCGCTGGGGCAGTGCCAGCACCAGCGGCGCGATTCGCTTGAACTGGCGCCTGGTGCATTTCTCCATGCCGGTGATCGACTACGTGGTGGCGCATGAACTCAGCCATCTGCGGGTGATGGACCACAGCCAGCGCTTCTGGGATACCGTGGGCACGGTCATGCCCGACTATGCCGAGCGCCGCGGTTTGCTCAAGCAGGTGCCCATCCCTAAGTGGGATTGAAGCAGGCCTCTGCTTAGCCCGGCAGGCGCACAAAGCGCATCACCATGTCCACCACGCTTTCGCGTCGCTGGGCAATGGTTTGCGGGTCGTCGAAGTCAAACTTGAAGATCAGCGAAAACGTGTGCCGGTTGGCCACGTTGAACACACACAGTGAACTGATGGACATGTGCAGGTCCAGCGCATCAATGCCTGGGCGAAACACACCTGCCTGGATGCCGCGCTCACAAATCGCCGACAAGGTGGTGATGGCCGTGGCGTTGAGTTCGCGGATGGTAGTGCTCTGCGCCAGAAATTCACCGCGGTGCAGGTTTTCGTTGGCCACCAGGCGAATGAACTCGGGGTTGGCAAAGTGGTGGTCGAAAGTGAAGGCCACCAGCGTGCGCAACGCTTCCTCGGGCGCGAGTGTTTCCAGGTGCGATTCGGTTTCGATGTCGCGGATGTCCTGGTAGGCCTTTTCCAGAACCGCCAGATACAAGCCTTTTTTGCTACCAAAATAGTAGTAAATCATGCGCTTGCTGGTTTGCGTGGACTCGGCAATGGCATCGATGCGTGCACCGCTCAGCCCGCGTTCGGCAAACTCGCGTGTGGCCACGGCGAGGATGTCGTCCATGGTGCGCTGCGGGTTGTTGGTGCGTGGCGTGCGCACGGGGGCCGCAGGCTCGGCGGTGGCGTGAGGGTCGTGGAAGGCGGTTTCTCGCATAGGCGCATAGCATAGCCAAATGCGCCGCTGTTTTATCGCAGCTTGACGTCAGCCGCTATGCTCACCAGCTTGGCCTGCACCAATAAAAGTCTATGCCTGTACGGGTAGCGCGATGCTTAGACTGGCGGTAGGCGTGGCTTTACCTGCTTGGCGCAGGCCCTGCGGTGTGGGGCGGAAGCGGTAAACCCCATCGGCATCACGTACGCGCTGCAGGTCGCCATCGATCCACAACTTGTGCAAATGCGCAATCGCTTCGCCCATGGCAAAGGTGGTTTGGTGTACGTCGAGCTGGCGCCTGAACAACACGGGCAGCACATCGGCGGCGCTGCACGGCGCGGACTGGGCAGCTGCCAAAACATGGGCCAGGTGTTCGCTGTGGTGGTTGTGCAGCTGCTGTATGCGTATGTGCAAACCGCGAAACGGTTTGCCGTGTGCGGGCAGCGTCAGGGTGTCGCGCGGCAGTGGGGCAAACTTGTCTATCGAGTCCAGGAACTCCTGCAGCGCATTCCCCTCGGGCTCGGTGTCGTAGACACTCACATTGGTCGAGATGCGGGGCAGCATCATGTCGCCGCCCAGCAGCAGCGGTGTGCCAGGCCCCTCGCTGTACAAGGCGATGTGCTCGGGCGCATGGCCGTGGCCGCTGATGCACTGCCACACACGGCTGCCTATGCGCAGGGTGTCGCCGTCGCGCATGCGGTGGTATTGGCGTGGCACGTCGGGCACCAGGTTGGCGTAGTAGTTGTTGCGCCCGTGAATCGCCTGCAGCACCTCTGGGTTGGCGAGCCCGTGCGCCGAGAAAAACGCCGCCGCGGCTTCGCCGCCATTGGCGCTGGCGCCCTGCGAGAACAAGCGCGCCACATAGTAGTCGGTGGCACTGATCCACAGCGGCGCTTGCCAGCGTTCGCACAACCAATGGGCAAGGCCTATGTGATCGGGGTGCATGTGGGTGACGATGACGCGCAAGATGGGCAGGCCGTCGAGCATGCTGGCGAAAATCCGCTCCCACTGCGCGCGGGTCTCGGCGCTGCTGATGCAGCAGTCGACGACCGTCCAGCCTGGCACTTTGCGGCCGCTGCCATCGCCGGCATCGATCTCGTCGCGCAGCAGCCAAAGGTTGATGTGGTCGAGCGCGAACGGCAGCGCCATGCGAATCCAGAACACGCCGGGCGCCACTTCCACGGTTTGGCCGGGGGCGGGCAGGGTGTCGCCAAAGGCGTAGTCGAGCTGGCTTTCCAAGGTATTCATAGGCGCTGCTTTTTAGGTCATAATTGACGTTTACGTAAACGTCAACTTGTGGGTGCATTGTAAGCAGTTGCCGCGCAGCTTGCAGTCACCCCCGTTTTCATCTTCAGGACGGCCACCATGGGTACCACCTACACCATCAGCGACCTTGCCAAAGAGTTCGACCTGACCACGCGCGCCATGCGGTTCTATGAAGACATGGGCCTGCTGCAGCCCGAGCGCGAAGGCCCCGGTGGGCGCAACCGCATCTACAGTGCACGTGATCGCACCCGCCTGAAGCTCACGCTGCGCGCCAAACGCCTGGGCCTGAGCCTGACCGAGGCCAAAGAGATCATCGACATGTACGACCACCCGCGTGACACCGGGCCGCAGTTGAAGAAGTTTCTTGCCGTGCTGGGCGCGCACCGCCAGCAACTCGAAGACCAGTTGACCGAGTTGTCGGCCAATCTCGATGAAGTCAGGGCGCACGAGGAAGAGGCGCGGGCGCTGCTGGCCAAGGCCGAAAAAGGCACAACCAAGTCCCCCGCCAAAACTTCCAGCAAAAGAAAGGTGGCCGCGTGAACCACAACCCATTCTTTCAGCGTGTCCAGGCCAGCTTTGTGCGCCAGGGCTTGATGACTCACCTGGGCGCACGTCTGCTGCGCGTCGACAAGGGGGTTTGTGAAGTGGCGCTGCCTTATTCCGACAAAGTCACCCAGCAGCAAGGTGGTTTCCACGGCGGTGCCATGGGCGCGCTGGCGGATATTGCCGGTGGCTACGCCGCGTTGACGCATTGTGAAGAGGGCATGGAAGTCGTCACGGTGGAGTACAAGGTGAACTTCCTGGCCGCCTTTCAGCAAGGTGAGCTGGTGGCCACGGGGCGCGTGCTCAAGGCCGGTAAACGCATCATCGTGACCAGCGCCGAGGTGCAACACGTGGCCGCAGATGGCACGCGCCGCGACTGCGCCGTGATGCAGCAGACGCTGGTGCCCGTGCCCATGACCTATACAGCCGCATAAGTTTCAGAAACCAAAACCTGAGGAGACAACGATGAACCTGCCCGGACTCAATTTCCAACTCGGTGAAGACATCGACGCACTGCGCGACGCCGTCTACGAATTCGCCCAGGCCGAGATCGCACCACGCGCGGCCGAGATCGATGCCAAGGACCAGTTCCCCATGGACCTGTGGCGCAAGATGGGCGAGCTGGGGGTGCTGGGCATCACCGTGTCTGAAGAATACGGTGGTGCCAACATGGGTTATCTGGCACACATGGTGGCCATGGAAGAAATCAGCCGCGCCTCGGCTTCGGTGGGCTTGTCTTACGGCGCGCACAGTAACCTGTGTGTGAACCAGATCAAGCGCAATGGCAGCGACGCACAACGCGCCAAATACCTGCCCAAACTCATCAGTGGTGAACATGTGGGCGCACTTGCCATGAGCGAGCCGGGCGCGGGCTCGGACGTCATCAGCATGAAGCTCAAGGCCGAAGACAAGGGCGGCTACTACCTGCTCAACGGCAGCAAGATGTGGATCACCAACGGGCCCGACGCCGACACGCTGGTGGTCTACGCCAAGACCGAGCCCGAGCTGGGAGCGCGTGGTGTCACGGCCTTCTTGATCGAAAAGGGCATGAAAGGTTTTTCCATCGCGCAAAAGCTCGACAAGCTGGGCATGCGTGGCAGCCACACCGGCGAGCTGGTGTTCCAGAACGTCGAGGTGCCGGCCGCCAATGTGCTGGGCAACCTCAATGGCGGTGCCAAGGTGTTGATGAGCGGGCTGGACTACGAACGCGCGGTGCTCACCGGCGGGCCGCTGGGCATCATGCAGTCGGTGATGGACAACGTGATCCCCTACATCCACGACCGCAAGCAGTTCGGCCAAAGCATTGGCGAGTTTCAGCTCATCCAGGGCAAGGTGGCCGACATGTATACGGTGCTGCAAGCGGGGCGCTCGTTTGCCTACACCGTGGCGAAAAACCTCGACCTGCTGGGCACCGACCACGTGCGCCAGGTGCGCAAAGACTGCGCTTCGGTCATCTTGTGGTGCGCCGAAAAAGCCACCTGGATGGCCGGCGAGGGGGTGCAGATCTTTGGTGGCAATGGCTACATCAACGAATACCCGCTGGGCCGCCTGTGGCGTGATGCCAAACTCTATGAAATCGGTGCCGGTACGTCGGAAATCCGCCGCATGTTGATTGGCCGCGAGCTGTTTGCCGAGACCATGTAATCCAGGCCCGTGGAGGGCGAATCGCCCCCCATTTTCAGCAATTTACCGAACCGAGCGAAAATCACACCATGCCAATACAGGATCTCTTTACCCATAACCGGGCTTGGGCCGCTCAAGTTGAGCGTGATCGCCCCGGATTCTTCACCAGCCTTGTCGCGCAGCAAACGCCCCGCTATATGTGGATAGGCTGCTCCGACAGCCGTGTGCCCGCCAATCAAATCACCGGCCTGGAACCCGGTGAAGTGTTTGTGCACCGCAACGTGGCCAACGTCGTGGTGCATTCCGATCTGAACGCGTTGTCGGCGATACAGTTTGCCGTCGAACGTCTCAAGGTCGAGCACATCATGGTGGTCGGGCACTATGGCTGTTCGGGTGTGCGCGCCGCACTCGAAGGCGCGCGTGTCGGCCTGGCCGACAACTGGCTGCTGCACGTGCGCTCGGTGCGCGACCGCCATGCGGCCAAGCTTGATGCCTTGCCCGAAAGCCAGCGCGCCGACGCCTTGTGTGATCTGAACGTGATCGAGCAAGTGGTCAACGTGTGTGTCAGCACGGTGATGGAAGACGCCTGGCGCAATGGCCAGAAGGTGTCCATCCATGGCTGGGCCTTCGGTGTACACGACGGCTTGTTGCAGGACCTGCACATGACGGTCAACGGCACCGACACGCTGGAGGCCCAATACACCGCTGCGGTGGAGAGCGTGATCGCTGCGCGCAGCAGCAAATAAGCCAACTTTGCGACTTGTTCAACCCGGTGTTTTGAACATGTTTCCGCAGCGACTCGATTCAAGCCTGGCCTTTGATGTGGCCAAGGCGATGATGGACGGTTTCAATCGGCACTACCGCTTGTTCCGCTCCGAGTCGGCGCGGGCCAAACACCGTTTTGAAACCGCCGATTGGCCGGGGCAGCAACACGCCGCGCGCGAGCGCATAGAGTTCTACGGCCTGCGCGTGCGCGAATGTGTGATGCGGCTGGAAAAGGAATTCCGCGCCGGCGAGCAGCCCATGGCGGTGTGGCAGCAGGTCAAGCTGCACTACATCGGCCTGTTGGTGGACCACTACCAGCCCGAGTTGGCGGAGACATTCTTCAACTCCGTCACCACCAAGATACTGCACCGCACACACTTCCATAACAACTTCATTTTTGTGCGCCCGGCGGTCAGTACCGAGTACATCGAGAACCTGGAGCCGCAGCAAAAGCCCAGCTACCGGGCCTACTATCCGACGCCCGACACACTGGAGTTGGTGTTGCAGCAGTTGCTGCAGGAGTTTGACTTGCAGCGCGCCTTTGAAGACCTGCCGCGCGATGTGGCCTCGGTGGCTGCGGTGCTGCGCGCGCAACTGGGTGAAGTGAAGTTGCGCGCCAATTTCCAGATCCAGGTGCTTGCCAGCCTGTTCTTCCGCAACAAGGGCGCCTATGTGTGCGGCAAGGTGATCAATGGTTTTGTCGAGCATCCGTTCACGCTGCCGATTCTGCATAACACTGACGGCCAGCTCATCGTCGACGCGGCGCTGTTTGGCGAAGACGCGTTGCTCAAGCTCTTCAGCTTTGCGCGGGCCTACTTCATGGTCGACATGGAGATCCCCTCGGCCTACGTGCAGTTCTTGCGCAGCATCATGCCGCGCAAGCCGCGTAATGAGATCTACAACGCGCTGGGCTTGGCCAAGCAGGGCAAGACGCTGTTCTACCGCGATTTCCTGCACCATCTGCGCCACTCCAGCGACCAGTTTCGCATTGCCCCCGGCATCAAGGGCATGGTGATGCTGGTGTTTGATTTGCCGTCGTTTCCGTATGTGTTCAAGCTCATCAAGGACTACTACCCGCCGCAGAAGGACACGACGCGAGAACTCATCAAAGGCAAATACCAGCTGGTGAAACAACACGACCGCGTGGGCCGCATGGCCGACACGCTGGAGTACAGCGAAGTGGCGTTTCCGCGAGCGCGTTTTACCGAGGCCTTGATTGCCGAGATTGAAAAGTTTGCCCCCAGCCAGTTGGAAATCAGTGACCGCGACGCTGATGGCCAGGCCGAAGTGATCTTGAAACACGTCTACATCGAGCGGCGCATGATCCCACTCAATCTCTACCTGCAAGAGGCCTTTGACGCGGGCGCGGACGATGGCCGGGGCCGGCAGCAAATCGAACGTGTGGTGGTGGAATACGGCAATGCCATCAAGGACCTGGTGGCGGCCAACATCTTTCCCGGCGACATGTTGTGGAAGAACTTTGGCGTGGCGCGTCACGGCAAGGTGGTGTTCTACGACTACGACGAAATCGAATACCTCACCGATTGCCACTTCCGCCGCGTGCCTGCAGCGCGCACCGAAGAGGAAGAAATGAGTGGCGAGGTCTGGTACCGCGTAGGGCCGAAAGATGTGTTTCCCGAAACCTTTGGTCCGTTTTTGCTGGGCCACCCTGCGGTGCGCGATGTTTTTATGCGCCACCATGCCGACCTGTTGGACATCGCGTTCTGGCAGGCGCACAAGGAGCGTATCCAGGCCGGCCACGTACACGACGTGTTTCCCTATGACCGTGAGCAGCGGTTTGTCTTCCAACGCGACAAGGCCGCCGAGGTCTGTCTATCTTGCTTGTTGAAGGAGAGCTGAAATGTCTGAATCGATTGTGATCCTCGGTGCCGCGCGCACCCCCATGGGCAGCTTCCAGGGCGACTTCGCCGCGCTGGCGGCACACGACCTCGGCGGTGTCGCCATCAAGGCGGCGGTGCAGCGTGCGGGTGTGGCGCCAGCCGCTGTGGGTGAGGTGTTGTTTGGCAACTGCCTGATGGCCGGCCAAGGCCAGGCCCCGGCGCGCCAGGCCGCCTACAAGGGCGGCCTGCCCGACAGCGCGGGTGCTGTGACGCTGTCCAAGATGTGCGGCTCGGCCATGAAGGCCGCGATGCTGGCGCACGACCTGCTGCTGGCCGGCACGCATGAGGTGATGGTGGCCGGCGGCATGGAGAGCATGACCAACGCGCCGTATCTGATGCTCAAGGGCCGTGGTGGCTACCGCATGGGCCACGACCGCATCTTCGACCACATGATGCTGGACGGCCTGGAAGACGCCTACCAACCCGGCCGCTCCATGGGCACGTTTGGCGAAGATTGCGCTGCCAAATACAGCTTCACGCGTGAACAGCAGGATGCGTTTGCCACCGCCAGTGTGCAGCGTGCGCGCCAGGCCACGGCCGACGGTATGTTCAAGGCCGAGATTGCGCCGGTGCTGGTCAAGGGCCGCAGCGGGGATACGCTGGTGGAGCTGGACGAAGGTCCCGGCAAGGTGAAGATAGACAAGATCAGCTCGCTCAAACCCGCGTTCAAGAAAGATGGCGGCACCATCACCGCTGCCAGCAGCTCGTCCATCAACGACGGCGCCGCCGCGCTGGTGCTGAGCACCGCCAGCCACGCGCAAAAGATAGGCGCCAAACCCATTGCCCGTCTGGTGGCACACACCACCCACGCCCAGCAACCCGAGTGGTTTGCCACGGCCCCCGTGGGCGCGGTGCAAAAGCTCTTGGCCAAAACCGGCTGGAGCGTCAAAGACGTGGACCTGTGGGAAGTCAACGAAGCCTTTGCTGTTGTGCCCATGGCGCTGATGACCGAACTGAAGATCTCTCACGACATCGTCAACGTACACGGCGGTGCGTGTGCGTTGGGCCACCCCATCGGCGCCAGCGGTGCCCGCATCATGGTCACGCTGATCCATGCGCTGCAGGCGCGTGGCAAAAAACGCGGCATCGCCACACTGTGTATTGGCGGCGGCGAGGCCACGGCGGTGGCGATAGAGTTGATCTGAGGTGCCTAGCCCATGATCACCAGCCTGGACCAACTGCGCAGCCTCTACGGCGAACCCGGCGAACGTGCGCTGCGCAAGCAGTTGCCGCAGCTAGACAAACACGGCCAGCGCTTCATCGCGCTGTCGCCGTTCTGTGTGGTGGCCACGGGCGGCGAGGGCGGAGCCCTGCTCGACGCCTCGCCACGCGGCGGCACACCCGGCTTTGTGAAAACACCCGACGCCCACACCGTGCTGCTGCCCGATGCCAGCGGCAACAACCGGCTCGACACGCTGGGCAATCTGCTGGCCGACCCGCGCATAGGGCTGATCTTCATGATCCCCGGCGTGGACGAAACCTTGCGCATCAATGGCACGGCGCAACTGCGCGACGAGGCCGCCTTCACCGATCTGTTCACGGCCGAGCGCCAACGTCCCAAGCTGGTGATAGAAGTGCGTGTGGCCGAGGCCTACCTGCACTGCTCCAAGGCCTTTATGCGTTCGCGCCTGTGGCATGCCGATGCGCAGGTGGAGCGGGCCGTGTTGCCCACCATGGGCCAGATGATCCACGACCAGATGGGCTTGGCGACTGAACCCGAATCCCAGGCCGAGATGCTGGCGCGTTACCAGGCGCAGCTCGATCTTGAGCGCAAGGTCGGGTGACTTGGCTACTCTTGTTTTGATAGCTTCTTGCGCTTTCTCCATATGCGTTGACGCCTTATTTTTCTTCAATACCCTATGAAAACCATTTTGGTCATTGGTGCCTCGCGTGGCATCGGATTTGAGTTGGTGCGCCAGTACGCGGAAGATGGTTGCCGTGTGCTCGCCACCGTGCGCAACCCGGCTGACAAAGCGGCCGTTCAGGCTCTGGGCGCCGAAGTGCACCAGGTCGACGTGGCCAAGCCCGCGAGTGTGAGCGGCCTGGCCTGGCAGCTCGATGGCGAAAAGATAGACGTCGCGCTGTACGTGGCCGGCGTCATTCGCCGCCCGAATGCGCTGTCGCCGCCCACACAGCAAGACTTCGACGCGGTGATGCACACCAATGTGCTCGGCGCCATGCAGGCGCTGCCACAAGTGGCGCCGCTGGTGGAGGCCGCCGGTGGTGTGTTTGCGTTCTTCTCGTCGTCGATGTCGCAGATCGGCAGCGTGCCCAACAGCGGCTCGTGGCTTTACCGCACCAGCAAGGCCGCGCTCAACATGGCTGTGGCCGCCGCGCAGCACGATTACCCGCAAGCGCGCCTGGTGACCATAGATCCGGGCTGGGTGCAGACCGACATGGGTGGCAGCGGCGCGGCCCTCACGGTGGAGGCCAGTGTGCAAGGCATTCGCAACACACTCGCCGGTGTGACCGACGCAGACAAAGGGCAACTGCTGCACCACGATGGGCGCAGGGCGGCCCACTGGTAAACACAAAAAGAATTCGGAGACAAAACCATGCTGTTGACCCAAGACCAGGAAATGATCCGCGACGCGGTGCGTGCGTTTGCGCAAGAGCAACTTTGGCCGCATGCGCCGCGCTGGGATAAGGAGCACCACTTCCCCGTTGAGGCGCACCAGGGCCTGGCCGCGCTTGGCGCCTACGGCATCTGTGTGCCCGAAGAACTGGGCGGCGCCGGGCTGGACTACCTGTCGCTGGCCTTGGTGCTGGAAGAAATTGCCGCAGGCGACGGCGGCACCAGCACGGCCATCAGCGTGACCAACTGCCCGGTCAATGCCATCTTGTTGCGTTACGGCAATGCGCAGCAAAAGAAGCAATGGTTGGAGCCGCTGGCGCAGGGGCAGATGTTGGGCGGCTTTTGCCTCACCGAGCCGCAGGCGGGCAGCGATGCGTCCAGCCTGCGCACCACCGCCAAGCGCGAGGGTGATGTGTACGTGATCAACGGCGTGAAACAGTTCATCACCAGCGGCAAGAATGGCCAGGTGGTGATCGTGGTGGCCGTGACCGACAAGGCCGCGGGCAAACGCGGCATGAGTGCCTTCATCGTGCCGACCAACACGCCGGGCTACACCGTGGCGCGGCTGGAAGACAAGCTGGGCCAACACAGCAGCGATACCGCGCAAATCAACTTCGACGATTGCCGTATTCCCGCCGAGAACCTGATCGGCGCCGAGGGCGAAGGCTACAAGATTGCGCTGGGCGCGCTGGAGGGCGGGCGCATAGGCATTGCCGCGCAAAGTGTGGGCATGGCGCGCAGCGCGTTTGAGGTGGCCGTGGCCTACGCCAAGGAGCGCCAGGCGTTTGGCGGCAGCATCTTCAACCAACAGGCCGTGGGCTTTCGCCTGGCCGAATGCGCCACGCAGATCGAAGCCGCGCGCCAACTGATCTGGCACGCCGCGGCCTTGCGCGATGCGGGCCGCCCGTGTTTGCAAGAAGCCGCCATGGCCAAACTGTTTGCCAGCGAGATGGCCGAGCGGGTGTGCAGCGCCGCCATCCAGACCTTGGGCGGCTACGGTTATGTGAGCGACTTTCCGTTGGAGCGCATCTACCGCGACGTGCGGGTGTGCCAGATTTACGAAGGCACGTCGGATATCCAGAAGCTCTTGATCCAGCGCGGCTTGTAGCCCCAAGGGTGGAATAACGGGGCTTGCGCGCCGCACTTTCAGCCCCGCTGCGTTTCGGCCTTCCGTATAATCTGCCCCATTCCGAGGAGCGCTGCAGCACCCAACAGGGGTGTGAGGCTCGGAACCCCATAACTGCAAACCGCGCTCACCCACTGCCCGTGAGGTGAGACGTTTTCGCAAAAGCGTATCTCCCCGACGGCGCAGTGGCTTACCAACTTGCTTTGGAGCACCCCTATGAACGCTGTCGTCAAGCCCATCAATACCGCTGACCAAGCCATTGCCGATATCAACCTGGCCGCCTGGGGCCAGCGCGAAATCCGCGTCGCCGAAACCGAAATGCCCGGCCTGATGGCCATACGCGAAGAATTCGCCGCTGCCCAGCCGCTCAAGGGCGCACGTATTACCGGTTCGCTGCACATGACGATCCAGACCGCCGTGCTGATCGAAACCCTGCAAGCCCTGGGCGCGACCGTGCGCTGGGCCTCGTGCAACATCTTCTCGACGCAAGATCACGCCGCTGCCGCCATTGCCGCCGCCGGCACGCCCGTGTTCGCCATCAAGGGCGAGTCGCTGAAAGATTACTGGGACTACACCCACAGCATTTTTGACTTCGGCGCCAAGGGCACGCCTGGCGAAGGCCCGAACATGATTCTGGACGACGGCGGCGACGCCACGTTGTTGATGCACCTGGGCCAACGCGCCGAGAAGGACATCAGCGTCATCGCCAACCCCACCAGCGAAGAAGAAACCCTGCTGTTCGCCGCCATCAAGGCCAAGCTGGCCGTGGACCCCACCTGGTACACGCGCAAGTCGGCCGAGATCATCGGCGTGACCGAAGAAACCACCACCGGCGTGCACCGCCTGAACGAAATGTCGGCCAAGGGCACACTGCTGTTCCGCGCCATCAACGTGAACGACTCGGTGACCAAGAGCAAGTTCGACAACCTGTACGGCTGCCGCGAGTCGCTGGTGGACGGCATCAAGCGCGCCACCGACGTGATGATCGCCGGCAAGGTGGCCGTGGTGGCTGGCTACGGCGACGTGGGCAAGGGCTCGGCCCAAGCCCTGCGCGCCCTGAGCGCCCAAGTCTGGGTGACCGAAATCGATCCAATCAACGCCCTGCAAGCCGCCATGGAAGGCTACAAGGTTGTGACCATGGAATACGCGGCTGACAAGGCCGACATCTTCGTGACCACCACCGGCAACCGCGACGTGATCCGCCACGAGCATATGGTCGCCATGAAGGACCAGGCCATCGTCTGCAACATCGGCCACTTCGACAACGAAATCGACGTCGCTTCGATCGAGAAGTACGAGTGGGAAGAGATCAAGCCACAAGTCGACCACATCAAGTTCCCTGACGGCAAGAAGATCATCTTGCTGGCCAAGGGCCGCCTGGTGAACCTGGGCTGCGGCACGGGCCACCCCAGCTTTGTGATGAGCTCGTCGTTTGCCAACCAGACCATCGCCCAGATCGAACTGTTCACCAAGCCAGACGCCTACAAGGCCGGCAAGGTCTACGTGTTGCCCAAGCACCTGGACGAAAAAGTGGCGCGCCTGCACCTGAAGAAGGTTGGCGTGATGCTGACCACGCTGACGGACGCACAAGCGGCCTACATCGGTGTGGATAAAAACGGCCCATACAAGCCAGACACCTACCGCTACTGATGGCACCCCCCAGGCTTCGCGCACGGTGTGTCGCTACGCCAACCCCCTTGCAGGGGGCAACACCTGCGGCCTGGCAGAGCCAGTTCCGCGGTGTTCCAGTGGAAGCCAGGGGGCGTCCATTTCCTTCTTTGTTTTTGAGTGACCATCGTTTATGCGTGCCGATCAATTGTTAGTAGAGCGTGGCATGGCCGCCTCCCGTTCCCAGGCCGTGCGGCTGATCGCCGGGGGGATGCGCTGGTTTGATGGCATCAAGTGGCGCAGCGTGGCCAAGAACAAGGATGACATCCCGGTCGACGCCAAGATCGAGTTGCTCGACGATGCCGAGGCGCGTTATGTGTCACGCGGCGGGCTCAAGCTCGACGCCGCGCTGAAACACGCGGCCTTGAATGTGGACGGCTTGAAGGTGCTTGACGTGGGCCAGTCGACCGGTGGTTTCACCGACTGTTTGCTGCAGGCTGGCGCGGTGCAAGTCATAGGGGTCGACGTGGGCCACGGCCAGTTGCATCCCAAGCTGCGCGAAGACGCACGGGTGTTGTGTGTAGAGGGCTTGAACGCCCGTTCACTCACGCCCGAGTCGCTGCAGGAGGCCTGCGAATATGTGTTGTCCGAGCAGTGGGAGGCCCCGGCCGAGGACGACCCGGAACCCGTGGCCCCTTATGCCTGGATGAACAGCGGCGGCGAAGTCACCGACTACGACGACAGCGACGACGCGGACGATGCCGAAGTCGAGGCACATGTGGCGCAAGCGGCGGGCAAGATGAACGCGCGTGCGGCGTCCTCCTCATCGTCCTCAGACACCCCCGCCAGCGCACGCGCCGAGTTGCGCCGCAAGGCCGGGTTTGACGATGTGGACACCGAGCCCGAGTTCGACCTGATCACCGGCGACGTGTCGTTTATTTCGCTCACCTTGATCTTGCCTGCCTTGGTGCCACTGTTGGCAGAAAACGGCGTGTTGCTCATGCTGGTGAAGCCGCAGTTTGAATTGCAACCCGGCCAGGTGGGCAAGGGGGGCATCGTGCGCGACGACGCCATGTACCCGCTGGTGCAAGCCCGTCTGCGTGAATGCTGCGCCGAGCTGGAGCTTGAGGTGCTGGACTGGTTTGACAGCCCCGTGGCCGGCGGCGACGGCAACCGCGAATTTTTTATCTACGCCAAAAGGCTTGGTTAACCCCCAGGCTACGCACGACGTGTCTTCGCCAATCCCCTTGCAGGAGACGGCATCAGCGGCCCGGCAAAGCCGGTTCCGCGATGTCCCATGCTGGGGCCGTGCACGCGAATTGCCTCGACCCTATTTGACTTGAGTACCGTATGAGCCTTACCTCTCCTCTTCCTCTCAGCCTGGAGTTCTTCCCCCCCAAAACGGCAGAAGGTGCGGCCAAGCTGCGCGTGGTGCGCCAGGAGTTGTACCAGCTGCGCCCCGAATTCTGCTCGGTGACCTTTGGGGCCGGTGGTTCCACCCAGGACGGCACGTTTGCCACCGTGTCCGAAATTCTGGCCGAAGGTGTGCCTGCGGCCAGCCACTTCTCGTGTGTTGGCGCCACACGTGCCACCGTGCGCGAGCAGTTGGCGCAGCTCAAGGCCATGGGCGTGAAGCGCCTGGTGGCTTTGCGTGGTGATTTGCCCAGCGGCTACGGTGCCGGTGGTGAATTCCAATACGCCAGCGACCTGGTGGCCTTCATCCGCGCCGAGACGGGACGCGACTTCCATCTGGAAGTGGCGTGTTACCCCGAAGTGCACCCCCAGGCACGTTCACCGCAGGCCGACATCGACGCTTACGTCACCAAGGTGCGTGCAGGTGCCGATGCGGCCATCACCCAATACTTCTACAGCGCCGATGCCTACTGGCGTTTTGTCGAAGAGTCGCGCGCGGCTGGCGCCGACATTCCGGTAGTGCCCGGCATCATGCCGATTGGCAGCTCCACGCAGTTGATGCGTTTCTCGGATGCCTGCGGCGCCGAAATCCCGCGCTGGATCCGCCTGCGCCTGCAAGCCTTTGGCGACGACACCGCTTCCATCAAAGCCTTTGGCCTGGATGTGGTGACCGAGCTGTGCGACCAGTTGCGCACTGGTGGTGTGCCCGGCATCCACTTCTACACCATGAACCAGAGCGCGGCTACTTTGGCCATCTGCAAGCGCCTGGGCTTGGGCGGCTGAAAGGCCTTGCAAGCTTGAGGCGCTTGAGGCGCATACGGCCTTGATTGGCGCGGCCCGCCGGGGCCGGCCCCCGGCTCGTTGCGCATGGCCGGCCGTATCCGGCCGACCGGGGCTTGTTCAGCATCGCCCTAAACGCGTTCTCCACTCTTTCCGTCAAACCAGCTCACATGCTGGCTCTCCACCGCCAACCCCACCTGGTCGCCCGCGCGAACTGCCGTGTCCGGCGAAGTGCGCACGTTGATCGCACCCGCACTGGTCTGCACCACCACAAAGGTATCGGCGCCAGTGGCTTCCACCAGGCTGACCTGGCCACGCCAGGTGGACGCATCGTCAAAGTGCACATGTTCCGGCCGCGCGCCCAGCAACGTGCCCTGGGTGTTGTTCGGGCATTGCAGCGGCACGCTGCCGTCCTGGATGCGAAAGCTTGAAGCCGCACCAGCACTCACGCCCTGGCCGGGGATGAGGTTCATGGTGGGTGAGCCTATGAAGGTGGCCACATAGGTGTTGGCCGGGCGGCGGTAAATATCGTCCGGCGTGCCCAGTTGCTGCACCACGCCACCCTTCATCACCGCGATGCGGCTGCCCAGCGTCATGGCTTCGATCTGGTCATGGGTCACGTAGACACTGGTGATGCCGCTGGTCTGGTGCAGTCGCTTGATTTCGGCGCGCATTTCCACGCGCAGCTTGGCATCCAGGTTGGACAGCGGCTCGTCGAACAGAAACAGCTGCGGCTGGCGTGCCAGGGCGCGGCCCATGGCCACGCGCTGGCGTTGGCCGCCCGAGAGTTGCGAGGGGCGGCGGTCCAGCAAGTGCTCGATCTGCAGCATGGCGGCCACTTCGGCGATGCGTTTGTCGCGCTGCACCTTGGGCACCTTGCGCATTTCCAGCGCAAAGCCAATGTTGTCGGCCACACTCATGGTGGGGTAGAGCGCGTAGCTCTGGAACACCATGGCGATGTCGCGCTCGGCCGGTGGCACACCGACCACGTTGCGGCCACCGATGCGGATCTCACCCTCGGTTGGTTCTTCCAGACCGGCAATGATGTTCAGCAGTGTGGACTTGCCGCAGCCCGAGGGGCCGACCAGGATCAGGAATTCACCAGGTGCGACATCGATGTCGATGCGCTTGAGGACTTCAACCTCTTTGCTGCCTTGGCCAAACGTCTTGCGGATGCCGGTGATGTGGAGTTCAGAAGCCATATGGTTTTATCCCTTCACGGCTCCGGCCGTGAGTCCTTTCACAAAATACTGTCCCGCCAAGACATAGATCAACATCGTCGGTAAACCGGCAATCACCGCCGCCGCCATGTCCACGTTGTAGTTCTTCACGCTGCTGCTGGTGTTGACCATGTTGTTCAGGCCCACGGTGATGGGCTTGCTGTCGGCGCCGCTGAAGGCCACGCCAAACAGGAAGTCGTTCCAGATATTGGTGAACTGCCAGATCAGTGTGACCATCACGATGGGGGTGGACAGCGGCACGATGATGCGGAAGAAGATGCGCCAGAAACCCGCGCCGTCTATGCGCGCGGCGTTCACCAGCTCACCCGGCACGGCTGCGTAGTAGTTGCGGAAGAACAGCGTGGTGCCCGCCAGACCTGCGAGGCAGTGCACAAAGATCAAGCCGCCCACCGAGCTGGAAATGCCCAGCCAGCCAAGCACCTGGCTCATGGGCAACAGCACCACCTGGAACGGCATGAACACGCCAAACAGCATGAAGCCAAACAGCAGATCGCTGCCGCGAAACTTCCACAGGCTCAGCACATAGCCGTTGATGGCACCCCAGACGGTGGAGACGATCACCGCCGGGAACACCATCAGCACCGAGTTCCAGAAGAACGGTTGCAGGCCACGGCAGTCGGTGCCAGTGCAGGCGCTGGACCAGGCCGAGCCCCAGGCAGAGAAGTTGAGCTGCGACGGCAGGCTCAGCAGGTTGCCGTTGCGGATTTCTTCAGCGTCCTTGAACGAGGTGACGAGCATCACGTACAGCGGCGCCAGGAAGAAGATGGCCGCCAGGATCAACACGGCATAGAGCAGGCCGCGCGCCAAGTGTTTAGCGGTCATGGGGCTTGCTCCGCAATTCGCTGTAAAGATAGGGGACGACGATGGCCGCCACGGTGGCCAGCATCATGGTGGCGCTGGCCGCGCCCAGGCCGATCTGGCCACGTGTGAAACTCATCACGTACATGAAGGTGGCAGGCACGTCGGTCGAGAAGCCGGGGCCGCCGCCGGTCAGCGCCATCACCAGGTCGAAGCTCTTGATCGACAAGTGCGACAACACCATGATGGTGGAGAACACCACCGGGCGCAGTATCGGCAGGATGATGCGCCAGTAGATGCGCGGCAGGCTTGCGCCGTCGATCTGTGCGGCCTTGATGATGCTGTCGTCTATGCCGCGCAGGCCGGCCAGAAACAGCGCCATGGCAAACCCGGCCGACTGCCAGATGCCGGCGATCACGATGCAGTAGATCGCCTTGTCGCCATCGGCCAGCCAACCGAATTCAAAACTGGTCCAACCCATGTCCTGTATCAGCTTTTGCAAGCCCATGTCGGGGTTGAGCATCCACTTCCAGGCGGTGCCGGTGACGATGAACGACAGCGCCATGGGGTAGAGATAAATGGTGCGCAGATAACCTTCGGCACGCACCTTCTGGTCTAGCAGTATGGCCAGCGCCATGCCTATCAGCATGGCCCCGCCCACGTACAGCACGCTGAAGATGCCCAGGTTCTTCAGCGCCAGCCACCAGCGGTCCATGTCCCACAGCCGCGTGTATTGCTCCAGGCCTACAAACTCGCTGTAGTTGGGCAACATACGCGAGGGTGTGAGCGACAGCACCCCGTTCCAGATCATCAGCCCGTAGATGAAGGCAAACCCCAGGACAAAGCCTGGTGCGATCACCAACTTGGGCAGGGTGTTTTCAAAATTCGATTTCATGGCAGCCGCTTTCAGCTTGCAGAGAGACAGGCCCGGCATTCCACCCAGGTGGTATGCCGGGCCTTGGGGCGAGCAGAAGAAACGCGCCCGGACGGCTTTACTTCATTGCTGCAGCGTTCGCGATGTTCTTCATCGCAGCGGCCACAGTGATCTTGTCGTCGTTCCAGAACTGGCTCACGGCGTCCTTGATGGCGCCTTCGGCAGCGGGGCTCACGGCCATGCTGTGGGCGATCGAGGGCACCAGGCTGGACGTCTTGGAGGTTTCCACAAAGTCCTTGGCCGACAGCTTGGCGCAGTCGTCAAACTTGTCCATCTTGGAGTTCAGGCGCACCGGGATGGAACCCTTGTTCAGGTTGAAGGTTTCCTGGAACTCTGGGCTCATGATGGCGGCGGCCAGATCGTTCTGCGCCTTTTGCGCATCAGCCGACTTCAGCTTGAACATGGCGAACGAGTCGATGTTGAAGGTGAACGAGCTGCTGGTGCCAGGCGCGGCGGCGCACAGGAAGTCCTTGCCCGGCACCTTGCCGGCGGCCAGGAATTCGCCCTTGGCCCAGTCGCCCATGAACTGGAAGCCGGCCTTGCCCTGCATCACCAGGGCGGTGGTCAGGTTCCAGTCGCGGCCGGAAGATGCCGAGTCGGTGTAGCCCTTGATCTTGCGGAAGGTTTCCAGCGACTTCTTCATGGTGTCGCTGTTGATGGCCTTGGCATCCAGCTTGACCAGCGCGTCCTGGTAGAACTTGGCGCCGCCCACACCCAGGACCACCGATTCAAAGGTGGTGAAGTCCTGCCAGTTCTGGCCACCGTGCGCCACGGCGATCAGGCCAGCGGCCTTGATCTTGTCGGCGGCGGCGAAGAATTCGTCATAGGTCTTGGGCATGCCGGCCACACCGGCCTTCTTCAGCACTTCGGGGTTGGCCCAGATCCAGTTCACGCGGTGCACGTTCACCGGCACGGCGACGTAGTGGCCCTTGTACTTCATCACGTTGGCGACCACCGGGGGCAGCAGCGTGTCCCACTTTTCAGCGGCGGCCACGGTGTCCAGATTGGTCAACACACCTTCGGAAGCCCATTCCTGGATCGCTGGTCCCTTGATCTGTGCAGCCGCTGGCGGATTGCCAGACACCACACGGCTCTTCAGCACGGTGGCGGCTGCGTCACCGCCACCACCGGCCACCGCGAAGTCTTTCCAGACATGGCCCTTGGCCTGCATCATTTTCTTGAGTTCGGCGGCCGACTTGGCTTCGCCACCCGAGGTCCAGTAGTGCAGGACTTCCACTTCGCCAGCAAATGCAGTGCTGGTGAACGCGGCACCGGCGGACATGGCCACAGCCACAACCGTGGCGATTTTGGAAAGTTTCAACATTTCGTCTCCTGAAGAGTTGCCACGCGGGCCGCCACCATGGCGTCCGGGCAGAGAAAAAAATGGCGCAACAAGGCACCAATCCGTAGGATTTTAATTTTTCATTAATTAATTATTTCACGACATTGGGAAATACCCGCGCAAACGAGCCCATACGACCCGGACAACAGCGCCGATCTGAGGGCGCGGTCCTTACCTGCTGGCGCCGTCAATTTATCAAAATGTATAGCGATCAACGCCTTTGTGTATTGGCGTCAAAGCCCATGTGATGATCAAAATGTGATGGAAACGTGGCAACCAGCATGCCAGTCTGCAAACACTGAGGCGGCTGGTCTTTTCGTGATCCGGCGTAGAAAATTGCGCCCCGAGGACTGACTCCCAGCACAACCGCTACATCCGAGGAACGTCTCGATGGCCAAGAAGTCGATACCGAAACCGGCACAGCCCAACCGGCTGTATGGCTTGCTCCCGGCGCCGGTTCAAGCCTTGCTTTCGTCTTTTCCGAAATTTGCGCCTGTCATCCTTTTGGGGTTTGGGCTGGCGCTCGCAGTGGGCTACGGCGTGCCCGCCGCATACACCGCCTGGAAGACCTATAGAGAGCACGCTGACACACTTGTCCACATCTCCAGCCTAGAACCGGTGGTCGGCAAAATCGGCGCCTACAGGGCGATCGTCGTCAACAACTCGCCGAATCTGCAAGTCTTCAGCGGGCTGAAGATAGAGGTGGTGGGTGTGAAGCCCGGAGACTACGACACGGCCGGTCGAATGACCATTCCCACGGTGGAGTCTGTGAGCATTCGGCTGGAGCCCAAGCCGGGCGGCATCTCGGTCATGCTTCTCAGTATGCAGCAAATCGCACCGAAAACAGCCGAGGCCCTGAACCTGCATTTTTCGTCCACCGGCCCAGGCCCCGTCACCTGGGATGAATACCGCCTGAAGTTCTGGCTGGAGCTGCCCCACAACAAAACCTCGGCTGCGAGCGAGGTCTTCCTCGTGAACGCCGCGCGCACCAAGTAGCTGCACCATGTATTGGCCTGTGCGCGTCATTTCACTTGGCTTGCTGGCCTTGGTTTGTGTCAACGGCGCCATTGTTGAACAGGTCAAAGTACCGAAGTTCCGCTCCGAATACGACCCTCTTTACGCGCGTCTGGAGCGTCTGCAGAAAGAGCAGGGGCAGTGTGAAAAACCGGTCTGGACCAAGGAGCAGCATCTAGAAAGATACAGAAAACTGATTGCCTACGAATGCGCCCAGCGCGAACGCAATTGGCAGTGCGAGAACACCGAAAAAGGCATACGCACGGTTGCAGCACGCCTGCCCACCACAAGTTGCGAAAGCCCTGCCGTGCAAACCGGCTACGGCTTCTTTGCGGATACCTTGGCGCAGGCATTGCGACAGGAGGTTCCGGGCATCGAATTGCCAGCGGTGGGTACGCTGCGCACGGGTGACCTGAATGCCGTGGCCTGGCGCCATCGACAGGACGGCCGTTATGTCATCTTGATTGACCCGGCGCTTGATCACTTCCAGGGCGAGCTGGGGCGTTACCTGATGTCTTTTTATGAGATCAAAATCGACCATTCGCCGGGCCAGGCCACACTGGCGCTGTCTTATTCCTCTCAAGACATAGGGCGCCGCCTGCGCGAGCCTGATCGCCTCAGCTACTTTAGAGACCTGATCCACAACGCAGCAGTGGGCCAGAAGCTGCCCATGCCGCTTGCGCTGGAGACGCAGCGCAAGGGCTTTATCCAGCAGTTCTTTCGCAGTGACATGCATGAGCGCGTGTATGACGCCATGTCGGCCGAGGGCATGAACTTCATCGTCGCCCACGAGTACGCCCATGCACTGCTGCGGCACACCCAGTCGGCCCAACTGGTGGAGCGGCCCTTGAGTGGCGGCACAGAGCAAAACATCACCACAGACCTGCACAACCAGGCGCAGGAGTTTGACGCAGATGCACTCGCCACCCGCCTGCTGCGCCAGGGGCGCAGCGGCCTGGACGAGGAATTGATCGTGCTGCTGGACCTGACCCCTGAGTTCCTGATGATTGCATTGGAGCTGCTTGAACTGGAGCGCGCAAGACTGGGCATGGCAAGCCCGCAAACACATCCCTCGGCGGCGCACAGAAGAGCGGCACTTGCCGCCATACGCAAAAAATACGGGCTGTCATTCAACAAGGGACAGGATGTCAGCCCGGTGGACGACCTGCACCAGATCGCGCTTGTCTCATGGGCCAGCGCCAACGGCCTTTGTGAAGGACGGGCGAAAACGCAGAAGCGCTGCCGCTACGCAGCACCATGATTTTTAAATGTGCTGGTGGCTGTCAGAACTGGTCGCCATCTACATAAAACCAGCGACCTTCCTCATGCACAAAGCGGCTGCGTTCATGCAGACGCGTGGCGCGGCCGCTGGTGTCGCGCTGGCGGGCAACGAATTCGACCTCGGCGTGGCTCGCGTCCAGACGCTGGTGTGCTTTCACACTCAGGCCCAGCCAGCGTGCGCCGGGGTCGAATTCGAGTGTGGCGGGGCGCCGGCTGGGGTGCCAGGTGGCCAGCAAATAAGGTGCGTTCTGCAGCACAAAGGCGCTGTAGCGCGAGCGCATCAGGGCCTCGGCATCGGGTGCGGGCGTGCCTTCAAAGTCAGCGTGGTACTTGCCGCAGCAGGCGCTGTAGGCCAGCGCACGTTGATGTGTATCGGTGCGGCCACAAGGGCAGACATGGGGAGAAGAGGTCGCGGACATGGGGCCATTCTAAAAACCTCCTAGCCTCGGCTTATCATGCCCGCCATGCTGGCAAAGTTCGTGTCCTACCTGCTCCTCGGCCTGGTGCGCCTGCTCACCGGCGCGCAGGCGCGCTGGCATGGCTGCCCGCCCAGCTGTGAACAGCGCATTTATTTCGCCAACCACCAAAGCCATGTCGACCTGGTGATGATCTGGGCCGCCCTGCCGGCCGATCTGCGCACCGTCACGCGGCCGATTGCCGCACGCGACTACTGGACCAAGAGCCGCTTCAAAGTGTGGCTCACGACCAAGGTGTTTAATGCCGTGTATGTGGAGCGCATGCGCAGCAAGGACCCGGTGACGGGTGTGGAGTCGGACCCGCTCGAGCCTCTGGTGGCGGTGCTGAATGCGGGCGACTCGTTGATCATCTTCCCCGAAGGCACACGTGGCCATGCGGCGGAGCCACAAGCCTTCAAATCGGGCCTTTACCATCTGGCGCGGCAGTTCCCTGAGGTGGTGTTGATTCCCACCTGGATCAACAACGTGCAGCGCGTGATGCCCAAGGGTGAAGTCATTCCGGTGCCGGTGTTGTGCTCGGTGACCTTTGGCGCGCCCATCGCCTTGGCGGCCGATGAAGACCGCCACGCCTTTCTGGCGCGCGCCCGTGACGCCGTGATCGCCCTGCGCGACATTTGACATGATCCGTTACCTACGCAACCTCAGCAGCACCGAGCAGGTGGCGGCGCTGTTCATTCTGGTGTTTGGTGTGTTGACGCTGGCTTCCATCTGGCAACTCGTCGCCTCGCTGCGCGAACGCCGCCACGAACACCTGGGGCCCAAGCAGGAGGCCTACCTGGCGCGCCTGCAGGACAACACCCGCCTGCTGCAAACCACCTGGACCATGGTGGTGGTGTTCTGGATTGGCTGGGCCCTGGGCAACCAGGCGGCGACGGTGCTGTTTGCCTTTGTGTCGTTTTTTGCGTTGCGCGAATTCATCACCTTGTCACCCACCCACCGGGGCGACCATCGTGGCTTGATCCTGGTGTTTTTTGCGGTGCTGCCACTGCAATACTGGCTGGTGAGCAGCCGCCACTTCGACCTGTTCACCGTGTTCATCCCGGTCTATGTGTTCCTCGCCATACCGGTGGTCAGCGCCCTGGCCGACGATCCGCACCGTTTTCTGGAGCGCAACGCCAAGCTGCAGTGGGGCATCATGGTGTGTGTGTACGGCATGAGCCACGTGCCGGCACTGCTGTTGCTGGAGTTTCCGCGCGGCCCGGAACGGGGTGCGTTCCTGGTGTTCTTTCTGGTGGCGGTGGTGCAATCGTGCATGCTGGCCCAGCACCTGCTGGCGCGCCGCTGGCCACGCACACCACACGCACCCAACATCAGCCAAAGTTTCAACTGGGCCACCTGGCTGGTGGGTGTGGTGCTGGGCGGATTGCTCGGCGGCCTGCTGTCGGGCATCACGCCGTTCAACCCGGCCCAGGGCTTGGGCATGGCGCTGATTGCGTGTATCTCGGGTTCGCTGGGCCACCTGGTGATGAAGGCGCTGAAGCGCGACCGTGGCATCACCAGTTGGGGCGCCCAGGGTTTGTCGGTCACCGGCGCCAGCGGTCTGCTCGACCGTGTGGACGCGTTGTGTTTTGCCGCGCCCATCTTCTTCCACTCGGTGCGCTGGATCTTCAAGCTTTAAGCTTTTACCTCGCTGGCGCGCTCTACACTAGCGCAGACAGCTACTGTTTATATAGCATGCGACTTCTTGGCATTGACCCCGGTTTGCAAACCACCGGCTTCGGCGTGATCGATGTGGACGGCTCGCGCCTGAGTTACGTGGCCAGCGGCACCATCAAGACCACCCACCTGAACTTCGGTGACCTGCCGGCGCGGCTCAAGGTGCTATTCGAGGGCGTGCACGAGGTCGTGGCGCGTTACGCGCCCGATGCGGCCTCGGTGGAGATTGTGTTCGTCAACGTCAACCCGCAATCCACCTTGCTGCTGGGCCAGGCGCGCGGCGCCTGCCTCACGGCCCTGGCCACACGCGACTTGCCAATCAGTGAATTCACCGCGCTGCAAATGAAAAAGGCCGTGGTGGGGCATGGCCGCGCAGCCAAGTCGCAGGTGCAGGAAATGGTCAAGCGTTTGCTCAAGCTGCCGGCTTTGCCCGGCCCCGATGCGGCAGACGCCTTGGGCCTGGCCATCACCCACGCCCACGCCGGTGCCGCCATGGCGCGGCTTGCCAGTGCGTCGCCGCTGCAAGTCAAGAACACCGGCCTGTACCGCGCCGGGCGCGGCCACTGAAACCTCAGGGCGCGCCAGCGCCGGGCGCCAACCTGGCGGCGAGCAGGCGCGCCGTGTAGCGCAGCCTGTCGATGTCTGCGTCTGCACACACGCCGCGGCTGAAACAGCACAAGGTGCCGTAGACCGCGCCACTCGAGAGGCGCACCGGCGTGCTCAGATGTGTGCCTATGGGGAATCCGGGATCGGGCGCCTGGCCAGCGGCGATGTAGGGCGCGGCATCTGCCATCAGCTCTGGCAACCGGCCCTCGACCACCCGCTGGCACCAGCTTTCTTCCACCGGGTCGGACATGCCGACCTGCAGCAGCGGGAAGTCGGCTGCACAGTCCACGGCTTTGAAGGTACGGCGCCCATCGGCGATCTGCGACACAAACGCCACATCCATGCCCAGGCGGGTGCGCAGCAATTTCAGCACCTCGGGCACGGCGGAGGGCAGCTCGGGGTCGGCGGCGTCACTGGTGGCGACCAGCAACTCGCAGATTTTGACGTCCACGTCGTCAGGTTCGTAATCCAAGTACATGCCTAACAGTCTAAGCGCTCGCATAAAGGCCGCGAATGAGGGGGGAATGGGCGGCGAATGGGAGCTTAGATCGCCCCACCGGCAAGTGACCGCATGCCGTCTTATGAACTACCATGCAAGCCAGAAAGCCGCCATCTTCCGGCTTACGATAGACACCTTTACACAACCATCGCGAGAGAGAGCAGATATGCGACACGACCTCATCACCGGTGCTGCAGCCATCACTGCCGAGGTGCTCCGGCAGACGCAGGGCAAATATGACGAAATCACCGAGGAGTTGATTGCCGCCGCCTTCGAGAAGGCCTACTGCGGCTTGGAGGCTGGCATCCTGCGTGTGACCGACCGCGAGGTCCGTGAGTCTTTTCAGTAGCCACGCGCAGCACCGCGCCAACTAGGCTTGTGGCGCGCAGCACTAACGCAAGCGCAAGCCCATCACACAGGCTTGCACCAGCTTCGCCAGCCGCGTACTGCGGGTTTCGGGCCGCTTGGCGCTGCAGATCCAGTGCAGCATGACTTTTTGATAACCCGGCGGTGTCTTCTCGAAAAAATGCCAGGCGCTTTGCTGGCTTTTGAACATGTGCAGCTCGGCGGCCGACAGTTCGGCGCTGGTCGCTTGTTCGTGCGCATACACCGCTGATTTCGCCGCCGTGCGTCTGGCAAAAGCTTCTTCCCCTGCGGCCGTCATGCGGCCCTGCGCCCGCAACTGCGCCACCTTGGCGATGTTGACCGCGCTCCAGATGGACGTGGGTTTTCTGGGCGTGAAGCGTATGGTGTAGCTGGCGTCATCCACACGTTTGCGCACACCGTCTATCCAGCCAAAACACAGGGCTTCGTCGACGGACTCCGACCAAGACATACAGGGCAGACTTGTGCCCACCTTGTGAAACCCCACCAGCAGCTCGCTTGCGCTGCCGGCATGGGTTTCAAACCAGCGGCGAAAGCTCTGTGGGTTTGAGAAGAAGCTCGGAGCCGTCATCAGCACCATGCCGGCCGGCCCACTGGGCGCGGGTCGGCCGGAAAAGATCAGTTGCCCAGGCCGGCAAAGATGTTCTGCACGTCATCGTTCTCGTCGATGGCGGCCAAAAAGGCTTCGACTTCTTCGAGTTGTTCTGCGCTCAGGCTGGCTGGGTCTACCGGGTTCTTCGCCTTGTAGCCCAGTTTGGCCGACAACACGTTGAATCCCTGCGCTGGCAAAGCGCGGCTCACCAGGTCCAGGTCGGCGGCATCGGTCAGGAACATGGTCAGGCCTTCTTCACCCGCCTCAAAGTCCTGCGCACCGGCCTCGATGGCGGCCAGTTCGGCATCCGCACCGGCTGCGCTGGGTTCGGCTTCTATCATGCCGACGTGGTCGAAGTCCCAGGACACTGAGCCCGAGGTACCCAACTGGCCCTTGCGGAACAACACACGCATCTCCGGCGCAGTGCGGTTCACGTTGTCGGTCAGGCATTCGACCATCACCGGCACGCGGTGCGGCGCGAAGCCTTCGTAGATCACGTGGTCGAAATGCACAGATTCGCCAGTCAGGCCCGCGCCTTTTTTGATGGCGCGATCAAGGGTGTCCTTGGGCATGGAGACTTTGCGCGCCTGCTCTATCACCAGCCGCAAACGTGCGTTGGCCGCAGGGTCGGCGCCGTTGCGTGCGGCAATCATGATGTCCTTGGCCAATTTGCCGAACAGGCGGCCCCGGGCGTTTGCCGCGAGTTCCTTGCCTTTTGCTTTCCATTGCGCGCCCATGGCTGCGTTCCTTGTATTGATTTGTTGGATTGAGAGGGGACGCCAAGGTGTTAAACACGGGCGTACGGGGCGCAATGTTAGCGCCGTTAGGGCCACAGGTGTGTCCACGCGGGGTTTGGCTCGGGCGGCCGGTTTCCGGGCAGCCCGCAGAGGCCTCAGCGGCCTTTGTCCATAAATTCAACCAAGGCCTGTACCCGCGCCGAGCGGCCCTTGCGGCTGGGCACCAGCAGCATGATGGGCGCGCTGTCGAAGGCCCAGTCCGGCATCAAGCGCACCAATGAGCCGCGCGCCATGGCGTCGGCGGCGTCCCATTCCGAGCGCAGCACCAGCCCCAGGCCTTGCTCGGCCCAGTGGCGGGCCACACCACCGTCGTTGGTGGTGAGGGCGGGGGCGATCCGTACGGTTTCGCTGCGGCGTGTGGGATGCGGCACGCTCGGGCGCAGGTGCCACAGCGTGACGTCTTCTTGGTTCTCGCGGATGCAGATACACGCGTGTTGGGCCAAATCGCGCGGTGCTGTGGGCGCACCATGGGTTTTCACATAAGCCGGGCTGGCACACAGCCAGCGTTCGTTTGCTGCCAGCGTGTGCCCCACCCATGAAGAGTCGCGCACCACACCGATGTGCACCACCGCATCGGCCTCGTGCCGCTCGGCCCACGGCGTTTCGCGTAAGTCCAGCTGCAGGCGCAAGCGGGGATGCAGCTTGGCAAAGCGCGCCAGCATGGCGGCCACATGCAGGCGGCCATAACCAAAAGGCGCGACCACACGCAGCGTGCCACTGAGGCCCTGGTCGGCGCGTTGCAGTGAGTCGCGCAGCGTATTCAGGTTGGCCAGCAGGGTTTCGGCCTCGCGGCCAAAACGTTCACCTTCCGAGGTCAGGCTCAGCCTGCGTGCCGAGCGCACCGCCAAAGCCACCCCCAGTGTGGTTTCAAGTTTGCGCAGGCGCATAGACAACGCCGGTGGCGTGAGATCCAGTGCACGCGCTGCCGCGCTCAGCGAGGGGTGGCGCAAAAGAGCGGCGGCCAACTGCAGGTCTTCGATCTGGATCATTCAGCACAGCTTAACGATTGATGAGCTTGAATTTAAGCACAAGCATGGTCATAAGGCCTAAAGTCCGGCCACCAGCCACTTGTTGAAAAACCCCATGCCAGCCTCCAGCAACACCCTCGCCAGCATTGACACACCCGCGGCCATCGTCTCGCTGCCGCAGATGCGGCACAACATCCAACGCATGCAGGACCAGGCCAATGCGCTAGGCGTGCGTTTCAGGCCACACGTGAAAACCACCAAGTGTGCGCAGGTGGTGCAAGCCCAAGGAGCCGCCGGTGCGCAGGGGGTCACCGTGTCCACACTGAAGGAGGCCGAGCAGTTTTTCGCCCAAGGGGTGCAAGACATCCTGTATGCCGTGGGCATGGTGCCGCAACGCCTGCCACAGGTGATGGCGCTGCGCCGCCAGGGCTGCAAGCTGGCCATCATCACCGACAACGCCGTGGTGGCCCAGGCGATTGCCGACTTCGGCCGGCAGCATGGTGAAGCCTTTGAAGTGTTGATTGAAATCGACACCGACGGCCACCGCTCCGGCATCAAGCCCGATGAAGACGCGCTGCTGCAAGTCGGCCAGATCCTGCACCAAGGCGGCATGCAACTGGCGGGCTTGTTGACCCACGCCGGGTCAAGCTACGAGCTGCACACTCCAGAGGCGCTGGCGGCCTTGGCGGAGCAGGAGCGCGCCGGTTGTGTGTATGCGGCCGAGCGCCTGCGCGCGGTGGGGCTGCCGTGCACGGTGGTCAGTGTGGGCTCCACCCCGACCGCGCTGGAGGCCAAAAACTTGGAGGGCGTGACCGAACTCCGTGCCGGGGTGTATGTGTTTTTTGACCTGGTGATGCACAACGTGGGTGTGTGCACCACCGACGAAATTGCGCTGACAGTGTTGACCACGGTGATAGGCCACCAAGCCGACAAGGGTTGGGCGATTGTGGATGCCGGTTGGATGGCCATGAGCCGCGACCGGGGCACGGCCAAACAACAGCAGGACTTTGGCTACGGCCAGGTGTGCACGCTTGATGGGACGCCCTTGCCAGGCTTTCTGATGGGCAGCGCCAACCAGGAGCAAGGCATCATCTCGCGCAGCACCGGGGCACCGGACGCGGACATCGCCACACGCTTGCCTGTGGGCACACGCCTGCGCATCCTGCCCAACCACGCTTGCGCCACGGGAGCCCAGTTTCCCGAGTACCAGGCGCTGGATGAGGACGGCACTCTGCAGACCTGGGGGCGCTTTCATGGCTGGTGATCAAGCCAATAAGGTGCAGGCCGTTGGTGTTGACACACTCGCCGCGCCCGGCGGCCACTATAGCCACGCCTGCGTGGGCGCCGGGCTGGTGTTCATCTCCGGGCAACTGCCCATCACGCCGAATGGCGTGCGCTTGGTGGACGCATCATTTGAAGTGCAAACGCTGCAAGTGCTGGCCAATGTGGAGGCCGCCCTCCTGGCCAGCGGCAGCAATATCCAACAGCTGCTGCAGCTGCGCGTGTATGTGGACGACATCGCCAACTGGCCACTCTTCAACACGCTGTACGCCGCCTGGGCCGGCGCTGCCAGACCGGCCCGTGCGGTGGTGCCCACGGGGCCATTGCATTTTGGCTTGAAGCTGGAGGTGGAAGCGATTGCGCTGGCACTGCCAGCGCCGTAACACGAGCGCCGTTAAGTTCGCCGTCAGGCGGTGGCCTTGCCGGGCAAGCCGGACGGTAACTGTTGCACCGCGTCCCACTGTGGGCCGTCAAACCACGCTGAGCCATCCAGGTAGGCGCGCAGCATGGGCAAGGCATCCACGCCCCAGAAAAGTTTGCCATTGACCACAAAACTCGGCACCCCAAAGACACCGGCGGCAATCGCCTGTTCGGTGTGGCTGCGCAGTTGCTGCTTGACCTCGGCATCGCCTGGTTCGCGCGAGGCGGGCAATTGCTGGCGCAGGGTATCCAGGCGTGTGGCGTCGAGCGCATCGGCGCCATCCTGCCAGACGTGGCGAAACAAGCTGGCGCAGGTGTGGCGGTTGGGCAGGCCTTGGGTGTCGCTGGCCACGGCCAAACGCAGCAAGGGCAGGGGGGTGAAGGGGTGGGCGGCGGGCATTTGCAGCGGAATATGCTGCTCCGCGGCCAGCCATTGCACATGTCGATAAAGCCATTCGCGCTTGGCCGGAATTTCCGCCGGGCCGCGCTGGCCGTGGTGCTGCAGCACAGCGCCAAGCAGCACGGGCTGGTATTGCACGTTGTAGCTCAGGCCTTGCAGAACCCGCGGCAAACGCTCGAACGCAATGTAGGCGTAGGGCGAAACGAAGTCGAGGTAGAAGGTGATCTGGTGCATGTTCGGTTTCCAGGCGGTGTTATGCGGCGCAGGCCGCCAGGCGTTCTTCTATGCGCGCCCAGACCACACGTTTGCCGTCGGGCGCCATGCGGCTCCAATCGGCAATTTCGCCTATGGTGCGCAGGCAGCCTTCACACAAGGCCGTGGCCGGGCTCATGCGGCACACCGACACACACGGCGACAACACCTCGACCGCATCTGCGGGCAGGGCCTGTGCGGCCAGCGCGCGCGTGCGTAGTTGCTGCCGTGGTGTCATGTCAGTCCACCTTCACCACGTCGGCCACGGGGGCCGAGGTCAGCCCTTCTAGGTCTTGCGGGCGCAGTTGGAACACGCCGTGTGGGTGGCCGGCTGCGGCCCACACCACGTCGAAGCGGAACAGTTCACGGTCTATCAGCGTGACCACCGGCGCGGCATGGCCTACGGGCGCCACGCCGCCAATGGTGAAGCCGGTCTTGCTTTTGACGAAGTCGGCGTCGGCACGCCCGAGTTTGCCGACCAGGGCCGCCACCTTTTTTTCGTCCACACGCCGGTCACCCGAGGTGATCACCAGCACCGCCGCGTCGTCTTCGGTGCGGCGAAAGATGATGCTCTTGGCAATCTGCCCGACAGCTATGCCCAGCGCGTCGGCGGCCTGCTGCGCGGTGCGCGCGGCGTCGGCCAGCATCACCGGTGTGTGTGGATGGTTTTTGTCCTGCAGCACGGCGGCCACACGTTGCACACCTTCGGGCAGGGAATGGAGTTCGGCTCCGCACATGGTCATCAGGCCTTCAAAAATTCAAGAGCGTGAACAGGTTCTACGACGTGCGCTTGTTCAGCAAAGCTGTGGCGGCGCG
>NZ_JBMOXA010000033.1:0-51593 GCF_049316285.1 Variovorax sp. HJSM1_2 | reverse complement strand
CTTTTTGTGTGCCTTGCGCGATCCCAGCGTTGTGGCCGCAGCCAAACGCTGGGGCGACCCGGTCGAGCTGCTGGAGGCCGAGGTGCTTTGATCAGGAGGCTGCCGCGCCCAGTGGCCCGGTGCCCAGATCGTTGGCGCGTGTGGTGATGGTCGGAATCGTCGGAATGGCTGGCAAGCTGTCCGGCTTTGCAGCGGCGTCAAAACCACTGTCCTTGAAATCGTTCTTCAGGCTGCGCATGCTTGCGGTGTAGCTGGTATAGGCCAGTTCGTCGCGAATCGTCTGGGCCAACAGCTTGCGCAGCACCGAGAGGGTGCTCGGATCGAGCTTTTGGCCACATTCGTCCTGCGCGGCCCACAGCTCTTCGCTGGGGGCCAGGGCTTTTTTGGCGTCGTCGGTCTCTATGCTTTGTGTGAGGCGGGCGGCGAGACGGCGCGTGGCCGGAAAAGCGCTTTGCGATTGCGGCGTGGCGGCGGGGAGTGTGCGGCTGAGCACCAAAGACAAGCCACCGAGCAAGACTTGAACATCCGCCAGGGTGGCGTCGTCGGTCAGGCGCGGCAACAGCAGATCAGTGTGCCAGGGCGACTCGTGGAATAGCTTGTAGGAGTGCATGGACGCATCCTAGAAGTTCATGCGCCCGGTGAACGCCCGCAAAGCGCGGGAAATGCGGGGCAATTCCGCAATTTCCGCGCATACCCTAGGTCGGTTTACTGGGGCTGGAAGCCGCTGTCCTTGATGATTTTGGCCCACACCTTGGTGTAAGCCTGTTCGCGGCTGGCCAGTTGGGATGGCGACATATAACCCACGGTCAGGCCCATGGCGGTCAAGCGGTCGCGCACATCGGGCATGGCCACCACTTTGGAAACGGCCTCGGCAAACTTGTCGATGGCGGCCTTCGGTGTGCCAGCGGGTGCGAAGATGCCGTAATAAGGCACGTCTTCAAAACCGGCCAGGCCGAGTTCGGCAAAGGTCGGAACATCGGGCAACAGGGCTTGGCGAGTGCCGCCCAAAACGGCGACGACGCGGATCTTGCCAGCCTTGTGGTTTTCGATGAAGTCGGGGATGGAGCCCACACCCGCGGCGATCTGGTTGCCCAGCATGTCGCCAATCATGGGTGCGCTGCCACGGTAGGGCGCGGCTTGCAGGTCCACAGCGTACTTCTGGCCTATCAGCTTGACCAGGAACTCGGGTACCGAGGCCGGTGCGGGCACACCCACCGTGCCTTTGCCCGCCTGCGCACTTTTCACCCAGGCGACGTAGTCGTTCACCGACTTGGCGGGTGTACCGCCAGATACCGCCAAGGCGTTCACAAAGGTGGCAAACCCGGCCACGGCGACAAAGTCTTTGGCGGGGTCAAAACCCGGGTTCTTCACCACTTGCGGCAGGATGGAGATGGTGTGGTCGTGGGTGAGGAAGAAGGTGGTGCCGTCGGGGTGCGCGGTTTTCAACACCTGGGCGGCAATCTGGCCGCCAGCGCCGGCACGGTTGTCCACGATCACCGAGCTGCCGAGCTGGTCTTTCAGCTTCTCGGCCAACATGCGGGCGATGGCATCAGTGCCGCCGCCGGGTGGGAAGCCCACCAATAAACGCACGGTATTGTTCTGCGCTTGTGCAGCGCCCGCCAACATGGCGGCGCCAAGTACACCTACAGCCAAGGAACGGGCAACAACCCCCAAACTGCGACGAGAAATCTGACGCGAAAAAAGACCACCCATGAAACGCTCCCAACGGAAATGCAAAGAAAAAAACTGGTGCAATATCAATGCCAGTGCGTCAGCTTATGGGCGTTGATTTGTCTCCGCGCCGCGCACAGCGACGTGGAATGTAGCACTCGCGCACAAGCCGCGCCGATGCCGTTTCCCAGGTGGCACAAACCCCGCGCAAAACACAGCTTGCAGGTTGATAAAAACCTAGCGAGGAAGGTTAGCTGCAAGGCGCACGGAGCACAGGAACCGGAACGTACTTTTGGTACGTGAGGATTCCGAACACCGCGCAACGCCGCCGATGACCTCCGCAGTCGTTTTTCAACAGCCTGCTAGTGCTTGGGTGTTGCCTGGTGGTGCTCCAGCCGGTAGATCACCTCGCGCACGATGGCCACCATGGTCGCGCGTTCCACGTTGGGGTGGTCTTTGATGTGGATGCTGGTGGCGCCGGCGCGCACCAGGTTAGGTTCGCTGTTTTTGCCATCTTCGCGCACAAACACCAGGTCAATGCCGTACTGTGCCAGCAGCGGGCCGCAGGCGTGCCAGTCGCGTGTCCACTTGGGCAACTGGGTGGTGTTCTCCCACAGCGTGCCGGCGTTCTCGTAGCACTCTTCGATCTGGTGGTGGCCGAGCAAATGCGCCAGATGGCGCTCCTTGGCAACGCAGCTGCGGAAATACTCTTCGTCACTGATACGCATGGCGAACCTCCTGGACTACTGGTGTGCGAGTGCTGCCACCGTAGCCCGGTGGCGGTTTGTGGTCAAGCCCGGGCCTGCCCCAGGACGGCCTGCCAAGTACACTTGTTGTCCGTTCGGGGCTCGCTCCGGCGTTCACCCTTTGCCCTTTCGCTTTGCTGAGTCTGATTCCATGTCGCACGCACCCACTTTCCGCCTGGCCGGCGTCATGGGCTGGCCGATCTCCCATTCGCGCTCGCCCATCATCCATAACCACTGGATTGCCCAGTACGGTCTGAAGGGCAGCTACGCTCCGCTGCCGGTGGCGCCAGAAAACCTGGCCGACGCCGTGCGTGGCCTGCGCGCCCTGGGCTTTGCCGGTTGCAACCTGACCATTCCGCACAAGGTAGCGGCCATGGCCCTGGTCGACCAGGTGGACGCCACGGCGCGCCGCATGGGCGCGCTCAACACCATCGTGGTGCAGCCCGATGGCAGTCTGCACGGCTTCAACAACGATGGCGCGGGCTTCATCCAAAGCCTGCTTGATGAGCAGCCTGCATGGCGTGCCGAGACCGGCCCCGCCGTGGTCTTGGGCGCCGGTGGTGCCGCTCGTGCCGTGGTGGTGAGCCTGGCTGAACGTGGCGCCAAAGAGATTCGTTTGCTGAACCGCACCGCCGCCAAAGCCCAGGCGCTGGCCGATGAATTCGGCATCCCCGTGCGCGCCATTCCCTGGGAGCAGCGCGCCGATGCGCTGGCCGATGCCGCGCTGCTGGTCAACACCACCAACCAGGGCATGGTGGGCCAACCCGCGCTGGATCTGGCCCTCGATGCCCTGCCTAAACACGCGCTGGTGTGCGACGTGATCTACACGCCGCTGGAAACGCCCTTGCTGAAAGCCGCCAAGGCGCGCGGCCATGTCACCGTCAACGGCCTGGGTATGCTGCTGAACCAGGCGCGGCCGGCGTTCAACGCCTGGTTTGGTGTGATGCCGGAGATCACGCCCGCGCTGCGCGCGGCGATTGTGGCGACGTTTTGATTTATAGAAACTAAGGCGTTTACGCCCGCCATAAAAGCGGCGACAGCTATGCTCTTCATAGCGGTCGCCGCTTTTCTTTTAATGGTCGTGGTGCAGGTAACTGGCCTGCCGTGGCAAGCGCAGGCTGACGAAGAAGGCGATGACCATCATCACCGTCACGTACCAGTAAAACGCTGATTCGTGGCCTAGGGTTTTCAGTCCCAGCGCCACGTATTCGGCCGAGCCACCGAAGATCGCGTTCGCCACCGCGTAGGCCAGGCCCACACCCAAGGCGCGCACTTCGGGTGGAAACATTTCGGCCTTCACGATGCCGCTGATCGAGGTGTAGAAGCTCACGATGAACAGCGCCACGATGATCAGCCCAAACGCCATCAGCGGACTGGTCACGTGTTGCAGCGCCGTCATGATGGGCACGGTGCACAGGGCACCCAGTCCGCCAAACAGCAGCATGTTGTTGCGCCGGCCAATGCGGTCGGACAACATGCCCAGCAGCGGCTGCATGCACATGTAGACAAACAGTGCGGCCGTCATCACGTAGCTGGTGGTTTTGATCGGCAGGTGCACGGTGTTCACCAGGTACTTCTGCATATAGGTGGTGAAGGTGTAGAAGATCAACGAGCCGCCAGCGGTGTAGCCCAGAACGGTGAAGAAGGCCGCCTTGTGGTGGCGGAACAGGCCGGCCATGGTGCCGGCTTCCTTGTTGTTGCGCGCTTCGGCGGTTTGGGTTTCGTGCAGCGTGCGGCGCAGCATCAAGGCCACGACGGCGGCAATCGCGCCGATGACAAACGGGATGCGCCAGCCCCAGGCGCGCAAGTCGTCTTCGGTCAGCAGCTGCTCCAGAATGACGATGACCAGCACCGCCAGCAGTTGCCCGCCGATCAGCGTGACGTATTGGAACGACGAATAAAAGCCGCGCTGCCCGCGCAGCGCGACCTCGCTCATATAGGTGGCCGTGGTGCCGTATTCACCGCCCACCGACAGACCCTGGAACAAGCGGCACACCAGCAGCAGGAAAGGCGCCCAGGCGCCAATCTGCGCGTAGGTCGGCAGGCAGGCGATGACCAGCGAGCCTGCGCACATCATCACCACCGAGATCAGCAAAGACGTTTTGCGGCCCAGCCGGTCGGCGATGCGGCCAAACAGCCAGCCGCCTATGGGGCGCATCAAAAAGCCGGCGGCAAACACCCCGGCGGTGTTGAGCAGCTGCGCCGTGGGGTCGGACTTGGGAAAAAATGCGGGCGCGAAGTACAGCGCGGAGAACGCGTAGACATAGAAGTCGAACCACTCGACCAGGTTGCCCGACGAGGCCGCCATGATGGCGAACACGCGGTGGCGCTTTTCGGCGCTGGTGTATTGGGTGGGTGCGTTGCCTGGTGGCGCGGTGGCGGCGGTATCGGTAGACATGAGGGAATCCTTGCTGTTATAGGTATAGACCCTTACTCTAGCCAAGAACGCCCGCCGACACGATGACTAGGTCTTTCCGAGCAAGGCGCCCAATTGCCGCAGTGCGTCGTCCACTTGTTTGGAGTACGGGTCGCCACAGCAGATGCGCACAAAGTGGTCGTAGCGGTTGGAGTTGGAAAACAGCGAGCCCGGTGCCACCCGAATGCCCAGCTTCAGCGCGGCCTCAAACACCGGCTGCACGGGGCGCTGGTCGGGCAACTCGGCCCACAGCATCATGCTGCCCTGTGGCAGATTCAGCCGGGTGCCGGCGGGGAAGTAGGTGGCAATCGCCTCGGCGGTTTGTTCGCGCTGGTTCTTCAGCATCTGGCGCAGGCGCAGCATGTGCCGGTCGTAGGCGCTGGAGTTGATGTAGTCGGCCACGGTCACCTGCGCCAGTGTGTCGTTGTAGCGGCTCTGCGCGTACTTGATCATCTGCGTGCGCGCCTGCCAGCGCCCGCCCACCATCCAACCCAGGCGCATGCCGGGGGCCAGCGTTTTGCGCAACGTGGCGCAGTAGATGACGTTGCCCGTGGTGTCCCACGACTTGATGGCGCGCAGCGGTGTGTCGCCATCGGTCAGCGGGCCGTAGGTGTCGTCTTCAATCAAGGGCACACCACTGCGTTCACACAGGGCCAGCAGGCGCTGTTTGTCCACGTCGCTCATGGTGCAGCCCAAGGGGTTGTGCAGATTCGGAATGGCGACCACCGCCTTGATGGACGGGTGGTTTTGCAGCGCCATCTCCAGCGCTTCAATCGACAAGCCGTGGCGCGGGCTGGTCGGGATTTCCAGTGCGCGCAGCCCCAGGCTTTCCAGAATCTGCAGCAGGCCGTAGAAGGTGGGCGACTCGACGGCGATGGTGTCGCCGGGCTGTGCCACCGCACGCAGGGCGATGTTCAGCGCCTCGGTGCAGCCGTAGGTCACCAGCACTTCATCGGGTGTGATGTGGATGCCGCTGGCCAGCGCGCGTCGTGCCAGGGCGCTGCACAACGCCGGGTCGCCCTGGCCGCGCGCCGGGGCGGTGAGCATTGTGGGACGCAGGCGCAGCGCGCGCGTGGCGGCGTTCTTCAGGGCCTCGGTGGGGTAGGCCTCGGGCGCGGCATAGGCACCCGCCAGATTGGTCTTGAAGTTGAACTGCTCACACTGCGCCACATAGGCCGACACCTTGTGGTGAATGCCCACGAACTGTGCCGTATCCAGCTTCAGATCCACCTCGGGCTCGCGCATAGGCACCAGCGTGGCACGGCGCGGTTGGCGCACAAAGTAGCCCGAGCGTGGCTTAGAGGCCAGCAAACCCTCGTCTTCCAGCCGGTGGCAAATCTGTACCGCCGTGGACAGGCTGACCTTGTGCAACTGTGTGAGCCGGCGCACCGAGGGCATACGCTCACCCGGCGCCATCACACCCGACTCTATGGCTTGGCGGTAGTGGCCGGCCAGGCGCTGGTAGAGCGGGGACGTGGGGGCTGCAGCGGGCCGTGAAGTTGGTGGCGTGGCTTGGGTGGCGGAGGCGGGAAACGGGTTCATGGCGTGATCATCCTGGCGCGTGCGTCTGGGGCACAGGTACAGATGGGGCAAAAGTGAACCGTAACAGAAGCGCGTTCGCGCGTCTGTAGCGATACAGAAAGCCCCGGCGTGTGCCTTTTGGGAACAGAGCGCAAAACTTAGGCTAAGGCTACTTCTTTGTTTGCTTTTCGAGGATCGCCATGCCGCCACTTCCCCAGCGCCAACTAACTGAATTCACCGATGCCGAGTGCACGCCAGGCCCCGCCACGCAAGCGACGGGCTCCGTGCCCGAGTTGCTGCGTGTGCGGCAGCGGCAATCGCAAATGCTGTATTGGCCTGCGGGCACGCAACTGCTGGTGTTGCGTGGTAGCGTGCGGCTCACCGAGACCCCGCAGTGGCATGGCGAAACCTTGCTGCGCACCCATGTTGAGGTGCATGCCCATAGCGGCCACACCGTGGACCGCGAAGGCTGGGTTTTGCTGCTAGCCTTGGCCGATGCCGTGGTGCGCGTGCAGTGCCCCGCATCGGCTGTGGCCCTTTCGCCCTTTGCGGGCTTGAGCCCGCGCAGCTTTTGGCAGCAACTGCGAGGTTGGCGCGGTTGGCTTGGGTTGAAGCTTGTACGTTGATCGCGATTTGATCGTTGTTTTATTAACTCTGTGATTGAAAAGACCTGGAGAAGATTTGTTATGACTGCCAGCAGAACAGAACGCTTGCAACAACTCGCCCAAGCAGAGGGGCTGGATATTTCGGCCGAACTACGCCTGGGAGGGCGATACACGCCCGTGGTGCAACACGCTGGCATTTCTTACCTGAGCGGCCAGGTGCCGCGCGTGGGCCTAGATGTGGTGGTGCAAGGCAGCGCCGGCCGTGAAGTAACGTTGGCCGATGCCCAACGCGCGGCCCGTATCGGCGCCTTGCGCAGCCTCATCATCCTGCACCAGCAACCGGGCGGGCTGGAGCATGTGCAGCAAGTGTTACGGGTGAGCGTTTTTGTGCAAAGTGCACCGGACTTCAGCCAACAAAGTGAAGTGGCCGATGCCGCCTCCGACTTGCTGGTGGAGGTGTTGGGGCCTGCCGGCGTGCACAGCCGCACCTCGGTGGGCGTGGCGCAGTTGCCCAAGAATGCCACGGTTGAAGTGGAGCTGACGGTGGCGGTGGAGGGGGTAAAAGCCAAGTAAGCATTTTTTCTAAATGGGGCCGACGGTATGTGGTCAGTCAAAATATGTTGCAGTGCAAAACAACTTTGAGATACTGACAACTTGGCCCTGCATCCCGTGGGGTGGAGAAGGAAGATATGGTGACGCGTTCCGCACGTTCGACTTCTACCCCTCGGGCTCGCCCCGGCAAAGCCTCGGCTGAAAGAGCCGCGCCAGAGCCGCCAGCGGTGGGCAAGAAAACCACCCGAACACGGGCCACCGCAAAGCGCCGTATCGCCATCGCCTGCCAGGGTGGCGGTAGTCAAACGGCTTTTACAGCGGGTGTGCTCAAGGGTTTGTTTGAAGCGGGCGTGCAGGACGAGTTCGATATCGTCAGCTTGTCAGGCACATCTGGCGGCGCTATCTGTGCCACGCTGGCCTGGTATTCGCTCATCAAAGGTGACGCCAAACCCTGGGAGCGTCTATATGCGTTCTGGCAGGACAACATGGCCAGTACACCCGCCGAGCGTGCGCTGAACCAAGTGGCGCTGCAGGCGCTACGCATGACCGGTGCGGGATGGTTGCCCACCTTCAATACCAGCCCATCGTCGCCGCTCATGGTGTCGGCCATGGACTCGATTGCACGCGGCATGCGCCCGCACTACACCGACTTTCGTGGGCTGCTGGAAAAGCACATCGACTTTGCCGAACTGACCAAGCGCGGCCCACGCGAGGATGGGCCGGTGTTGCTGATGGGTGCCGTCGACACACTATCGGGACGGTTGGCCAAGTTCAGCAGTCGGCTGGAGGCGATTCGCGTAGAACACATACTGTCGTCGTGCGCGGTGCCAAGCCTGTTTGCAGCGGTGGAATTTGATGGCGGCGCCTATTGGGACGGCCTGTTCTCAGACAACCCGCCCGTCAACGAACTGGCGCAAACGCGTTTTGTGGGGGCCGACCACATTGCACAGGAGATCTGGGTCATCAAGATCAACCCCACGCAATCGGCCCACGTGCCCGTCACGCCAGACCAGATTGGTGACCGCCGCAACGAACTAATTGGCAACGTGTCGCTGTTCCAGCAGCTCGATGCCTTGGCCGTGATGAACGAGCTGTATTTGCAAGGCGCCTTCACGCCGCAATTTGCCAAACGTTTTGATCTGGATGGCCCGATCCGTGTGCCGCGCTGCTTCAGGGATGACGAGGTGAGGCCCTATCACATCCCGTTTATCGAAATGTCTTCGGAGCTTGCGGGAACGCTGGACTACGAAAGCAAGCTCGACCGCAGCCAGGAGCACATCGAAGCGCTCATGGCCGATGGCGAGAGCCAGGCCCAGGTGTTTTTGGAGCAGCGTGCAGCGCTGACCTAAGATCGTAAAAACGCTTTAAGACAAGACCGCCGGCGTGGGAATGGTGCGGCTGACGGCCAGTTCTGAATTTCGGTAACGCGGATCCAGGCTCACATCGGCCCCCAGCCACGCCAACGGTGGCACGGGGTGAGCCTCAGATGGCAGTTCAACTTCTGCCACAACCAGGCCCGCCAGTTCCTGCTCAAACACATCGACCTCGAAGGTGAGGTCGCCTAGGGGGACGTAGTAGCGCAGCTTTTCGATTCGCCCCAGACAGGCGAAGTCGGCCAACAGGGCTTGCGCATCTGCCAGCGGCACCTCGTATTCAAACTCCGCCCTTGAGAGGCCTTTGGTTTTACCCTTCAGTGTCAAAAAGCCTTGGGTCCCAGCCACGCGCACGCGCACCACCATGCCGTTGTCCGCCAGGTAGCCCTGGGCCATTTTGGTTCCACTCAAGCCCGCCAACACACTGGTGTCGCGGACGAGGAACTTGCGCTCAATTTCTACTGCCATGCTGAATCCTAAGAGCCCGTTCTGAGAGGTATTGTGGGCATGTTAGCAAGCGTGCTTTTTGCTTTGCGGGTGCCAACGGCAAGCGCGTTCCCGGCATTCGTCAAACAAGAGGGGCCGCGCTGCGCACGTGTGAGAGGTACGGGTTAACCTCGCTTCCATATTTCTCTCCCCACCATGTCACTGACCAACTTCCCCGCCTGGGCCTGGATTCCCCTCGTGGTCTGGGCCGCTTTTGCCCAAACCATACGCAATGCCGCGCAGCGCAGCCTCACGGCGGCCACCGGCACGCTGGCCGCGACACTCGCGCGATTTCTCTACGGCCTGCCGTTTGCGCTGCTGTTTCTATTCGGTCTTGTGGCCCTGGGCGGTGCACCCACGGGCCTGCCGCCGGTCACACCCAGCTACTTCGCGTGGTTGAGCCTGGGCGCTGTCGCGCAGTTGTGCGCCACAGCGCTGCTACTGATGGCCATGAAAGAGCGCAACTTCATCGTCGCGGTGATCTTCTCCAAAACCGAAGTGCTGCAGGTGGCACTGTTTGGTGCGGTGTTCTTGCACGAGCTGCCTACGCTGCTGGCCGTGTTCGCCATGTTGTTGGCCACCGCCGGTGTGTTCCTGTTGTCGCGGCCCAAGGGCGGCCAGGCTCTCGCGCCCGATGGTTTGCGCAACAAGGTGATGCTGTACGGCCTGGGCTCGGGTGCTTGTTTTGCGTTGTCGGCCGTGGGCTTTCGCGGTGCTGCGCTGCAACTGCCAAACTTCTCGCCGCTGCTGGTGGGCGTGTGGGCCGTGGTGTGGGCGCAGGCCCTGCAGTCGTTGCTGCTGGGCGGCTATCTGGCGCTGCGCCAACCCGGCGCCCTGGTGGCGGTGGCCAAGGCCTGGCGCCTGTCCTTGCTGGCCGGGATGATGGGCGCGGCCGCGTCCATAGGCTGGTTTACCGCGGGTGCGATGCGCCCCGTGGCCGACGTGCGCACCTTGGGTTTGCTGGAGGTGTTGTTCAGCTACCTGGTGTCGCGCCGCTTGTTCAAGGAAAAGTTAGGCCGCGCGGAGCGGCTGGGTCTCTTGCTCGTACTCGTCGGCCTGGTGATGGTTTGCGCGCAGTTGTAAGCTTTTAGGTTCTTAATGACCTAACACCACCGGTACTTCGGTGGCCGGTGGTGTGTTGCGGCTGCGGCCGCAGCGCACGATGCCGTCTATCATCACCATGCCAATGCCGGGAATGTCGCCTAGCTGCACACTCTCCAGCAGTGTGGCGCCGGCGGTGTGTTGGGCCCGGTCCATGAACACAAAGTCGGCGGCGCGGCCAACTTCGATCAGGCCGCAGTTCAGCTTGCGTATGCGCGCGGTGTTGCCGGTGGCAAAACAAAACACCAGTTCGGCCGGGATGTTGGCAAAACTGGAGATCAGTGCCCACATGCGCAGCATGCCCAAGGGTTGCACACCCGAGCCCGCAGGCCCGTCGGTGCCCAGGATCACGCGGTGTGGGCACTTTAGTTCCATGGCCGCGCGTGCGGCTTCAATGGCGATTTTTTCGTTGCCGTTGTGCACCAGCTCAATCGCCCGCGACGACTTTTCGCACAACTCACACACATGCTTCCAGGGCAGTGAGGTATGGCCGCCGTTGATGTGGCCAATCACGTCGGCATCGGCTTCCAGCACCACGTCCTTGTCTATCAGCCCGGAGCCGGGAATCGACGGGCCGCCGGTGTGTATGGTGCTCTGGATGCCGTATTTGCGCGCCCAGGCCACCATTTGCTGCGCCTCATAGCCGGCCTTCACCGAGCCCAGGCCGACTTCGCCCAGCAGCGTTACACCGGCATCGGCCAGTTCTTTGAAGTCTTGCTCGGTCATGCCTTTTTCGATCACCGGCGCCCCGGCAATCACCTTCACCCCGCCGGGGCGAAAGTTGTCGAAAGCACGTTGCGCGGTGATGGCCAGCGCCTTCAGGCCCACGATGTCCTTGGGCCGGCCCGGCAGGTGCACTTCACCGGCCGAGACCATGGTGGTCACGCCGCCGTTCATGGTCGAGTCTATCCAGCCGATCTGGTTTTGCCGTGGCGTCCAGTCGCCAAACACCGGGTGCACGTGGCTGTCGATCAGGCCCGGCCCGACGCAGGTCTGGCGCGCATCAATGACGGTTTTGGCGCCCTCCAGGTCACAGTCCTTCTCTTTGCCAAACGCGGTGATCAGCCCGTCCTGCACCACGATGGTGTCGGCATCCAGAATGGGTTGCTCCAGGTCGCCCGACAACAACAGGCCGATGTTCTTGATGACGACTTTGCCGGACGCACCGGCGCTTGCTGCTTCTGCCATGGGGTTTCCTTCGTGGGGTTTGTTGTAATTAATTCAGGGTGTGCGCACGGTGCGAAAAACGGTGTCGACTACAAACTGCTCCCAGTGGGTGTATTGCTCGGCGGTGTCGAGACGCTCGCCGAGAAACACTGAAAGTGTGTGCCGGTTCGACATGTAGAAGTAGCCGGTTGCGGCGATCAACAGGTATACGTCGCGCGCGGTCAACTCGGCGCGGAACTTCTTTTGCAACACACCCTGCGCGAGGATTTGCTCGATGATGCCCACGGCCGGTGAGGAGTAGTCGCGCGCCCGGCTCGACTTGGCAATGTGCCGCCCCTTGTGCAGGTTTTCGGTGTTCAGCAGCGTGACAAACTCGGGGTTGGCGCGGTAGTAGCCGAGCACAAAACCGATGACCACGCGCAGCGCTTGTTCGGGTTTCGCGACGTCCAGCGTCAACGCCAGTTCGGCCTCGTTCATCTTGCGGTACATCTCTTCAATCACCGCAATGAACAAAGCTTCTTTCGAGCCAAAGTAGTAATAAATCATGCGGTCATACGACTTGGCGGCGCGCGAGATTTTCTCTACGCTGCCGCCGTCATAACCGTATTTGGCGAACACCTTGGTGGCTGCACGCAGGATCTTTTCTTTGGTGGCTTGAGCCGATTGCTCGCGCACACCGACACGGCGTGTCGACTCGGCAAGTGGCTCTGCTGTACGAGTGGCCATGCTGTTTGCCCGTGCCTTATTTTTCGGCGAACGCGCGTTCAACCACGAAGTCACCCGGCGTGGAGGTGTTGCCCTCGCGGAAGCCACGCCCTTCGAGCATGTGTTTCAAGTCGCTCAGCATGCCCGGGCTGCCACACAGCATCACGCGGTCTTGTGCGGCGTCGAGGTTGGGCAGGTGCAGGTCGCTGAAGAGTTTGCCGTGGGCGATCAGGTCGGTGATGCGGCCGGTGTTGCGGAACGACTCGCGCGTCACCGTGGGGTAATACAGCAGCTTTTCTTTCACCACGTCGCCCAGGAACTCGTGGCGTGGCAATTGATTGACCAGCAGCTCATGGTAGGCCAGTTCATGAGCCTGGCGCACGCCGTGCACCAAAATCACTTGATCAAATTTGTCGTACGTTTCTGGGTCGTGCACGATGCTCATGAACGGTGCAAGGCCGGTGCCGGTGGCGAGCAGGTACAGGCGTTTTCCGGGCAACAGGTAGTCGGTCAACAAGGTGCCGGTGGGCTTGCGGCCGACGATGAGTGTGTCGCCGGGTTGGATGTGCTGCAGGCGTGAAGTCAGCGGCCCGTCTTCCACCTTGATGCTCAAAAACTCCAGGTGGTTTTCGTAGTTGGGGCTGACGATGCTGTAGGCGCGCAGCAGCGGTTTGTCGTTCACGCGCAGGCCAATCATGGTGAAGTGGCCGTTGGAGAAACGCAGCGAGGCATCGCGTGTGGTGGTGAAGCTGAAAAGGCGGTCGGTCCAATGGTGAACGGTGAGAACTTTCTCTTCGTTGAATGCGCTCATGGTGTGATGTGAGAGTTTAAAAAATGGGTTGTCGCATGCCGTCTGAAATGGTGCATTGCGGCAATTTGTGTGTTCATCTTGGGGCCAGGTTCTGCGCTGAAATGGGGCGAAAAAATTCTGCTGAAAATCCTGTTGTCTTCAACGCCTTAATCCGCTAGATTCGCCACTCATGTAGCAAACACAACATGAAATTGGAGTGAATGCTACATAAAAATAATTTGAACCACAAGCCATGTTTGCGGGTTGCGAGATGTAGGCGCCACGATGACCGAACACACGAAAACAGACGGGTTGCCCAGCCTAGATGTGACGACCTCCACCGAGTCGTCCGCACAGTTCCTGGAGCGTGCACGCCCGCGCAACGAGCGCATGCATACCGAGAAGGTGGAGTGCAACGCATGTCCGGTGCTGTGCCAGATTTCGCTTGGCCGAGCCGGTGCCTGCGACCGTTACGCCAACCAGGAAGGTGTGTTGGTGCGGGTTGATCCGGTGGTGTTGTTGCGCCGCAGCCTGGCGCAGGCAGAGAGCGCGGTTGTGCCTTTTGTTCCGGCCAACGAACCCGCCAGCGAGGTGGCTGACGCCAACTGGAGCGGCGACCTGTTGCTGGCCGATGAAGTGTTCGTCACCGGTGTGGGTTCGTCCACCACCTACCCCGACTACAAGCCCGCACCCTTCATCGTTGGCTCCACCGCCAAAGGCGTGGACATGGTGACGGTGGTGACCGAAGGCATCTTCAGCTATTGCAGCTTCAAGGTGAAGATAGACACCGACCGTTTCCTCGGCACCGAGCAGGCGAATGTGCGCTGCAAGGGCGAGGTGGTGGGCCACGTCACCACGGCGGAATACGGCTCGCAGATGTTGTCGCTGGGCGGGGTGCACCACCTCACCGGTGGCAGCAAGAAGGAAGGGCGCATCACCGCCGAAATGATGGCCGCACTGGGCAACAAACAAGCGGTGGAGCTGGCCATCGATGGTGGTTCGCAACTGCTGATCCAGGCCGGGCGTGCACCCATAGTCAACGGCGTCGAAGAGCAGCGCATGCGCGTAGGCTGCGGCTCGGCCGCCGTGGGCATTTTTGCCAAGCAATTTTTTGGTTTGGTCGACGAGGTGGTGGTGGTGGACGACCACATCACCGGTGTGTTGACCGAGCACCAGGCCGGGCGCTGCCTGGACATGCCGCGTTCCGGCATCCGTATGCGCGGGCGCAAGTCCACGCCGGGGCGCTACTTCCAGGTGGCGAATCCGGGCAATGGTTGGGGCGGCACCGACATCGCCGATCCGCTGTCCATCATCGAGGCTTGGGATGCGGAGGTGGCGCGCCCCGGCAACACCTTGCTGATGACCTCGACCACCGGCGAACACGCGAGTTGGTATGTCTTGAACGACGCACTGCAACCAGTGGAGCAGCAGATGCCGGCCGAAGTGCGCCGCATCGTCGAGCGTATTGGCGAGAACTGCGAACCCTCGCTTTCCACCGTGCTGTTTCTCGGCGGAGCCGGCGGCAGCTTGCGCGCGGGCGTAACCGACAACCCGGTGCTGCTGACCCGCGCCATCAAACGTGCGCTGGTGAATGTGACCTGTGGCGGCGCACCGGCCTATGTCTGGCCAGGCGGCGGCATCACGGTGATGGCCGATGTTTCGCGCATGCCCGACAACAGCTTTGGCACCGTGCCCACACCGGCCATCGTGGCGCCGATTGAATTCAGCATGCGGCTCGAAGACTACCGCGTGCTCGGTGGCCACATGGACTATGTGCGCAGCCTGCAAGAGGTGCTGCGCACGGGCGCCTGGCAAGCCGATGGCGCACCCACGGCGCGCAGTTGGTTGGGCAGTGCCGGTGGCAACCCGTGGCCGTTGGGGCGTGAGCCCCTGCTCGGTTAATGGCCTGAGTCGATGCACTGAGCAGAGTACTTCTTGATGACCGCGCAACGAACCCAACTCCCCGATGGCCGCTGGCATTTTCAGCACGGTCCGATCGACATCGTCATAGGCGCGAATGCGGCGGTGGGGTATGAAAACCTGCTAACCGCGGCTCATGCCCGCGCCTGGACCCGGTTTCAAAGCATCCTGACCGAGCTGGTGGCCGAGTTGCCGCTGCTGCGCCAAGCAGTGGCCGAGGTTTGCCCCTTGCAAGGTGTGGTGGCGCAGCGCATGTGGCAAGCCTGTGCGCCTTTTGCGGCCCACTTCATCACGCCCATGGCGGCTGTGGCGGGCGCGGTGGCGCAAGAGCTGCTGCCGTTCTACCAGGTGGCTGGTATGCAGCGTGCCTGGATCAACAACGGCGGCGACATTGCGCTGCATTTGGCGCCCGGCCAATCGGTGCAGGTGGGTTTGTTTGCCGACCTCGGGCGTTTGGTTTCGGAGCAGCCTTTGCAGCTCGACGGCCGCTTCCAGGTACATGCCGACATGCGTGTGCGCGGCATTGCCACCAGTGGCTGGCGTGGGCGCAGTTTGTCCATGGGTATTGCCGACAGCGTGACGGTGCTGGCACGCAGCGCCGCCCAGGCCGATGCGGCGGCCACCATCATCGCGAACGCAGTGAACATAGAAAACGCTGCAATTGAACGCCTGCCCGCTAACCAAGTGCGCGATGATTCGGATTTGGGCGAGCGCTTGGTGACCGTACACGTGCCGCCGTTGCCGGTCGAGCAAGTGCATGCTGCACTGCAGCATGGTTTGCGGCGGGCTGAGGCCTTATGGCATGCGGGGCACATTGAAGCCGCCGTGTTGGTGTGCCAAGGGAAGTGTGTCACCACGGAACTTCCTGCGCGTGTGCCAACACCGCCTCGGCTTGCGCGACAATTCGGCGCGTTGGCAATGAGTCGGTGAGCTGGTTTAGGTTTTGCTTAAGAAACATATCGAGATCGAGGCTAAACAGAATGATTGAAATTCGGCGCGTTGTGACCCAGGTGGAAGAGATCCACCACGAGTTCGGCCCCCTGGCCGGCACCCCCACCCTGCGTGGCGCGGTGTCCGCCGTGCTGAAGAATCCGTTTGCCGGCCGTTACGAACCCAACATCCTGCCCATGATGGATGCGCTGCAACCCGTGGGCATAGACATGGCGCGCACGCTGCTGGCGGCCATGAAGGTTGGCACCGAGCGTATTGAAAGCTATGGCAAAGGCGCCATCATCGGTGCCGCTGGTGAGCTGGAGCACGGCGCGCTGTGGCATGTGCCCGGCGGTTACGCCATGCGTGAGCTGCTGGGCTGGAAGGGCGACCGCAACGCCTATGCCAAAGGGCAGGGCGAGGTCAAAACCGGCCAGCCCGGAAACGCTTTGTCGATTGTGCCCTCGACCAAAAAAGTGGGTGCCCCCGGCACGGCGCTTGACGTGCCGCTGACCCATATCAACGCCAGCTATGTGCGTGGCCATTTCGACGCCATGGAAGTGCGTGTGCCCGGCGCGCCGGCGGCCGATGAAATTGTCTTCATTCTGGTGATGGGGGCCGGCGCCCGCGTGCATGCGCGGGTGGGCGGCTTGGCCGCAGCCGACATCAAACAATGGGACGGCCTGCGCTAAGCCTTTATTCCATTTCCAGATCAATCGTGCACTTTGTCGACTTCGCTTGCCTTACGCCTGTAATGTCTGCGCTTCGTCTTCGCGTTCACGCTTGATCTGGAAACGGAATCGCCAATACAAAACGATCAACAGGAAACACAACATGCCAGCCAAGATTCGCAAACTGATTGTGCAAGTGGATGAGACCCGCCTCGTGATGGGCCAACCCGTCATACCGCCCGTGCGCAAAGCGCTGGCCATGGCCGTGATCGACAACCCCTACGCCGGGCGTTATGCCGAAAACCTCGACGAGTTGATCGCCATCGGTGAAGAGCTTGGTGGCCTGCTGGGGCAGCGCTGTGTGCAAGCCCTGGGCATTGCGCCCGGCCAGGCACACAGCTATGGCAAGGCGGCGATTGTCGGCGAGGCCGGTGAGCTGGAACACGCCGCCGCCATCCTGCACCCCAAGCTCGGTGCACCGTTGCGTGTGGCGGTGGAGAAGGGCGCGGCCCTGGTGCCCTCGAGCAAAAAGATTGGCGGGCTGGGCACGGCGATTGATGTGCCGCTGGGCCACAAAGATGCGGCCTTTGTGCGCAGCCATTTTGATGCCATGGAAGCGCGCGTGAACGACGCGCCGCGCGCCAATGAGATTGTGGTGGCCGTGGTGGTCACCGACAGTGGCCGTCCGCTGCCGCGTGTAGGCGGTTTGCAGGCCCACGAAATCAAAGGCCAAGACGGCTTGCGTTAACGCCCAGTCCCCAGCCACCGACCTGCCCCTCGCCCCCATTCGTTTTTAAATCAGGAGTCCCCAAAATGTACAAGTCCGTTTTCTCCGTTGTTGGCGTCGCTGCGCTGCTGGCCGCTGCGGCCCCCGCATCTGCGCAAGGTGTCATCAAGATTGGTGAACTCAACAGCTACAAGGCGCAGCCTGCCTTCCTGGAGCCCTACAAAAAGGGCATGGAGCTGGCTGTGGACGAAATCAATGCCGCAGGCGGTGTCAACGGCAAGAAGATCGAACTCATCACGCGTGATGACAACGCCAACCCGGGCGACGCCGTGCGTGTCGCCGAAGAACTGGTGTCGCGCGAAAAGATCGACGTGCTCACCGGCACCTTCCTGTCGAACACCGGTCTGGCCGTGGCCGACTTCGCCAAGCAAAAGAAGTTCTTTTTCCTGGCCGGTGAACCACTCACCGACAAGATGACCTGGCAAGGTGGCAACCAATACACCTTCCGCCTGCGCCCCGGCACCTATATGCAGGCGTCCATGCTGGTGCCCGAGGCCGTCAAGCTGAAGAAAAAGCGCTGGGCCGTGGTCTATCCCAACTACGAATACGGCCAGTCGGCCGTGGCTGCGTTCAAGCAGTTGATGAAGGCCGCACAACCCGACGTGGAGTTTGTGGCCGAACAAGCCACGCCGCTGGGCAAGGTGGATGCGGGCAGCGTGGTGCAAGCGCTGGCCGATGCCAAGCCCGATGCCATCTTCAACGTGTTGTTTGGTGCCGACCTGTCGAAGTTCGTGCGTGAAGGCAATACACGTGGCCTGTTCCAGGGCCGTGAAGTGGTGAGTGTGTTGACGGGTGAGCCTGAATACATGGACGCACTCAAAGACGAAGCGCCCAACGGCTGGATCGTCACCGGCTACCCCTGGTACGCCATCAACACGCCCGCGCACAAGGCGTTTGAACAAGCCTACCAGGCCAAGTTCAAGGATTACCCGCGCCTGGGCTCGGTGGTCGGCTACAGCATGATCAAGTCGGCCGCGGCCGGTATTGCCAAGGCCAAGAGCACCGAAACCGACAAGCTGGTGGCTGCGTTCAAGGGCCTGCAGGTCGACACACCCTTCGGCAAGATCAGCTACCGTTCTGAGGACAACCAATCGACCATGGGTGCCTATGTGGGCCGTACCAAGAACGATGGTGGCAAGGGCATCATGGTTGACTTCCAATACCTGGATGGCGCTGATGCCAAGTACCAACCGTCTGCAGCGGATGTGAAGAAGTCGCGCAGCACGGACTAAAAGCCAACTGAAGCAGCGGCCGGCAGAGGTTTCTGCCGCGCCGGCGGGGCAGTTCCATCTGCCCCGCTGAAATCGACCATAAGAACAACCGCCTCCCGCGTTGGTGTCAACCTTGCTGTGTTGCACCTTTTGAAAGTCTGTTGCGCCATGAGCTTTTCTGGTTTTGTTGTTCAACTGCTCAACGGGCTGGCCTCGGCCTCGTCGCTGTTCCTAGTGGCGGCGGGCCTGTCGCTGATCTTTGGTGTGACGCGCATCGTCAACTTCGCCCATGGCTCGTTTTTTATGCTGGGCATCTATGTGGCGTATTCGCTGGTGGAAGTGCTGGGCGTGCGCCTGGGTTTCTGGCCCGCGCTGCTGATCGCCGCCGTGGCGGTGGGGGTGCTAGGCGCGCTGATCGAAATTTTGCTGCTGCGGCGCATCTACAAGGCGCCCGAGCTGTTCCAACTGCTGGCTACGTTTGCGCTGGTGCTGGTGATCAAGGACGCGGTGTTGTGGCTTTGGGGGCCAGATGAATTGCTTGGCCCGCGTGCGCCCGGCCTGGCGGGCTCGGTGATGCTGCTGGGGCGCCAGTTCCCGGCCTACGATTTGTTTTTGATTGTGGTCGGCCCGGTGGTGCTGGGTTTGGTTTGGTTACTGCTGACACGCACACGCTTCGGCACCCTGGTGCGCGCCGCCACACAAGACCGCGAGATGGTCAGTGCGCTGGGCGTCAACCAGGCCTGGCTGTTCACGGCCGTGTTTGCCCTCGGTGCTTTGCTGGCGGGCCTGGGTGGTGCATTGCAGTTGCCACGCGAACCGGCCACGCTGGAGATGGACTTGCACACCATTGGCGCCGCGTTTGTGGTGGTGGTGGTGGGCGGCATGGGCTCGCTGCCCGGTGCCTATGTGGCGGCGCTGCTGATCGCCGAGATCAAGGCCATCTGCATCTGGCTGGGTGTGGTCGATGTGTTCGGTGTGAGTGTGTCGTTCTCCAAGATGACCCTGGTGGTCGACTTCCTGGTGATGGCCGTGGTGCTGGTGTGGCGCCCCTGGGGCCTGATGGGCCGCGCCCAGGCCGCCAGCCGCAACACCGGCTTGCCCGAAGAACCCCTGCGTTTGCCCAGTCGCGCCTACGTGGCGGGCTCGGCGCTGTTGGCGCTGCTGCTGGCGGCCGCGCCCATCCTTACCGCACAGTCTCCCTACACCACGGTATTGTTGATCGACCTGCTGATCGCCGCCCTGTTTGCCGCCAGCCTGCACTTCATCATGGGGCCGGCGGGCATGCACTCATTCGGCCACGCGGCCTACTTTGGCCTGGGCGCTTATGGCGCGGCCTTGCTGGTGCGGTCGGCCGGTTTGCCCATGGAATTGGCGCTGGTGCTGGCGCCGCTGGTGGCTGGTGTGGGCGCGTTGATCTACGGCTGGTTTGCCGTGCGTTTGTCGGGCGTGTACCTGGCCATGCTGACGCTGGCGTTTGCACAAATCACCTGGGCCATCACCTACCAGTGGGACAGCTTCACCGGCGGCAGCAATGGCCTGACCGGTGTGTGGCCGGCCGCCTGGCTGGCCGACAAGCAGGTTTATTACTGGCTCACGCTGGCACTGGTGGGCCTGGGCGTGTGGTGGTTGCGCCGGGTGTTGTTCTCGCCATTTGGCTACGCCCTGCGCGCCGGGCGCGATTCAGCCTTGCGCGCCGACGCGATTGGCATCGACGTCAAGCGCATGCAGTGGGCGGCGTTTGTGGTGGCCGGTGTGGTCGCCGGATTGGCCGGTGCGCTCTACGCGTTTTCCAAGGGTAGCATCTCGCCGGAATCCATGGCCGTGGGCAAGTCGGTTGATGGTTTGGTGATGGTGCTGCTGGGCGGCATCCAAACACTGGCGGGGCCGGTGGTGGGTGCTGTGACCTTCACTTGGTTACACGACACCGTGGCGCGCAACACCGACTATTGGCGCGCCATGTTGGGCGGCATCATCTTGCTGCTGGTGTTGTTGTTCCCGCAGGGTATTGCGGGTTCCATCAAGGCGCTGGTCGACCGGTGGCACAGCAAGTCCAACCCTTTACCCAAGGCTGAGGAGGTGCGGGTATGAGCTTGCTCCAGGTACGCCAACTCGGCAAATCATTCGGCGGTGTGAAAGCCGTCAACGGCATAGACTTCGACCTGGCGCCGGGTGAATTGCTCGCGCTCATAGGACCCAACGGCGCGGGTAAGTCCACCACCTTCAACATGGTCAACGGCCAACTCAAGGCCGACCAGGGCTCGATCCGGCTCAACGGCCAGGAACTGGTGGGCCGTAAACCACGCGAGATCTGGCGCATGGGCGTGGGCCGCACCTTCCAGATTGCCGAAACCTTTGCCTCGCTCACCGTGGTGGAAAACGTGCAGATGGCGCTACTGTCGCACGATGGTTTGTTGTTCTCGATGTGGCGCCGCGCGGCCGACCATAAACGTGACGTTGCCCTGGCGCTGCTCGACCAAGTGGGCATGAAGGCGCAAGCCGAGCGCCCCTGCAACGAGCTGGCCTATGGCGACGTGAAGCGGGTGGAGCTGGCCATCGCCATGGCGAATGCGCCCAAGCTTTTGTTGATGGACGAACCCACGGCCGGCATGGCGCCCAAGGAGCGCAATAACCTGATGGCGCTGACCAAGGAACTGGTGGTGCAGCGTGGCATGGCGGTGTTGTTTACCGAGCACAGCATGGATGTGGTGTTTGCCTACGCCGACCGCATGATTGTGCTGGCGCGCGGCCGCCTCATCGCCGAAGGCAAACCCCTGGAAATTCGTGACCACCCCAAGGTGCAAGAGGTTTATTTTGGTACTGGCAAAACGTTTGAAAAATCAACTGCCGCGACGGAGGCTGCGTGATGGCCGCGCCCGCTGAAACCCTGCTCGAAGCGCGCGACCTGACCGCCTGGTATGGCGCGGCCCAAGTCTTATTTGGTGTGGACATCGATGTGCGCCGTGGCGAAGTGGTGGCGCTGATGGGGCGCAACGGCGCGGGCAAGTCGACCACGCTGAAGGCCTTGATCGGCATGCTGGCCAAACGCAAAGGCCGTGTGCAGTTTCTGGGCCACGACCTGTCGAAAAGCGAGCCGCATGTGGCGGCGCGGCTGGGCCTGGGTTTTGTGCCCGAAGACCGGCGCATCTTCACCGATTTGACGGTGCTGGAAAACCTCGAAGTTGGCCGCCAGCCGCCGCGCCGGTGGGCCGATGGCAGCGCCGCGCCGCTGTGGACGCCCGAGAGCCTGTTCAAGCTGTTTCCCAACCTGGGCGAGATGCCGCAGCGCCCCGGTGGCCGCATGAGCGGCGGCGAGCAGCAGATGCTGACGGTGGCGCGCACCTTGATGGGCAACCCCTATCTGGTGCTGCTGGACGAGCCGTCTGAGGGTGTTGCGCCGGTCATCGTCGAGCAGATGGCGCACATGATTCTGGCGCTGAAGGCGCAGGGCGTGAGCATTCTGCTGTCTGAGCAGAACATGCACTTTGCCGAGCTGGTGTCTGACCGTGCCTACGTGTTGGAGAGGGGCCAGATCCGCTACCAGGCTTCGATGGCCGAGCTGGCCGCGAATGACGAAGTGCGGCGCAACTACCTGAGCGTTTGAGAGAGTCTTTTTAACCTCATCCAAGGAGTCAGACCATGCAAGCATTTGATCGCCGCACCATGCTCAAGGCCACCGCCGCGCTTGGTGCGTTGGGACTTTCCAGCCAGGCCTTCGCCGCCAAGAAAATCAAACCTGCTGGCAACAGCGCGCTCATCGTGGTCGATGTGCAGAACTGTTTTGTCGAAGGTGGCACGTTGCCCGTGGCCAAGGGCTCGGAAGTGGTGCCGGTGATCAACAGCCTGGCGTCGGCGTTTGAAAACATTGTGGTCACGCAGGACTGGCACACCGCCGGCCATGCATCGTTTGCCAGCAGCCACGGTGGCAAGAAACCGTTTGAAACCACCAAACTGGCGTACGGCAACCAGGTGCTCTGGCCCGACCACTGCGTGCAAGGCACGGAAGACGCGGCCCTGCACAAAGACCTGAAGCTGCCCACGGCGCAAGTCATTCTGCGCAAGGGCTTCCACAAGAGCGTGGACAGCTACTCGGCCTTTGAAGAAGCCGACCGCAAGACCTCCACCGGCTTGGCCGGTTACCTCAAGCAACGTGGCATCAAAACCGTTTTTGTCACCGGCCTGGCGACCGACTTCTGCGTCGCCTGGACGGCGCTGGATGCACGCAGGTTTGGCTTCGAGGTGTATGTGATCGAAGACGCGACCCGCGCCATCGACCTCAACGGCTCACTCACCGCCGCGTGGAAAAAAATGGCCAAGGCCGGTGTGAAACGTATCCAGTCGGCCGACATCAGCGTTTAAATCAAGCCGCCTGCAAGCGAAGTGCCCGCCCCCCTGTCGCTCACCGTCAACGGCCAGGCGCGTACCCTGGAGGCCTCGGCCCAGGTCACGCTGCTGCAACTGCTGCGCAACGACCTGGGGCTTAACGGTCCCAAATACGGCTGTGGCCTGGGGCAGTGTGGTGCATGCACGGTGCTGGTGGACGGCACGGCCGCACGCGCCTGTGTGATCCCGGCACATGGTGTCTGTGGGCGCGAGATCACCACCCTCGAAGGACTCGGTCACCGGGGCCAGGCACACCCGGTGCAGCAGGCGTTTATCGATGCGCAGGCGGCGCAGTGTGGCTATTGTTTAAACGGCATGGTGATGATGGCCGCAGCCCTGTTGGCGCGTAACCCCACGCCCACGGATGACGATATTCGCCGCGAACTCTCGGGCAATCTGTGCCGTTGTGGCACGCATCTGGAAATTCTGCAGGCGGTGCACCGCGCAGCGCTGTTGATGGCCACGACAGGAAACACCGCGTCATGATCCTGGCGGCCCAGACCCCGCGCAGCCGCGCCGATTTTCGCTCCGCACCCGCCGTGCTGCTGGTGGTGCGCGATCCGCCCGCGCCGCCGCCACCAGCCAAAGGCCAGCCCGCCGCCGTGCCCGCCAACCCGGTGGAGGGCTTGGAGATTCTGCTGGCCGTGTGGCCCGACGGCAGCATCAACGCGCTCAACGGCCATGTGGACCTGGGCACCGGCATCCGCACCGCCTTGGCGCAGGTGGTGGCCGAAGAGTTGGATGTGCCGCTGGCCCAAGTGTTCATGCGCCTGGGCGACACCGGCGCCGTGCCCAACCAGGGCGCCACCATTGCCAGTTCTTCGCTGCAAATCCACGCACAACCCTTGCGCATCGCGGCGGCGCAAGCACGCCATTGGTTGCTGGCCTGTGCCAGCGTGGCGCTGAAGGCGCCGCTGGAAAGTTTGAGCCTGCGCGCCGGCCAGGTGAGCAGCAGCGCACAGCCCGAGCGCAGCATAGGCCTGGGTGAACTGGTGGGCAGCCAGCACACAGAACTGTTGCTCGACCCCAGCACGCCGCTGAAGTCGCCCCAAGACTACCGCGTGGTCGGCACCTCGGTGCCGCGTGTCGATATTCCGGCCAAAGCTTTTGCTGAACTGGCCTTTGTGCACGACATGCGGGTGCCCGGCATGTTGCACGGCCGTGTGGTACGCCCACCGTATGCGGGGGCCGACCACGGCGACTTCATAGGCAACACCTTGGCCTCGGTAGACGAACGCTCGATCGCGCACATCCCCGGCATTCGTGCGGTGGTGGTGATCCGCGACTTTGTGGGCATCGTCGCCGAGCGTGAAGAGCAGGCCGAACAAGCGCTGCTTGAATTGCAGCTGCACTGGAAACCCTGGCCTGGTTTGCCCAATACACAAGACCTGGCGCAAGCCATTCGCACCAACCCGGCGACGCGCCGTGAACTGGTGAACGAAGGTGATGTGGATGCCGCGCTGGCGGGTGTGGCCGAGCCCATGACACGCACCTATGTCTGGCCGTACCAGATGCACGCGTCTATCGGCCCGTCGTGCGCCGTGGCGGATTGGCAAGATCAGAAGTTGACCGTGTGGGCCGGCACACAAAACCCGCATGTGTTGCGCGCCGACCTGGCGCGCCTCACCGGCCTGACCGATGTGGCCATAGACGTGGTGCGTATGGAGGCCGCAGGCTGCTACGGCCGCAACGGCGCCGACGACGTGGCGGCCGATGCGGTGCTGCTGTCGCGCGCCGTGGGCGCCCCGGTGCGGGTGCAGCTCACGCGTGAACAAGAGCACCTGTGGGAACCCAAGGGCGCGGCGCAGTTGATGGAGGTGAACGGCGGTTTGCAGGCCGATGGCTCGGTGGCCGCCTACGACTTCCAGACCTCGTACCCATCGAACGGCGCGCCCACGCTGGCGCTGCTGCTTACGCGCACGATTGAACCCGTGGCCCAGGCGTTTGAGATGGGTGACCGCACGGCGCGCCCGCCGTATGCGTTTGACAACCTGCGTGTGGCCGTCAACGACATGCCGCCCATCGTGCGCGCCTCGTGGCTGCGTGGCGTGTCGGCGCTGCCGAACTCGTTTGCGCACGAGTCCTACATCGACGAACTGGCCAGCGCCGCCGGGGTCGACCCCGTGGCCTACCGCCTGCGTTACCTGCAAGACCCACGCGCCGCCGAATTGGTGCAGGCCACCGCCGACCGCGCCGGTTGGTTACCGCATACCGAGCCGCAGCAACAGGCGCAGGACGGCGACATCCTGCACGGCCAGGGCTTCGCCTACGCACGCTACATCCACAGCAAATGGCCCGGCTTCGGCGCCGCCTGGGCCGCCTGGGTGGCCGATGTGGAAGTGAACCGCAAAACCGGCGAGGTGCACGTGCGCCGCGTGGTGGTGGGGCACGACGCGGGGCTGATGGTCAACCCGGCGGGGGTTGAGCACCAGGTGCATGGCAATGTGCTGCAAACCACCAGCCGTGCACTCAAGGAACAGGTGGCGTTTGAGCCGCAGACCAATGTGGTGGCCAACCGCGAATGGGGCAGCTACCCGATCCTGAGCTTCCGCGAGGTGCCGGTGGTCGAGGTGATGACCATGCCGCGCCCCGGCGAGCCGCTGCTGGGCGCGGGTGAATCAGCCTCGGTGCCGGGCACGGCGGCGATTGCCAACGCCATCTTCGACGCCACGGGTGTGCGTTTTCGCCAGCCACCGTTCACCCCCGAGGTGGTGCGTGCGGCGTTGCATCCGCTGCCAGCTCCCGAGCCCACACAACAAGCGGCCGATGAGGTGAGTCCCGTTGCGCCGTTGTCGCTGCCCGCTGCGTTGTCCGCCAATACACCCTGGCCACGTGCACGCAGCCGCTGGGCCTGGGCGGCTGCGCTGGGTGCGGGCGCCGTGGGTTTGCTGGCCGGCATACTGGGCTGGCGTCCGGCGCTGGCGCCCATGGTGCAAACGGCTGGCACATCGGTCTACACCGCCGCGACCATAGAGCGTGGCCGCCTGCTCGCCGCTGCGGGCGACTGCGTGGTCTGCCACACCGCGCCGGGTGGCCAGGCCAATACCGGTGGCCGCGCCATGGAGACGCCGTTTGGCCGCATCTACACCAGCAACCTCACGCCCGATGTCGCCACCGGCATGGGCCAGTGGTCGTTCAGTGCCTTTCAACGCGCCATGCGTGAAGGCATCTCACGCGATGGGCGTCACCTGTACCCGGCCTTCCCCTACACCGCGTTTGCCAAGATCAACGACGACGACTTACAAGCGCTTTACGCCTACCTGATGGCGCAGCCGGCGGTGCACGCGCCCACGCCACCGGCCGAGCTGCATTTTCCGTTTAGCCTGCGCCCGCTGATGGCCGGCTGGAACGCCTTGTTCCACGATGCGACGCCTTACCAGCCCGTGCCCACACAAAGCGCCGAATGGAACCGTGGTGCCTATCTGGTCAATGGTGTGGGCCATTGCGGTGCCTGCCACACACCGCGCAATGCACTGGGGGCGGAGCAGGGCGGCCAGGCCTTTTTGTCGGGTGCCTTGATCGACGGCTGGGAAGCGCCCGCGTTGACCGGCTTGTCCAAGGCGCCGGTGCCGTGGAGCACGGCCGAGTTGTACCGCTACCTGCGCCACGGCCACAGCCAACAGCATGGCGTGGCCAACGGGCCCATGGCGCCGGTGGTGCGCGAGTTGGCGGCGCTGCCCGATGAAGATATCCGTGCGATGGCGACCTACCTGGGCTCGTTCAATACGGCTCCCCAAGACGCCACGGCGCAGGCGCAAAAAGTGGTGGCGCAAGCCGCCCAACAGCAGTCCCAGTTGCTGGGCCCGGGCCAGCGTTTGTTCGACGGCGCCTGCAGCGCCTGCCACCACGATGGCGACGGCCCCAAGCTGCTGGGCGTGAACACACCGCTGGCGCTGAACAGCAACATACACAGCGACCGGCCCGACAACCTGCTGCGCACCATACTCGACGGCGTTCAGCACCCGGCCAGCCGCGACATCGGCTTTATGCCCGCGTTCCGCCACAACCTCAGCGATACGCAGATCGACAGCCTGGCGCGTTATATGCGCCAACGTTTTGCGCCCGACAAGCCGGCTTGGCCAGATCTTCCGACCGATATTGCGCGGCTGCGTGCGGCACCAAGAGCGGCTGACTGAGTTTCTGGCGCCACAACGCTTGTGTTGGCGCTTTGTTGTGGCGCTAGTCTGACCAGCCCAGGCGCCCCTGCCCCACGTGGCTCAAGCGCGCCACAAAGGCCGCGACCTCGGGTTCAGGCAGGCTGAAATGCAGTTGCACCACACTGCCGTGCAACACCTCGCCCAGGGTGGCGCCGGCGCTGTCGATCTCGCGGCGTACCAAACCTTCCAGCGCAAACGGCACACTGCAGCACAACTGCTTTTGCCGCTGCAGCGGCACCTTGGTGGCCGTCTGCAAGGCCTGGGCGACGGCATCGGTATAGGCGCGCACCAAACCACCCGCACCCAGCTTGACGCCGCCAAAGTAGCGCACCACCGTCGCCATCACGCCGTCGAGGTCGTGGTGGCGCAATACCGCCAGCATGGGACGACCGGCCGTGCCGCCGGGTTCGCCGTCGTCCACCGCGGCCGAGTCACCTCCGGCCAGCAAGGCCCAGCACACGTGGGCTGCGCCGGGATGCTCCTGGTGCAGGCGCGACACCGTGGCGAGTGCGGCGGCGCGGTCCGCCACGGGCTGCACGCAGCCGATGAAGCGGCTCTTGCGGATCAGAATCTCGCTGTGGCTGGGAGCGGAAAGGGTTTGCGGCATAAGGGATGGGTGGTGCGCCAAGGGGGCTTTGTCGGCGAATGGCAAGGGGTTGATAGGATACGCGTATGCACAGCTTGATATTTGTTGAGGAACCAGCGTTTGCCTAACGAGGAAGCAACCCCGCAAATTGCAAGACAAGACACCGCCGAAGGGGCGGTGGCGCGCTTGAGCGGGCGATGGGCGTCGGCCGAATTGGCGCAGCCCAAGGTTTGGCGCGGCGTGGCCAAGGCGCTTGCCGCGTATCCAGCGGCGCAGAACCAGGGATGGGATCTGGCTTCGGTCGAGCGGCTGGACCACGTCGGGGCGCAACTGCTGTGGAACCACTGGGGCCGTGCATGGCCCGCGCGGCTGCAGCTGTCCGCAGACCAGCGCAGTATGTTGGAGCGTGTGGCCCGTTTCACCCAGGCGCCCGTGCCCACGGCGCAGTCTGGCGGGTTCATGGCCATGGTCAACCGGTTGGGTCTTTGGGTGCTGGCCGGTGTAGACCATTTGCACGATCTGGTGCGCATCGTCGGCCAGTTGCTGCTGGACCTGCTGCGCCTGGCGCGCAAGCCCGCGGCCGGGCCCTGGCGTGATGTGTCGGGTCACTTGTTCCAGATGGGCACCATGGCCCTGCCCATCACCGCCCTGGTGGGCTTTTTGATTGGTGTGGTGCTGGCGTATCTGATGTCCAGCCAGTTGCGTCAGTTCGGCGCCGAGGCCTTTATCGTCAACATTCTGGGGATTTCGCTGATCCGCGAACTGGGTCCCTTGCTGGCGGCCATTTTGATTGCAGGCCGCTCCGGTTCGGCCATCACGGCGCAGATTGGCGTGATGCGTGTCACCGAAGAATTGGACGCGATGCGGGTGATGGGTATTGCGCACGGCTACCGGCTGGTCATGCCGCGCGCCCTCGCCTTGGCCATAGGCATGCCGCTGATCGCGGTCTGGACTTCACTGGCGGCACTGGCGGGCGGCGTGTTGGCGTCTGATCTGGCACTAGGCATATCGCCGGCGTATTTCATGTCGGCCCTGCCAGCCGCGGTGAGTGTTTCGAATCTCACGCTGGCGGTGGGCAAGTCGGTGGTGTTTGGGGTGTTGATCGCGCTGGTGGGTTGCCACTACGGCCTGCGTGTAGAGCCCAACACACAAAGCCTGGGCGCCGGCACCACGGCCTCGGTGGTGACCTCGATCACGGTGGTGATTCTGGTCGATGCCTTGTTTGCCGTGCTGTTCAAGAACGTGGGGATCTAGATGGACACATCCACTCCCCGCGCCGACAACGTGGTCGACATCCAGGGCCTGTGGACCGCCTTCGGCAGCGGCGAGCACCAGGTGGTGATCCACCAAGACCTGGCGTTGCAAGTGCACAAGGGTGAGATCCTGACGCTGGTCGGCGGCTCGGGCACTGGCAAGACCGTGCTGCTGCGGCAGATTCTGGGGCTGGAGCGGCCGTTCAAGGGCACGGTCACGGTGATGGGCGAGCCCTCGGGTGAACTCAGCGAAAGTGATGGCAACAATGCGGCCAGCCGCATGGGCATGTTGTTCCAGCAGGGCGCCTTGTATTCGGCGTTCACCGTGTTGGAGAACATTGCCTTTGCCTTGCGCGAGCTGAAAACCCTGCCCGATGCGCTGGTGCGCGACGCGGCCCTGGTGAAGCTGCAGATGGTTGGCTTGGGCCCCGAGCATGCCGACAAGATGCCGGCCGACCTGTCGGGTGGCATGATCAAACGCGTCGCCTTGGCGCGTGCGCTGATCATGGACCCGCCCTTGCTGTTGCTCGACGAACCCACGGCCGGGCTGGACCCGAATGGGTCGGACGAGTTTGTCGACTTGCTGCGCTCGTTGCATCAGGAATTGGGCCTCACCGTGGTGATGGTCACACACGACCTCGACACACTGTTTGCGCTGAGCACGCGGGTGGCGGTGTTGGCCGAGAAAAAGGTTTTGATTGTTGCGCCACCGGCTGAAGTGGTGGCGCTGGAACATCCGTTCATCCAGCATTTCTTTCTGGGTGAACGCGGGCGGCGCGCCATGTCAGATTTGCCAGCGCTGCCAACGAAGGAGAACGTCTGATGGAGAACAAATCCCACGCCATGGCCGCCGGTGCTTTTGTGCTGGTGGTCACGGCCATGTTGATCGGGCTGGCCGTGTGGCTTACCCGTGACAAGGGCAGTAGCCACCTGTACGAATTGTCCTCACACGACTCGGTGACCGGGCTGCAACTGCAGGCGCCGGTGCGGTTTCGCGGGGTGTCGGTGGGCAAGGTCAGCTACATCGGATTTGACCCCGATGTGGTGGGCAATGTGCTGATCCGCATCACGGTCGACGACACCACCCCGCTGAGCCCCAACACCGTGGCCTCGCTCAACTTCCAGGGCATTACCGGCCTGGCGTTTGTGCTGCTGGATGAAAGCCCGCGCCCGGTGCCGCCGATTCCAGCGGGCGCCAGTGGCATCCCCCGGCTGCCGCTGGAAAGTTCACAACTGGCCAAACTGGCTGACCAGGCACCAAAGATTCTGTCGCAGTTGGACGATGTCTCGCTGCAACTCACCAAGCTGCTCAGCGACAACAACCAGAAAGTGCTGATGGATGTGTTGTCCAACACCGGCGCGCTGGCCAAGGACGCTGGCCAGACCGCGCGTAGCCTGACCCGGCTTGCGACCGGCCTGGAGACTGCGCTCAGCACCCAGATAGGGCCGGCGCTGGAGCAAGTCCCGGCGCTCACGGCCGATACCCGCAAAGCCATGGGGTCGCTGCAGGGCGCTGCCGAGGAGGCGCAGAAAACCCTGGCCGATGTGGATGAAATCGTGCGCCGCCTGAGTGTCAAGGGTGGTGCCATCGACCGCCTGAACGACGGTGCGGCGCAGTTCGGCCGCGCGGCCGGCAACTTCAACACCATCACGCTGCCACGTGTGAACAACGCCGCCGACCAAACCGCCGCCACCGCCCGCCGCCTGGGGCGCACCGCCAATCAAATCAATGACAACCCGCAAAGCCTGTTGTTTGGCGACGGCGCCTTGCGGCCCGGCCCGGGCGAGAGCGGCTTTGTTGCGCCCGAGGTGAAACCATGAAGTCAGCCCTGAACCATCGGTCCAACGCCATGCCGAAAATTGCATTAAAAAATATAGCGCCCTACGCTCGTCCAGAATGCGTTTCAGGCCTTTTCCGTTCCGTTCTTTTGGCCGGCGCGGTCTGGGCGCTTGCGGCCTGCTCGGTGCTGCCGGACAAACCGACGCGCCCAACCTTGTTTGATCTGGGCGCTATGCCCAGCGCCGGACCGGCTCCCGCAGCCCCCAAGGCGGCGAACCTGAGCCCGCTGGCCATGTCCGCCATCGAAGCTCATGGTCCATTGGAAGGCAGTAACGCGATGTTGTACCGGCTGGCCTATGCCAACGACCAGCAGTTACGGCCCTACGCCGAGTCGCGTTGGGCGATGGCGCCCGCGTTGTTGGTCGACCAGCGCCTGCGCAACCTGCTGAGCCAGAACCGCCCGGTGGTGAGCGAGGCCGAGGGCCAGGCGCAACTCAACAACGCTGGGGCTTTGCCACGCGGCTTGCGCGTGGAACTGCTGGAGTTTGGCCAGGTGTTTTCCGCGCCCGCGGCAAGCTCCGCCGTGGTGCGCCTGCGCGCGACCGTGGTGGCGTTGAGCCCGGATGGTGAAAAGCTGCTGGCCCAACGCCAGTTCAGCGTGCAGCGCGACGCACCCAGTGCCGATGCGCCCGGTGGTGTGCGTGCCCTGGCCGCTGCAACCGATGCGCTGGCGCTGGAGATGGACCAGTGGCTGGGCGCGCTGAATTAAGCCGCTGAATTCAGTCCATCAGCCCTTTTTGAAGCCTGGCAACGGCTTCACCTTCTGCATACATCGGCTGTATCAATGGATTGTTCTTCCCATGAAAAAACCGACCCTCAGGTCGGTTTTTTCATGGTGTGTTATCGATTTCATCGTCCGCGCAGCCAACCCACAAGCAAACCCAGCACCAGGGCACCGCCTACGGCCTGCAAGGGATGGTCGCTGACAAATTCCTTGGCCTGCGCCAGCGCCTGACGCGGCGCCTGGCTCAGCCGCTGGCGCTGGTTGTACAGCGTTTCAGTCGCGGTTTCAGCGCGCTGCGACCAGCGGTCAACCGATTCGTGGGCGTTGCTGGAGACGCGGTCAATTGCGGCGCGTGTAGGATCCGCCACCCTGTCTATGGTGTTGTGCAGGCTGGTGCCTATCTGGTGCACACCCAGGGTGGCGTCGTTCTTCAACAGTTCAGCGGTGGCCATGATTTCATCCTTTCAGGTGGTCTTGAATGGGCTTGAAGCAAGGGCACAGGCAGTGCCAGACCTCGACTTTAGGCCGGCCGCTGGCGCGGCACTGTCAGCCCAAGATGAACATCGTGTAGGACAAGCTTCACGCCACCGTTGCGTTTTGTGATGCGGCCTGCGGCATCAGGCCTTTGCCATGTCAGGCCGTGCCCTTCAAGGCCGCAATCTCTTCCTTCAGCGCGGCATTCTCGGCCGAGAGGCGGGCCACCGTCTGCTTCAGCCGGGCGATCATGCCTTCTGCAGACTCCGGCTCGGTGCGCGCCACGGCCTTGGCGGCACGCACTTCGCGGGCGGCCAGTTGCAGTTCCTTTTTGCCACCGGCGGCGGCGGCCACCTGTTCTTCCACCGGCAGGTCGGCCACGGTGGCGGCGGTGCTGATGGAGATGGTGCCGGTGCGTATGGCTTCTACCAGTTCAGGCGCGGCAGATTTCTGAATCTTTTCGATCTGGCTGATGGTGGCGCTGCTGACGCGGGCCTCGCGCGCCAGGGCTTCGCGCGACAGCGAGGGCTGGATGGCGGCAGCGACTTCCGTGGGCGATGCCACTTTGGCATCCGTCGTGTCAAATGGGGCTTCTTGGGGTGTGGCTGCCTCGACAGCCGCTTCAATGGCGGGTGCGGGTTCTGCGGCGGCCGGTGCCGCCTTCTGGCGTGCAAACAGAATTTCCTTCTTGCGCAAGGCCAACACCCCGCGCTGAAAGTCAGAGACGCTGCGGCGGCCCAAGTGCTGCTCAATCATCCACAGGTGCACGTCTTCCATAGACTGGAAGCGTGTGTTCTGCACCGTCTGGAACGGGATGTTGTGCTGCGTGCAGATGCGGTAGCGGTTGTGGCCGTCGACCAGCACGTCGCCCCACAGCACCAGCGCATCGCGGCAGCCTTCGGCCAGGATGCTGCGCTCCAGCGCGGCGGATTCGTCGGGGGTCAGGGGGTCGATGTAGGCGAGCAGGTCTTCGTTGACGGTGATTTGCATGGGGCAGGGAGAGGCGGGAAAGGGGGAACGCGGGAAAAGGTGAGATTTCCGGCGCGCCAGGCGGCGCCGGAAATGCGCAAAGAGGGGCGTGATTGTAAAAGGCTGGGCCGGGGCCGTTTGCGCTACAGCCCTTTGCCGAGAATCGGGAACAGCTTGTGCAGTCCGTCCGTCATCACTTCCACGGCCAGCGCGGCGAGTATCAGACCCATCAAGCGTGTCATCACGTTGATGCCGGTTTTGCCCAGTACCCGGGCGATGGGCTCGGCCAGCGAAAAACACAGCGCCGTCGCCAAGCCTATCACCATGCCATAACCCACCAGCGTGGCCAGTTGCCACAGGTCCTTGGCGCGGTCGGCATAAATCACCACGGTGGACATGGTGGCCGGGCCGGTGAGCAGGGGAATGGTCAGCGGCACGACGGCGATGGACGCGCCCATGGAGGCCTTGTCTTCGGCCGCGCGCAACTCTTCGGCGTTGGACTTGGTCTCGGCGGTCTGCGCTTTCAGCATGGACATGGCGTTGAGCATCAGCAGCAGGCCGCCGCCGACCTGGAAGCTGGCCAGCGAGATGTTGAAGAAGTCGAGGATTTGCAAACCCAGTAACGCACACACCGCAATCACCATGAACGCGCTGAGCGCCGACACCCACACCGTGCGCTTGCGTTGCGCATCGGAAAAGTTCTCGGTGTAGTGGATGAAAAACGGCACGATGGCCAGCGGGTTGACGATGGCCAGCAGCGTGATCAGCGGTTTGAAATCCATGGTGTGGCCTTTAGATCGTCAACAGCTTCTGAGTTTTTAACGCGCGCCCGACACGTCGATCAAGGACATGGTGGTGTAGCTGGCCTCGGGCGACAACAGCCAGACAATCGCCTGCGCCACTTCTTCCGCCGTGCCGCCGCGTTGCATGGGCACCTGGTGTTGCAGGTCGCGCACCCGGTTGGGCAGGCCGCCGCTGGCGTGGATGTCGGTTTCAATCAGCCCCGGGCGCACGGCGTTGACACGAATGCCTTCATGGGCCACCTCTTTGGCCAGGCCTATGGTGAAGGCGTCGATTGCCCCCTTGGCCGCTGCGTAGTCCACATACTGGTGGGGTGAGCCCAGGCGCGAGGCCGCGCTCGACACGTTGACGATGGCGCCGCCCTGGCCGCCTAGGCGTGTGCTCATGCGGCGCACGGCTTCACGCGCGCAATAAAGGCTGCCGAGCACGTTGATGTCGAACATACGGCGCAGCCGCTCACCCGTCATGTCGACCACGTCCGAGGGTTGGTCCACCACGCCGGCGTTGTTCACCAGCGCGCTCAGCGGGCCGAGCTTGGCGTCCACATGGGCAAACATCGCCAGCACTTGTTCTTCACTGGCCACATCGGCCTTGACGCTGATGGCGCGGCCGCCGGGCAGGGCGCGGATCTGCCGCACCACCTCATCGGCGGCGAGCGAATTGGCGGTGTAGTTGACCGCCACGGCATAACCTTTTTGCGCCGCCAGCAAGGCGGTGGCGGCACCGATGCCACGGCTGGCGCCGGTGATCAGCAAGACTTTTTGCGGAGAAGAATCCGATGAACTCAAGGCAAGACTCCATAACAAAAGAGGGATGACAAGCCAGCAAACGACGTGCTTTACTGCGCGTTACATCATAGGCTGCGATCATAGGTGGCGGGGCCGGGTCTTCGACAGGTCGAAGGCGAGCCGGCGCTGAAACTATTACAGTGGAGCGCGCTCCAAAATCCGCCGTCCCAACAGCCTTGCGAGATCCCATGCCCACCATTGACTACTACTTTGCTCCACACAGCCCCTGGTTCTACCTGGGCCACAGCCGCTTCGTTGCATTGGCCAAATCCACCGGCGCAAAAGTGCGTGTGCGCCCGGTAGATTTGGCGCAGGTGTTTCCGGTGTCCGGTGGTTTGCCGCTGGCCCAGCGTGCGCCGCAGCGGCAGGCGTACCGGCTGCTGGAGTTGAAGCGCTACAGCACATTCCTGGGGCTGCCCCTGCATGTGCAGCCGCAGTATTTCCCGGTGGCTTCCGACCCTGCCGCCAAGCTCATCACCAGCGTGGCCTCGCAGGACGGCGAAGCCGCTGCGCTGGACCTGGCTGGGCGCGTGGGCGCTGCGGTGTGGGCCGAGCAACGCGACATTGCCGCACCCGAAGCCTTGGCCGGGCTGCTGCGCGAAGCCGGTTTGCCCGCAGAGCGTTTGGTGCAAGCGCAAACCGATGAAGTGCTGCATCGTTACCAATCCCACACCGAAGAAGCCATTGCCGCCGGCGTGTTTGGCTCGCCGACCTATGTGGTCGACGGCGAGTTGTTCTGGGGCCAGGACCGGCTTGATTTTCTGCAACGTCGGCTCGCGGCCGGCTGATCCGTTTCTGTTTTTTTGTCCGACCTTCAAAGGAAAACCATGTCGACCTACGTTCAACTCACCGCCGCCGACGGCAAAGCTTTCCCCGCCTACGTGGCCAAGCCCGCCGGCACGCCCAAGGGCGCCATCGTGGTGTTGCAAGAAATCTTTGGCGTGAACGCCCACATCCGCGCCGTGGCCGACGGTTATGCCGCCGCCGGTTACCTGGCCGTGGCGCCGGCCACCTTTACCCGCACACAGGACGACGTGGAACTGGGCTACACCGGCCCCGACATGCAGGCCGGCGTGGCGCTGAAGGCCGCCATCGAAGCCTTGCCGTTGCCCGGTGTGCAACAAGACATACAGGCCGCCATCGACTACGCCGCCCAAACCAGCGGCGGCAAGGTGGGCCTCGTGGGTTATTGCTGGGGTGGCTTGCTGACCTGGCGCTCGGCCTGTGGCGTGGGTGGCGTCAAGGGCCTAGCCGCTGCCGTGCCTTATTACGGCGGCGGTGTCACCACCGAGCTTGAGATCGCCCGCAAACCGCTGGTGCCGGTGCTGGCGCATTTTGGTGACCAGGATGCCCACATCAGCGTGCCATCGGTGCAGGCGTTTGAAAAAGCCCACCCCGAGGTGACGGTGCACCTGTACGCCGCCGACCACGGCTTCAACTGCGACCACCGTGGCTCATACAACGCCGCTGCGGCCGCAACCGCGCTGGAGCGCACGCTGGCGTTCTTCGCCAAACACGTGGGCTGATCATCCTGAGGAGGCGGCAAATGTTCAAGAAAAATTGGCTGCTGGCGCTGGCTGGCCTGGCGCAGGCCGCTCTTTTGTGCATCACATTTGCCGCTACCGGGGCGCGTGCCGAGCCTTATGCCGGCCCGCTGTTCGACGCCCACCTGCACTACAACGTCGAGGCCTGGAACGGCCAAGGCGGCCCCTATCCACCGGCCGAAGTGCTGGCGCGTTTGCAGCGCAACGGCGTGAAGGCGTTTGTTGCCAACTCGCGCCCGAATGACGGCACGCAATGGCTGGCGGCCGACGGGGCGGTGCGTGCGGCCGGTGTGCAGGTGGTGCCGCTGGTGCGGCTTTACCGCAACCGTGCCGACTACAGCAACTGGTTTCGCGATGAAACCATCTACACCATGGTGCAGGCCGAGCTGGCCAAAGGCACGGCCAGCGGGCCGTACAAGGGCATTGGTGAATTTCATCTTTACGACAGCGCTAATGCCAACGGCCCGGTGGCGCGCAAGCTGATGCAACTGGCCGAGGCCAAGGACCTGGTGGTGCTGGCGCATGTGGACGATGTGGCCATAGACCTGCTGCTGGCGCACGCCCCCAAAGCCCGGCTGATCTGGGCGCATACCGGCATTGGTGGCACACCGGTGGCGCGTGTTGATGCCTTGCTGGCGCGTTATCCGGGCTTGCGCGGCGAATTGTCGTACCGGCCCGGACTGACCTGTGGCAATGGCCAACTGTGTCCTGAGTGGCGTGCATTGTTGACCAAGTACCCGGAGCGCTTCATGGTCGGCTCGGACACCTGGGTGAATGAGCGCTGGGCCAGTTATGACGACACCATGCAGGGCTACCGCAGTTGGCTGGGCGAGTTGCCGCCCGCGCTGGCGCAAAAAGTGGCCTGGGCCAATGCCGCTGGCTTGTTCGGCCTGCCTTGAGCCATCAGGCATGGTTTTTTTTGTTTCTCGGTGTATCCGCGTTGGCGTCCTACAAACGCCTCTTGTAGCGGCTGATTGTGTGCTGGTGCGCAGCTTCTAGACTTGTCTGAAAGCGGCCGACCGTGTGTGTTGTTGTGCACGAAGGCTGAACTTAAAGCGTTGTGTAGAAGTCGAAGCTTCAAGCTTCCCATGAGCAGTCGGTTTGGCATACCGCCATCCCGCGACAGGAGATACCGTGAAAATTTTGCCTACCTCGTTGCTGATCCTGCTGGCCGCCGGCCTGGGCGGCTGCGCGGTTTATCCCGAAGGCCCGGCCTACGACACCGTCTACAACAACGGCTATGGCTACGGCAACGTCTACAGCCAGCCGCCGACCGTGATCTACCAACAGCCCCAGCCGGTGTATGTGCAGCCTCGTCCGGTGTATGTGGCGCCGCGCCCCATTGTGGTCGAGCGCGATCCCTATTACCGCTATGACAACCGGGGCAACCGCTACGACGATCGTTATCGCAATGACAACCGTGGTGACAGGCACACCGGCGACGACCGCCGCCCACCGCCGCAGCAACAGCAGGCGCGGCCGCCACAACAACGCCCGCCGCAGGCCCAGCCACCCGGCAACGGCCAGGCTGCGCCGGCGCCACGTCCGCCAAACTATCCCCCCAGCCAATGGCGCGATTTTGGTACCGTGCCCGATACAACCTTTAATTAGGCCCGGGTTTACTCTTCTGGAGGCTGGCGCTTGTCAGCCTCAGACTGTCTTTTATGGAACTTCACTACTATCCCAGCAACGCCAGCATGGCGCCGCACATCCTGCTGGAGGAAATCGGCCAGCCTTTTCGCTTGATCAAGGTCGACCGCACACGTGATGCGCACAAAACGCCGGATTACCTCAAGCTCAATCCGAATGGTTTGATTCCGGTCCTGGTCGATGGCGAACTGGTGTTGTACGAATCCGCTGCGATCTGTTTGCACCTGGCCGACAAATATCCCATGGCCGAACTGGCGCCTGGCTTGGGCACGCCGGAACGCGCGCATTTCTACAAGTGGCTGATCTGGATGACCAACACCTTGCAGGCCACATTGCTGCTGTATTTCTATCCCGAGCGCTGGGCCTCGCCAGACCAGATCCAGGGAGCGACCGCACTCAAAGCGCGCGCCGAAGCCAAGGCCGGTTCGCTGCTAGCCCATTTGGAGGCCGAGTTGGCACGCCACGGTGGCCCATGGCTGCTGGGGGCGCAGTACACCGCGCTGGACGCCTATGCGCTGATGTTGTGCCGTTGGACACGCGACTTTGGTTGCCCTGCGCGCAGCTTGCCATATCTGGGCGAGTACCTTTCGCGTCTGCTCGAGCGGCCGGCAGTGCAACGTGTGTTTGCGCGCGAAGAATTGCTGCCGCCCCTGGTTTAGCGCAGCGCAAGCAACACCACCGGTGTGGTTTCAGGTGGTGTTGCGCCAGCGCAATTCCATGTGCGCCAGCAAGGCCTTTAATGCCGCGCTGTTGTGGCGCCGCTGGGCGTAGGCGGCGTAGAACCAGATGTCATCCGGGCTGGTGCCGGGCAACACGGCTTGCAAGGCCCCCGATTCCAGCAGTTCGTGCACTAGGATGCGTGGCAGGCAGATGACGCCCAAGCTTTGCAGCGCCATGTGCACCAGGGGCACGGCATCGCTGGAGTCCATGCGGCTGCGCAGAGGCACACGCACACTTTCGCCATTGACCAAAAAACGCCACTCTGGATTGGGCCCAGCCAAGGAATAGGTCAGCGCATCATGGTTGGCCAAATCTTCGGGGTGGCCGGGAATGCCGTGCTCGGCCCAGTAGTCAGGCGTGGCGCACACCATCATCTGCACCCGGCGCAATTTGCGCACGATCTGGTTGGATTCCCCTATGCGCCCCACGCGCAACGCAATGTCTATGCCCTCTTCGACGATGTCGACCATGCGGTTGTTCAGGTCAAGGCTGACCGTGACCTCTGGGTACATCTTCATGAACTCGGCCAGCAGCGCCGGCACGTGAATCGCGCCCAGGCCGTGCGGCGCGGTTAAGCGCACACGCCCTGTGGGGCGGTCCGAGCGTTGGCGGATTTCGTCCGCCGTGAACTCAATCATCTCTATCAGAGGTGTGCAGCGCGACAGCAGCAGTTCACCCGCATCGGTCAGGCTCACGGTGCGGGTGGTGCGGTTGAACAGGCGTGTGCCCAGCCGGGTTTCGAGTTCCGCTACGTATTTGCTGACATTGGCCTTGGACACGTCGAGCGTACGCGCGGCCATGGAGAAACTGCCGCGTGTGGCGACGGCTTTGAAGGTGCGTAGGAGTTCTAAGGTGTCCATTGTTTCCGGGCTCGAAACAGTCTAGTTCGTTTTTGCCCTGTTTATTCTTGAAACTTCGCGCCTATCTTTTATTCACAGAGAGTGCAAGGTTGCAAACCCTGTGCGTGACGGTCCTCCCGCCCAGCCAGCTTCATAGAGCTCGCATCTAGCCAGAGGTTCCGCGCGTAGTAGTTAGTAAGAAATATATAGAGGATAAGAAATCATGAACGCATCAAAAATTCTGTCTACAGCCTTGATCGCCCTCGCGGCTGCATCGGCTGGCAGCGCGTTCGCTGCAGATGATGTTGGTTTGCCCGTGGTGGACAACACCGTGGTCAGCAGCAAAACCCGCGCCCAAGTGCAGGCTGAGTATGTCGCCGCTGTAAAGGCTGGAGAAATCAGCACCTACCGCGAACAAGCCTACGGTGCACCACTCGCCGGTGGCGGCAGCAAGACGCGTGATCAGGTGCGTGCCGAGCTGATCGCGGCTCAAGAAAACGGCCAACTGGCTCTGCATTACTAAACACCTGTGCGACGTGATGCAACACAGCACGTCACACAAAACCCAACGCTGAACCCTGCCTCTGGCGGCATCAGGGCCCGACGTCAATCAAGAAAAACATTGCCGCTATTTAAATTGACAAGGAAATCATCATGAACGCATCCAAGTACCTCTCCGCAGCCCTGGTGGCTGTTGCTGCTGTTTCCGCTTCCAGCGCTTTTGCCGCTGACGACAACGGTCTGCCACAAGTGAACAACTACGTGTCTTCTTCGACCAGCCGTGCTGCGGTGCAGACCGATCTGCAACGCGCCTACAAGGCTGGTGAGTTGAACCAGAACGAAGCCCGCAACCTGGACGAACGTTTTGTCGCCACCAGCCAACTGAGCCGCGAACAAGTGCGCGCTGAACTCAGCGCCGCGGCCAAGGCCGGCACGCTGAACGATCTGCGCAGCTGATCAAAACCGTCACCTTGACCGCCGTCGGTCAGGTGTAACCGTCAAGCCCCGCGCATTGCGGCACCAGGGTTTGACGTGTGTAAGTCTTTTGCCGCTGAACCAAATTGAACAGAATAGGACACCATCATGAACGCATCTAAATTTCTCTCCGCCGCTATCGTTGCTGTTGCTGCCGTTTCCGCCTCCAGCGCTTTTGCGGCTGACGACAACGGTCTGCCACAAGTGAACAACTACGTGTCGTCTTCGACCAGCCGCGCTGCCGTGCAGAGCGATCTGCAACGCGCCTACAAGGCTGGCGAGTTGAACCAGAACGAAGCCCGCAACCTGGACGAACGTTTTGTCGCCACCAGCCAACTGAGCCGCGAACAAGTGCGCGCCGAACTGAACGCCGCTGCCAAGGCCGGCACGCTGGACGACCTGCGCAGCTAAATTGCGACGCTGCCTTTTTGCAGCTCCTGATTGAAAAACAGACCCGAGGGTCTGTTTTTGCGTTTTAGGGGGTTAAAGACATGGGTGTTTTTCTCTTCTGTCTTTGATGGGTTCGCAGGTTGCAGTATTTGAAGAAATGTATGCAATTAATTGTTTGAAAACTGAAAAATAATTTGGTTTCAATAAATTAATAAAATTACATTGCATGGGGATCTTCCTTGACTTGCTATGCCTATGATGGGGCGAATACATGCATACAAAACGTAGGTGTATTTGCAGCGATGGCCACATTGGTTGCTTTTCAACGGTGTGATCTCGCTCCATTTCCAGTTTTGGATCTCGCCCCGGTTGTGAGTGGCACGAGGGTGCGATTGCAACGTCAGTTGTATTGCTTGTATGGCCGCTTGTCCGTTCCACCAGGAAGATCCATCATGACTTTGTCAAAATTTATCTCCGTATCCTTGGTTGCTGTCGCTGCCGTCGCCGCCACCAGCGCTTTTGCGCAGCGTGATGCGGACCTGCCTACGGCCAAGCCAGCCAACACCACACCGCTGACGCGTGCCGAAGTGAAGGCTGAAACGGCTGCTGCCAAAAAAGACGGCGAGATGAGCCAAAGCTCGCATGCCAACCCCGTGGGTGCCGAGGCCACCAAGGGCAAGAAGAAGACACGCGCTGAAGTTAAGGCCGAAACGGCAGCCGCCAAAGCAGCCAACGGCGGTGCGCTGAAGACGCCAAAAGAGTAAGACTCCCTGGCCTTGAAAAAAACCGGCGTTAGTGCCGGTTTTTTTGTGTTGGCAGGTCGTCTTTGAAAGATTTAATCTGCCATGACGACGCATGGTTAACGTGTGCGCGCCAGATAGCGCTTGCGCCAGAAATACCAGGTCAGCCCCACGGCAATCACTGCCATGGCGCCCATGGCCCAGTAGAAGCCGGCGTGCACCCGCAGCAGCGGCACGTATTCGAAGTTCATGCCGAAGATGCCGGCAATCAAGTTGAGCGGCAGGAAGATGGCGGTCAACACCGTAAGTGTGCGCATGATGTCGTTGGTGCGATTGCCCTGCGCACTGAAATGCATCTGCACGGTGGTCTCGGCGCTTTGCTCCAAGCGGCGCACGTGGTGCACCACGCGCTCGATGTGCTCCTGCACGTCGCGGCTGCGCACGGCCAGCAGATCGCGGTCACGCTGGGCCAGCGGGCTGCTGGCGGGCGGCCAGGTTTCCATGCTGTCGATCCAGTCTTGCACGGCACTGCGCTGGTCTTCGCAAATTTCATCGAGCCGGTGCAGCGACAGCCGCACGTCGAGCAAGGTCGACCAGTTTTGAAAACGTGCGCGCGGGTTCAAGAGCTCGAACTGCCAGTGGTCGATCTGCCGCGTGAGTTCGCGGCGCAGTTCCAAAAAGGCATCAACGATCTGGCTGACGATGCGCAGCATCAAGTCGGCGGGCGAGGTCGGCACACGCAGGCTCACGCCATGGCGAATTTCCGGTGTGGTGCTTTGCAGCAGCCGTGCGGCGTAGGCGTCGCGCACGGCGCAGTCGCTGGGGTGCACGCTGAGCAGCAATTGGTCGAACACGGCAAAACCGACGGCGCTGGTGTCGATCTGGCGCAGTACCGGCGGGCCGCTTTTGGCGCCCTCGGGCAGCAGGTTTTCGCTGCTGGCAGCGGTTTGCGCGCTGGCCAGGCGGCGGAACACCAGCAGGTCGTATTGCGAGGTGAAGTCGTAGCGCGAGGGCAGGTGCTGGTTCAGCAGGTCGGAGACGTGCAGGTCGACCAATTGCAGGCCACACACGTGCTGCAAGGTGCTCTGTATGCGCGGCAGGTGCAACTGCAATTCTTCGCGCGTGCAGGCCATCCAGTAGAAGCCGCCGGGCAGCGGCGCTGTGGGCCACTGGTCGGTTTCGGTGACGCCCTGGCCTTCGCTGACGATGTGGAAGATGCGCATTTGGATTGAGTGTCAAATTGGCGGTTGGCGCCTGCTGTATATGCGTCAGCAGCTACGCTATCAATAGCTACTCCTGGCGCAGCTTGCGTGCGGCATCGAGGGCAAAGTAGGTCAACACACCGTCCGCACCCGCGCGTTTGAAGGCCAGCAGGCTTTCCATCATCACCGCGTCGTGGTCGAGCCAGCCGTTTTGGGCGGCGGCCTTGAGCATGGCGTATTCGCCGCTGACCTGGTAGGCGAAGGTCGGCACGCGGAACTCGTCTTTCACGCGGCGCACGATGTCCAGGTAGGGCATGCCGGGTTTGACCATCACCATGTCGGCGCCTTCGGCGATGTCCATGGCGACTTCACGCAGGGCTTCATCGCTGTTGCCGGGGTCCATCTGGTAGGTCTTCTTGTCGGCCTTGCCCAGCGTCTTGGCCGAGCCCACGGCATCGCGGAACGGGCCGTAGAAGGCGCTGGCGTATTTGGCGCTGTAGGCCATGATGCGTGTGTGCACCTGGCCTTTGGTTTCCAGCGCTTGGCGAATGGCGCCAATCCGGCCATCCATCATGTCGCTGGGGGCGACGATGTCCACACCAGCTTCTGCCTGGGCCAAGGCTTGCTGCTGCAGCACTGCAACCGTGTCGTCGTTGCGGATGTAGCCGCGTGCGTCGAGCAAGCCGTCCTGGCCGTGGCTGGTATAGGGGTCGAGCGCCACGTCGGTCAACACACCCAGCTCGGGGAAACGTTCTTTCAAGGCACGCACCACGCGCGGCACCAGGCCGTCCGGGTTGTAGGCTTCGCGGCCTTCGGGGTCTTTGAGAGAGGCGTCGATCACCGGGAACAAGGCCATCACCGGCACACCCAGGCGCACACATTCTTCGGCCACGGGCAGCAGCAGATCCAGGCTCAGGCGGTCGACGCCGGGCATGGAGGCCACGGCCTGGCGTTGGTTCTGGCCGTCGAGCACAAACACCGGGTAGATCAGGTCGTGCACTTGCAGCGCATGCTCACGCACCAGGTTACGGGTGAAGCTGTCGCGGCGCAGGCGGCGTGGGCGACCGGAGGGGTAGGGGGCGAAAGAGGTCATAAGAGGGTTCTGCGTGGAATCGAAAATTGTGCCCCATTCAGCGGCTCAGACTCAGAACCTAGGGGAAATCCCCCTGCGGACCCGCAAGCGGTTTGCTAGATTGCGCCTGGGGCAGCCTGCTGCCCTCCCGCTTCACCTCCCTGAGCGGGCGCCTAGCGGTGTAACAACTTACAGGCTTGGCGCCCCGGCCTTTTTGGTCGGGGCATTTTTTCTGCTGAACGCCTACGCCATGTCCAGGGCCTAAACTGCAGCCATGCTCTGGATCAAAGCCTTTCACATCGTCTTCGTCGCCAGCTGGTTTGCTGGTCTCTTCTACCTCCCGCGCATCTTCGTGAACCTGGCCATGGTGCCAGCGGCTTCCGTGGCCGAGCGCGAGCGGCTGTTGTTGATGGCGGGCAAGCTGTTGCGTTTCACCACCATCTTGGCCGTGCCGGCGCTGTTCTTCGGTGGCTGGCTCTGGTGGGTGTACGGTATTGGCCGTGGACCGGGCAACGGCTGGATGCATGCCAAGCTTGCCATCGTCTTGCTGGTGCTGGGCTACCACCATGGTTGCGCGGTGTTGCTGCGCAAAATCCGCGCCGGCAAGCCCATGCGCAGCCACACCTGGTACCGCTGGTTCAACGAGGTGCCGGTGCTGCTGCTGCTGATGGCGGTGGTGCTGGTGGTGGTCAAGCCGTTCTGACACCAAGGGAGGGTGCGTTCAGCATGTCTTCGATCCGCAGAACATCCGCCTGGCCGCTGGCGCTCGTTTATGTTTTGCTGGTGGTCTATGCCAGTTTGTACCCGTTTTCTGATTGGCGTGACCAGGGCATTGCGCCCTGGGCCTTTTTGACGGCAGCACTGCCGAAGTACTGGACCGGTTTTGACGTGGCCATCAACATGGCCGGTTATGCCCCCCTGGGCTTCTTGCTGGCGCTGAGTGGTGTGCGTTCGCAGGCCACGCGCCATCCCATTTTCTGGGCGACGCTGGGCGGGGCATTGGTGTCGCTGCTGATGGAGGGGCTGCAAAGTTATCTTCCGGTGCGTGTGCCGTCCAATGTGGACTTCGCGCTGAATGCCGCGGGTACCTTGGTCGGCGCCTGGCTGGCCTGGGCCTTGGATTGGCTGGGGCTGGTGAACGCGTGGAGCCAGTTTCGCGCGCGCTGGTTTGTCGCCGATGCCCAGGGTGTGCTGGTGCTGCTGGTGTTGTGGCCCGTGGCCCTGCTGTTTCCACCGGCCGTGCCGTTTGGCCTGGGCCAGGTGTTGGAGCGCTTGGAGTCTTCGCTGGCCGAAGCCTTGGCCGACACGCCTTTTCTGGAATGGCTGCCGGTGCGTGATGTGGAGCTGCAGCCGCTGGTGCCCAGTGCCGAGCTGGTGTGTGTGATGCTGGGTGCGCTGGTGCCGTGTTTGCTGGGTTACGGCGTGATCCGCAGCGTGCGCCAGCGTGCGCTGTTCGCGATGCTCATGCTGGGGCTGGGGGTGGCGGCCTCGGCGCTGTCGGCCACACTCAGTTACGGCCCGCTGCATGCCATGGATTGGGTGAGCCTGCCGGTCGAGGTGGGCCTGTGGGCGGCCTATGTGTTGGCTGCCATGTTGTTGCCGGTGCCGCGCCGGGGTTGTGCTGCGCTGGCGCTGGTGGCCCTGGTGTTGCATCTGAGCATTCTCAACACTGCGCCTACCAGCGCTTATTTTGCGCAGACGCTGGCGACCTGGGAGCAGGGCCGCTTCATCCGCTTTCACGGGTTGGTGCAGTGGCTGGGCTGGCTGTGGCCCTATGCGGCTATCGTCTATGTGCTGGGCCATGTCTCCAGGCGTGGCACGGAAAACTAGAATGCGGGGATGAGCGACGCCAACACCCCACAACAAGCTTCCGCCAAGTCGTATTACGAACGGCACATCTTTTTCTGCCTCAACGACCGCACCAACGGTGAAGACAGCTGCGCGCACCACAACGCGCAGGCCGCCTTCGATCGCTGCAAGTCGCAGGTCAAGAAAGCCGGTTTGGCGGGCCCGGGCGGCGTGCGCGTCAACAAGGCGGGCTGCCTGGACCGCTGCGCGGCGGGTCCGGTGGCGGTGGTCTATCCCGAGGCCGTCTGGTACAGCTTTGTCGATGAGAGCGACATCGATGAAATCGTCGAGTCGCACCTGCAGCGCGGCGAAGTTGTGGAGCGGCTGGTGACGCCGCCGCACCTCGGGCGCTAGAAATTCAAGAGTAACTGGCCACCAGGGCTTTCTGCATCAGCGCAGGATGCTCTATCTTCTATAGCATATGCAATGAACAAATCGACCGAGCGTTTGACCCTTGCCGGCGCCGCTGGCGCGATTGAAGCCGTGCTGGACGCGCCCACGCTGGCCGATGGTGAGCAGGCCCGTGGCACGGTGGTTGTGGCGCATCCACACCCCCTGTTTGGCGGCACCATGGACAACAAAGTGGTGCAGACCCTGGCCCGCGCCTTTGTCCAATGTGGCTGGCGCACCGTGCGGTTCAACTTCCGTGGGGTGGGCGCTACTGCTGGTGTTTACGACGAAGGCCGTGGCGAAATGGCCGACTTGTTGAGTGTGGTCGAGCAAGCCGCGCCGGGTGATGCGCCGTTGGCCTTGGCCGGGTTCTCGTTCGGTGCGTTTGTCACCAGCCAGGCCGTGCAGGCGTTGTGGCCTGCACGCCCGGTGCAAAAGCTGGTGCTGGTGGGGACGGCCGCGTCGCGCTTCAAAGTGGCCGATGTGCCCGCAGAGGCGCACGAGCGTACGCTGGTGCTGCACGGCGAGCAGGATGAGACCGTGCCCCTGGCCAGCGTGATGGACTGGGCGCGCCCGCAGTCGCTGCCCGTGACGGTCATTCCCGGGGGCGAACACTTCTTTCATGGGCAATTGCCGCTGCTGAAAAGTTTGGTGGTGCGGCACCTGCGCGCGTGAACTTTGCCGCTTAGGTCGGGTCACAGCCTGGCGCGGGTGTTGCTGCGTCTCTTTTGGGGCGCACGGCACATCTGACCGTGCGTCTCGCGCTTCGCTCTGAGCGGACGTTTGTTCGTCCGCTGCCTCGCATCCCCTGAATCTCTAGCCAGTTACGTCGAATCCATGAATCGTGTCCTACGGGTGCTGTCCGCGCCGCTCTTCGCTTTATCCTGTGTCATGGCCTGGGCTCAGCCCGTGGCGGGCCCCGAAGTGGCGGCCAAGTCTTATCTGGTCATGGATGTGACGGCCAATCAGGTGTTGCTGGAGAAGGATGTCGATTCCCCCATGGAGCCGGCATCGCTGACGAAGCTGATGACGCAATACTTGGTGTTTGATGCGCTCAGGACCAAGAAAATCAGCTTGACGCAAACCTTTTCGGTGAGTGAACGCGCCTGGAAGATGCCCGGCTCGCGTATGTTCATCGACCCCAAGATGCAGGTGCCGGTGGACGACCTGATCAAGGGCATGATTGTGCAGTCGGGCAACGACGCCACCATGGCGCTGGCCGAAGGTGTGGGCGGCACGGCCGAGCGCTTTGTGCAGCTCATGAATGAGCAGGCCAAGGTGCTGGGCATGAAGTCCACCAGCTATAAAAATCCCGAGGGCCTGACCGAGCCCGGCCATACCACCACGGCGCGCGACCTGGCCATTCTGGCCACGCGCATCATGCGTGACTTCCCCGAGTACACGCATTACTACGGCATCAAGAAGTACCAGTATCCCGGCACACCCAAGTCCAACGACAACAACCGCAACAGCTTGCTGTTCCGCGACCCCACGGTGGACGGCATGAAGACCGGCCACACCGACGCCGCTGGCTACTGCCTGATCGCCACCGCCAAGCGCGACTTTCCGAACCTGGCGGGCGTTGGCGCCAGCACCGGCAGCCGCCGCATCCTGACCGTGGTGCTGGGTGCTGCCAGCGAAAACGCGCGCGCCAACGAGTCGCAAAAGCTGCTGAACTGGGGCTACACCGCCTATGAGGACGTCAAACTGTTTGACGCCAACCAGCCAGCAGGTACACCGCAAGTCTGGAAAGGCGCCGCCAACGTATTGAAGCTGGGCCGTACCGAACCCATCGTGGTGGCGGTGCCGGCCGGCAGCGCAGCCCGGATCAAGACACAAATCGTGCGCCCTGACCCATTGGTGGCGCCGTTCACCAAGGGCCAGGCCGTGGGCATGCTCAAGGTCACGCTGAACGACCAGCCACTGGCCGAGGTGCCCTTGGTCGCCCTTGAGACGGTTGACCGTGCCGGCATCTTTGGCCGCGCCTGGGATGCGATCCGCCTTTGGATCAAGTGAGTTTTTGGCTGTCTGGTGCGTCCGAGGGGCGCTGCGCCAGGCAGCGAATGGCCCGAAAAGCAGCGTGGGTGATGGCTCCAAGCCGCCATTTCTGCTTACTGCTTGAGCAATTTTGTCAATCGGGCTATACTGGAGGGCTTTTCCGCTATTGGGGCGGGGAAGATTCATTTTTGAACGTTTAGGGACGTTTCACGTTAAAAGGAGGCTTAAGTGCCAACCATCAACCAGTTAATTCGCCAGGGACGCGAGGTCGAAACGATCAAGTCCAAAAGCCCGGCGATGGAAAATTCTCCACAACGCCGCGGTGTTTGCACCCGCGTTTACACGACCACGCCTAAGAAGCCTAACTCGGCTTTGCGTAAGGTCGCCAAGGTTCGTTTGACCAACGGCTTTGAAGTCATCTCCTACATCGGCGGTGAAGGCCACAACCTGCAAGAGCACAGCGTTGTGCTGGTGCGCGGTGGTCGTGTCAAGGACTTGCCAGGTGTGCGTTACCACATCGTGCGCGGTTCGCTCGACTTGCAAGGCGTGAAAGACCGCAAGCAATCGCGCTCCAAGTACGGTGCCAAGAAGCCTAAGGCTAAGTAAGCACTCGGTTTTTTATAGAGTATTTCGGTGCTGTTTTCCGCGTGGCGCGGAGATGCAGCGTAGTGACCCGCTGTGGGTCGAGTAAGTAAAAACCAAAATGGTTTTTGCGGTGTCTGCCAAGACGCCAACTGAAGCAAATGAAGAGGTGAAAAATGCCACGTCGTCGCGAAGTCCCTAAACGTGAAATTCTGCCCGATCCAAAGTACGGCAATGTCGAGCTGTCCAAATTCATGAACGTGATCATGGAAGGCGGCAAGAAAGCAGTTGCAGAGCGCATCATTTATGGCGCTCTCGACTTTATTGAGAAGAAGAACCCAGGCAAAGACCCACTCGAAGCCTTCGTCTTGGCGATCAACAACGTCAAGCCAATGGTTGAAGTGAAGTCCCGCCGCGTTGGCGGTGCCAACTACCAGGTTCCTGTTGAAGTGCGCCCTGTGCGCCGTCTGGCGCTGTCGATGCGCTGGCTCAAGGAAGCCGCTCGCAAGCGTGGTGAAAAATCCATGTCCCTGCGTCTGGCTAACGAATTGATGGAAGCCACTGAAGGCCGTGGCGGCGCTATGAAGAAGCGCGACGAAGTGCACCGCATGGCAGAAGCCAACAAGGCGTTCTCGCACTTCCGCTTCTAATCAATTCCCCCTAGCTCAAGTCGGCAAGCCCGTTCCACCGTTTGGCGGATGGCGGGCTTGTTGCATTAACGAAAGAGAATCATGGCTCGCACTACCCCCATTGAGCGTTATCGCAACATTGGTATTTCGGCGCACATCGACGCTGGCAAGACCACCACCACCGAACGTATCCTGTTCTATACCGGTGTGAACCACAAGATCGGTGAAGTGCATGATGGCGCCGCCACCATGGACTGGATGGAACAAGAGCAAGAGCGCGGCATCACGATTACCTCGGCTGCCACGACCTGCTTCTGGAAGGGCATGGACAGCTCCTTCGCCGAACACCGCATCAACATCATCGACACCCCCGGCCACGTGGACTTCACGATTGAAGTGGAACGTTCCATGCGCGTGCTGGATGGCGCTTGCATGGTGTACTGCGCAGTGGGTGGTGTGCAGCCACAGTCTGAAACCGTGTGGCGTCAGGCTAACAAGTACAAGGTGCCACGTCTGGCCTTCGTGAACAAGATGGACCGTACCGGCGCCAACTTCTTCAAGGTGGTTGATCAGATGAAGTTGCGCCTGAAGGCCAACCCTGTGCCAATCGTGATCCCAATCGGCGCTGAAGACAACTTCAAGGGCGTGGTTGACCTGCGCAAGATGAAGGCCATCATCTGGGATGAAGCCTCGCAAGGCATGAAGTTCAACTTCGAAGAAATCCCGGCTGACTTGCTGGAAACGGCCAAGGAATGGCGCGAAAAGATGGTTGAAGCTGCGGCCGAAGCTTCTGAAGAGCTGATGAACAAGTACCTGGAAGAAGGTGATCTGACGGAAGAAGAGATCACCCAAGGCTTGCGCACGCGCACCATCAGCGGCGAAATTCAACCTATGCTGTGCGGTACCGCGTTCAAGAACAAGGGTGTGCAGCGCATGCTGGACGCCGTGATTGAACTGATGCCTTCGCCTCTGGACGTGAAAGCCATCAAGGGCTTCGACGAAGAAGAGAAGGAAGTGACCCGCAAGGCTGACGACGAAGAAAAGTTCTCGGCTCTGGCATTCAAGCTGATGACCGACCCGTTTGTTGGTCAACTGACCTTCGTGCGCGTCTACTCCGGCGTGCTGAAGAAGGGCGACACGGTGTACAACTCCGTGCGCGGCAAGAAAGAGCGTATCGGCCGTATCGTGCAGATGCACGCCAACAACCGCGAAGAAGTTGATGAAATTCGCGCTGGCGACATCGCGGCTTGCGTCGGCTTGAAGGACGTCACCACCGGTGAAACCCTGTGTGATCCTAGCTCGGTGATCACGCTTGAGCGCATGGTGTTCCCTGACTCCGTGATCCGCCAGGCTGTGGAACCTAAGTCCAAGGCTGACCAGGAAAAGATGGGCATGGCCCTGAGCCGTCTGGCCGCTGAAGATCCGTCTTTCCGCGTGCAGACCGACGAAGAATCCGGTCAGACCATCATTGGTGGCCAAGGCGAACTGCACTTGGAAATCATTGTTGACCGCATGAAGCGCGAATTCGGCGTGGAAGCCAACGTTGGCAAGCCACAAGTGGCCTACCGCGAAACCATCCGCAAGGTCGTCGAAGAAGCCGAAGGCAAGTTCGTGCGTCAGTCCGGTGGTAAGGGCCAGTACGGTCACGTTGTGCTGAAGATCGAACCCAACGAAGCCGGCAAGGGCATCGAGTTCGTCGACGCGATCAAGGGCGGTGTGGTGCCACGCGAATTCATCCCAGCGGTGGAGAAGGGCATCAACGAAGCCGTGGGTCAAGGCGTGTTGGCCGGCTACCCCGTCGTGGACGTCAAGGTCACGCTGCACTTCGGTTCGTACCACGATGTGGACTCGAACGAACTCGCGTTCAAGATGGCTGCCATCTTTGGTTTCAAGGAAGGTTGCCGCAAGGCCAACCCGGTCATCCTGGAGCCTATGATGTCCGTCGAAGTGGAAACGCCTGAAGACTACGCCGGTAACGTGATGGGTGACTTGTCATCCCGCCGCGGTATGGTGCAGGGCATGGACGACATGGTTGGTGGCGGCAAGGCCATCAAGGCCGAAGTGCCTCTGTCGGAAATGTTCGGCTACTCCACCACGCTGCGTTCGATGTCGCAAGGCCGCGCCACGTACACGATGGAGTTCAAGCACTATTCCGAAGCACCTCGCAACGTTGCTGAAGCCATCATGGCTTCCCGCGCGAAGTAATTCATCCAGTTTGTCTGCGACAGCGCGCCGCCTTGTTCCCCGTGCGAGGCGATTCAGCAGTGCTGTGCAGACGTTAAACCACACACGGGTATAGCTCTTTGGAGATTGAAAAATGGGAAAAGAAAAGTTTGAACGTACCAAGCCGCACGTCAACGTTGGCACGATTGGCCACGTCGACCACGGCA